>JBBIQA010000047.1:0-25919 GCA_037442565.1 Rhodospirillales bacterium
GGGGTTTGGGGCAAAGCCCCAACCTTGCCTGCTTCCGGTCCACGCCAAACCCGAAGGCTAGACGGTGCGGGTTGCCGATGGGTGAACGGGCGGCGCGGTGCCAGGGGACGGGTCAGGTGCGTCGTTCAGTTCGCGGGCCATCCGGTACGCATCCAGTTGCCGCTGCCCTGGGATCGAGTCGGTGACGCTGCCCGCGCTGTTGTGGAACTCGATCACGACCATCCCCAGCGTCATGTCCAGCCGCAAAGTCGGGTTGGGCATGGCGTCCGGGGCGATGGTCACGCCGGCTACAGCCTGGACCATTTGCACGGCAGGCCCGGCGGGAGGCTCCGGCGCGGATGGGGCTATGGGACGGATAGCCAGGTCGTTCGGCATGGGAGGGGTGCCTGACAAGAAAATACCGTCGCAAAATAGCGACCAATCCTTAACGCCCCGTGAGCGCAACGCCCCGTGAGCGCAACGCCCCGTGACCGCGCCCTAACTCGGATGCCAGTTCAGCCGCGCTCCCAGCCAGCGCCGCAGTTCGAGCAAAGTGGGGGCCTCCGCCGCCACCGCGGCGATCTCCACCGCACCGGCCGCGCCGCCGAGAACGCGGACCATCTGCTCGGACGCCGGGTTGGCCAGCACCGGCGCCGCCGCCGCCTCGCTGCCGGTCCGGCGCCATTGTGCGACCAGCGCGGCCGGCGTGAGCTGCGGCAGCACGACGGCGAATTCCAGCCGCGTCGCTGCGGCGATCGCCCGCCAGCCATCGAACAGCGGACCGGACGCGGCTTGCGGGCGCGACGCCGTGAGCACTTCGGAAAATTCCGGCAGATTCGGGAACCGGGGATCGCGCACCGCGTTGCCGCTCTCGTTCAGCAGACCCAGCCCGAAGACCGGCTGCAGGCCGAGGCGGTTCATCGCCTCGACCTGCTCCGCCAGTTTGCGCCCGCGCAGCAGGACCCCGTCGACACTGCCCTTCGCCAGCGCGGCGTGCACGGCGGCATCGTCCATCAGGCCCGGAACCGCCACCGGCTGCGCGCCCAGCAGGTCCACCGCCAGCAGCGCGGCCAGTTCGGGTCCGGCCGGCGCTGCCGTGGCGATGCGGATCTTCCGTCCCGGCCCCAGCGACGCCGCTCCGCCGCGCAGCGCCACCACGCCCGAGCAGACGCCGGCGATCACCGGCACCCAATGGCCTACGTCGAATTGCGCCCGGGGGTCGCCGACCAGCCAGGCCAGCGCTGCGGCGCCGGGCACCACCAGCAGGCTCGCGCCGTCCGGCGCCACGCGCGCCTCGAACTGGTTGGCACCGGTAACGCCGTCGGCCGCGCCGGTGGTCACGCTGTGCAGCCGCGCGCCTGGCGGCAGCGACTGCGACAGCGCGGCCAGGATGCTCCGCGCCCACGTATCGGTGCTGCCGCCCTCGGGCCCGGCGATCATGGCGGTAATGTCGGTCTGCAAGGATGGCGTGGCTTGACTCGCCAGGGTTTGCTGGGGGGCCGCCAAGCTCCGCCCGCCCAGGCCCGCGACGATCACGGGCAGGCCAGCCAGGGTCCCCAGCAGACGGCGCCGGGTCAAACCAGTCCGCCGATCGTCGAGCGGACCGTTCTCCAGCGGAGCGTCGGTCATATCGCCTCCCACGGCATGGAACGCGGCGGCGCGCCGCCCGTCCCAGCCGGTATTCCTACCCCAGTCGCGCCAGATGACAAAACCGCGGCAGGGCCGGAAGGCGGAACCGCTCAGGAATCGTAGGCGATCAGCGTGTCCACCGGCACGTCGAGCCGCTTGCGCCCGTTCAGGAAGGTCAGCTCGATCAGCGTCGCGGCGGCCGGCACCTCGGCACCGACCTTGCGCAGCAGCTCGATCCCGGCCGCCATCGTCCCGCCGGTGGCCAGCAGGTCGTCCACCACCACCACGCGCTGGCCGGGGATCACCGCGTCGGCCTGCACCTCGATCCGGTCGGTGCCGTATTCCAGCGCGTAGTCCAGGCCGATCACCGGGCCGGGCAGCTTGCCGCGCTTGCGCAGCATGATGAAGCCGCAGCCCAGCTTCAGCGCCAGCGGCGCCGCGATCAGGAAGCCGCGGCTCTCCACCCCGGCGATCAGGTCCGGCTGAAAGACGCGCACCGCCTTGGCCATCCGCCCCATCGCCACCTGCCAGGCATCCTCATGCCGCAGCAGGGTGGAGATGTCGTAGAACAGGATGCCCGGCTTGGGGAAATCCGGGATGCCCCGGATGTGGTCCTTGAGATCCATGCGATGACGGCCTTGTAAGATGGAAAAAGCAAATAATCTGGTGCCCGCCGCCGGACTCGAACCGGCACGCCCTACAGGACTGCGGATTTTAAGTCCGCTGCGTCTACCATTCCGCCAGGCGGGCAACTGGGGGGGTATCTAGCCCTTCGCGACGGCGCAGGCGATATCCAGCGCGCGGCGGATCAGCGTGTCGCTGGCTTCCGGGGTACGGAAGGCGCTGTGCGCGGACAAGGTCACGTTGTCCAGCGTCGTCAGTTCGTGCCCGGCCGGCAGCGGCTCGATGTCGAACACGTCCAGGCCGGCATGGCCGATCTGGCCGGAGCGCAGCGCCGCGATCATCGCCGCCTCGTCCACCACGGCGCCGCGGGCTGTGTTGATCAGAATAGCGCCCGGCCGCATGCGCGCGATCCGCGCGGCGCTCAGGAAGCCGCGGGTTTCGTCGTTCAGCAGCAGGTGCACGGACAGCACGTGGCTCTCCGCCAGCAGCCGGTCCAGATCGACGAACTCCACCCCCGGCGCCGTCTTCGGGCTGCGGTTCCAGGCGATCACCTTCATGCCGGAACCGCCGGCGATCCGCGCCACCTGCTCGGCGATACCGCCGAAGCCCAGCAGGCCGATGGTCTTGCCGGTAAGTTGCCGTCCTTCGGTGCGGATCCACTCGCCGCGCCGCAGCCCGCCATCCATGCGCGCCAGCCCGCGCGCGGACGCCCACATCAGCGCGATCGCATGCTCGGCCACGGCGATGTCGCCGTAGCCCTTGATGATGTGCACGGTGATGCCGAGCTCGGCCAGTTCCTCGGGGTTCATGTAGCTGCGCGCGCCGGTGCCGAGGAAAATGACGTGCTTCAGATCCTTGCACCGCGCCATCGTCGCGGTCGGCAGCTGGGTATGGTCGTTCAGGATGAACTGGTAGCCGGCCAGCAGCCCGGGCAGCGCCTCGGGCGGGATGTCGTTCTGCTCGTTCACGTCCACCGGCGGATCGCCCGGCAGCCGGTTGGCGTGGTAGACACCGGCCAACGCATCGACGGCGTCGATAAACAGACCCTTCATAGCAAACCCCTTTCCAGCCGCAAGCGCGCGCGAGTCTGCGCAGCCGACACCATATCCGCAAGCGTGGGACTGCCGGTGCGTTGCGGCCTTTCCCAACACGGAAGGCTTCCATTAACACTTCTGGTGTCAGACCCGGATCCTGGATGTCCCGAACGCCCCGCGCCCTGCCCTCGGACCGCCCCGCCAGACGTACCAGCGGGGGCGCTGGCGCGCGCGCGGAGGCGCCGGTCCCGGGCTCCGCCGGGCCGCGGCGGCCGGCGACCGGAAGGCCGGAGGCGAAGCCGGTAAAAATCAGGCCGCGCCGGCGCTTTCGCTGGCTTGCCTGGTCCATCATCGCGCTGATCTGGGGCGGCCTCGCGCTGGCCGGCATGCTGCTGTGGTTCGCCCGCGACCTGCCGCGCCCGGAAGCCGCGCTCGATGCCGCCCGCCGTCCCAGCCTCACCCTGGAGGACCGCCGCGGCCAGATCCTCGCCACCTTCGGCGATGTCATCGGCGACCCGCTGCGCCTGTCGGACATGCCTGCCTATCTGCCCGCGGCCGCCGTCTCGGTGGAGGACCGGCGCTTCTGGAGCCATCCCGGCATCGACCTGATCGGTCTGCTGCGCGCCAGCTACACCAACCTGCGGGCCGGCCATGTGGTGCAGGGCGGCTCCACCATCACCCAGCAGGTGGCCAAAAACCTGTTCCTGACCAATGCCCGCACCTTCCGCCGCAAGGTGCAGGAACTGATTCTGACGCTGTGGCTGGAGCACAGCTTCACCAAGCGGGAAATCCTCGAGATCTGGCTGAACCGCGTCTATCTCGGCTCCGGCGCGTGGGGGATGGATGCGGCGGCGCGGATGTATTTCGGCGTCTCCGCCCGCAAGGTCACGCTGTGGCAGGCCGCCGTGCTGGCCGGACTGCCGCGCGCGCCCTCGCGCTTCAACCCGCGCACCAACCCGGACGCCGCCGCCGCCCGCGGACGCGAGGTGCTGGCGGCGATGGTGGAAACCGGCGCGATCACCCAGGAACAGGCCAGGCAGGCCTCCGCCCAGATGAACTTCTCTCTCGCCGCCCCCGCCTCACCCGGCTGGTACGCGGATTGGATCGCCGAGCAGGCGCAAACCCTGGTGCCCGCCAATGCCGACGCCGTCGTGCGCAGCACGCTGGATCTGCGGCTGCAGGAACTCGCGCAATCCCGCCTGGCCGCAATTCTGGACGGCCCCGGCGCCGCCGCCGGCGCCAGCCAGGGCGCGGTGGTGATCCTCGACCCCGCCACCGGCGCGGTGCGCGCCATGGTCGGCGGGCGGGACTACCGCAAGAGCCCGTACAACCGCGCCGTGCTGGCCCGCCGCCAGCCGGGCTCGGCGTTCAAGCCGTTCGTCTTCCTGGCCGCGATCCAGGCCGGCGTCACCCCGGCCGACACCGTGCTGGACGCGCCGATCCGAATCGGCAGCTGGAGCCCGTCCAATTTCGAGCGGAAATTCGCCGGCGAGATCACCGTGGAAGACGCGCTGGCAGAATCCGTCAACACGGCGGCCGTCCGCCTGCTGCAACTGGCCGGCGGCCCACGCAAGGTGATCGCGGTCGCGCAAAGCCTGGGGATCGCCGACAAGCTGCCGCCCGATGCATCCCTGGCGCTGGGCACCGGCGAGGTCGGGCTGCTGGAACTGACCGCCGCCTACGCCACCTTCTTCAACGGCGGCATGCGGGTCACGCCCTACGGCGTGGACGCTGTCACCGCCGACCACCGGAAAATCGTCATACCCCGCCAGCCGCCGGAACAGGTGATCGGGCCGGACGAGGCCGGGATGATGGTGCGCATGCTCTCCGCCGTCGTCGCCCGCGGCACCGGCCGCGCCGCCGCCATTCCGGGCGCCATGGTCGCCGGCAAGACCGGCACCACCCAGGATTTCCGCGACGCCTGGTTCATCGGCTGGACCAGCGCCGGCGGCGGCAACCTGATCGGGGTGTGGATCGGCAACGACGACAACCACCCGATGCACAACGTCCAGGGCGGCGGCCTGCCGGCCCGGGTGTTCCACGACATCGCCGCGGGTTTGCGGGGGTAGATAGCAAGGCCGGGGCTCCGCCCCAGACCCCGGCAGGGCTCTGCCCTGCACCCGTGAGGGGACTTGTCCCCTCAACCCCATGGACTGGTTTGTTGGGGATAGGGCCTTGACTTAGCCGTTGATCAGCTACGACGGTTAGGCCCTATCCCCAACAAACCAATTTAAAAGGGTCAAGGGAACAAGTTCCCTTGCGGGGTGGAGGGGCGGAGCCCTCCTGGGGTTTGGGGCAAAGCCCCAATCTTGCTTACTGCGCCTCGGCCCGGATCGCGTCCGCCAGGGTGCCGAAGATGCGGTCCACATGCGGCTTCTCGACGATCAGCGGCGGGGACAGCGCGATGATGTCGCCGGTGGTGCGGATCAGCACGCCGGCGTCGAAGCATCGGTTCATGATGCGGATCGCCCGCTCGGTCGGCTTGCCGGCGCGCGGCGCGAGCTCGATGCCGGCCACCAGGCCCAGGTTGCGCAAATCGACGACGTTCGGCAGGCCTTTCAGGCTGTGCACGGCGTCCTCGAAATACGGCGCCATCGCCCGGGCGCGGCCGGGCAGGTCCTCGCTTTTATGCAGGTCCACCGACGCGATCGCCGCGGCGGAGGCGAGCGGATGGCCGGAATAGGTATAGCCGTGGAACAGCTCGATTCCGGCCGGCGCGCCGTCCACGATGGCGGAGTAGACGCTTTCGGCGACCGCAACCGCACCCATCGGCACCGCGGCGTTGGTCAGGCCCTTGGCCATGGTCATGATGTCGGGAATGACGGAAAAGCGCTCGGCGCCGAAATGCGCGCCGATCCGGCCGAAGCCGGTGATGACCTCGTCGTAGATCAGCAGGATGCCGTGCCTGGTGCAGATCTGCCGCAGGCGCTCCAGGTAGCCGACCGGCGGGATCAGCACCCCGGTCGATCCGGCCAGCGGCTCCACCATGACGGCCGCGATGGTTTCCGCGCCGTGCAGCGCCACCAGGTTCTCCAGCGTGTCGGCCAGATGCGCGCCATGCGCCGGCATGCCGCGGGAAAACGCGTTCTGCTCTGGCAAATGGGTGTGCGGCAGGTGGTCCACATAGGGCAGCAGCGCGCCGAATTGTTTGCGGTTGGCGCCGATGCCGCCCACCGACATGCCGCCGAAGCCGACCCCGTGGTAGCCGCGCTCCCGCCCGATCAGCCGCACCCGGCCGGCATCGCCGCGGGCGCGGTGATAGGCCAGGGCGATCTTCAGCGCGGTGTCGGCGGCTTCGGAGCCGGAATTGGTGAAGAAGATGCGGTCCATGCCGTCCGGCGTCAGTTCCGCCACCTTGGCGGCGGCCTGGAAGGCGATCGGGTGGCCCATGTTGAAGCTGGGCGCATAGTCCATCACCGCGGCCTGCTTCTGGATCGCCTCGGTGATCTCGCGCCTGCCGTGCCCGGCATTGACGCACCAGAGGCCGGCGGTGCCGTCGATGACCTCGCGGCCTTCCGGGGTGAAGTAGCTCATGCCCTCCGCGCGTGCGAGCATGCGCGGCGTTTCCTTATAGGTGCGGTTGGACGAGAACGGCATCCAGAAGGCGTCGAGGTTGTTGGGGCGGGCGGGGATTTCGTTCATGGTTGGGTTCCGGTTCCTTGCCGCGGCATCCTGCCGCCAACCTGCCAGGAAGGACAGAGTGAAATGCCTGAAGGACGCCTGATACTCGGCACCCGCCGCTATTCCTCGTGGTCGCTGCGGGGCTGGCTGGCGGTGCGGCTGGCCCGCTTGAACGTGACGGAAATCGTCGTGCCGCTGGCCGGTGGCGGGCAACCGACGCCGGAGCTGAAGGCGCTGTCGCCGAGCGGCCTGGCACCCTATCTGGAGCATGACGGCCACCTTGTGTGGGAGACCCTGGCGATCTGCGAGTATTGCGCCGAACTGTCCGGCCGGATCTGGCCGGCGGACTTCGGCGCGCGCACCCATGCCCGCGTTATCGCGACGGAGATGCATGGCGGCTTTCGCGACCTGCGGATGGCCATGCCTATGGTCCTGGGCCGCGATTTCGCCGGCCGCGGCCGCACGCCGGGGGCGCTGGCCGACATCGCACGGATCGAGGCACTCTGGGCCGACACCCGGGCCCGCTTCGGCGCCGGCGGGCCGTTCCTGTTCGGCGCGGCATTCAACGGCGCGGACGTGATGTACGCCCCGGTCGTCACCCGGCTGCTGACCTATGCGCCGGATCTCTCCCCCGCCACGCGGGCCTATTGCGAGGCCGTTCGGGCGCATCCGCTGATGGTGGAATGGTACGATGCCGCCGCCGCCGAGCCCGCGGCATGGATCCGCGCCAGCTATGAGGATCCGGCATGAGTGCACCCTCGGCCAGTGCTGACGCCCTGGATCACGTCGGCATCGCCGGCAACGACCTCGGCACCCTGGCGGCGAAATGGGAAGCACTCGGGTTCTGCCTCACCCCGTTGGCCCGCCACTCCGGCAAGCGCACCCCGGACGGCCCCGTGGTACCGTTCGGCACCGGCAACCGCTGCATCATGCTGCGGGAGGGCTATCTGGAACTGATCGCGATCGTCGATCCCGGTGCCTTCAGCAATACCCTGGACCGCTTTCTGGCGCGCTATGCCGGCATCCACATCCTGGCGCTGTCGATTGCCGACGAGGAAGCCAACCTGGCCAGGCTGCGCCGCGCCGGCATCGACATCCCCGGCGTCGCGTATCTCGAACGCCCGGTGGACGACGCAGACCCCGCCGGCCCGAAGGCCCGGTTCGCCCGCCTGCCACTGCCCGACCCGGCGGAAGGGCGCATCCAGCTGATCCGCCACCTGACGCCGGAGGCGATCTGGCAGGAACGGTTCATGGTGCATCCCAATCGCGCGGTCGCGCTGGCCGAGATCGTGCTGGCGGTTGAGAAGCCGGCCGAAACCGCCGCGCGCTTTTCGATCCTGGCCGGCCGGCCGGTGGTGCCGGACCCCGAGGGCGGATTTCAGCTCGATCTGCCGCGCGGCAAGGTTCGGATGCTGCCGGCGGAGGCCGTGGACCAGGTGTTCCCCGGCATCGCCATTCCCTGCCTGCCGTTCATCGCCGGCATGGTGGTACGCACCGACGATGGCGGCACCGCCGCCATGGCGTTGCTGGCCGCGCGGGGCATCCCGCATCGCCGCATCCCGGCGGGGCTGCTGGTCTATCCCGCCGCCACCGGCGGCGTGGCGCTGCTGCTGAGCTGAGCGCGCGAACATTGCCGCAGGCCGGCGTTGGGCGCTAACGTTGCCCGATCGGTCGCAGAACCGTGGACCGGGAATGCCTTCCCCCAACCATCTGGAGACGTGCCATGCAAACGGAAACCGCCACCCTCAGCAAGGAAGCCACCGCCGCCTTCGAGAAGGGCAAGATCGCCTATGCCCCCGCCAGCGACCCGATCCTGGTGCAGGGCCGCCGCGACTTCTTCAAATACCGCGAACTCGGCGTCACCACCGCCAGCGGCGGCGCCGTCCGCGCCCAGGTGACCATCGGCACCCAGGGCCTGACCCGCGAGACCGGCTGGCACTACCATGTCTGCGAAGGCCAGTTCATCTACATGGTCAAGGGCTGGGTGGAACTGCAGTTCGAGGACGGACGCACCATCGTCTGCAAGGAAGGCGACAGCCTCTATATCCCCGGCAACACCAAGCACAACGAAACCCGCGCCGCCGACGAGCTGGAAATCCTGGAGATCTCCATCCCCGCCGACATGGGCACCAAGGTTTGTGACAAGCCGGCGAACTTCCCCGGCTGAAGGAAGCAAGGCCAGGGGGCTTTGCCCCCTGGACCCCCACCAAAGGGCTCGCCCTTTGGAAACCATTCAATTTGTTTGGGAGTGATAGGAGGGTCTACCGAGACCTTGCAAGGTCCGGGTAGGCCCTCCTATCACTCCCAAATCAGTAGAGGGTTCTAAGGGCGAGCCCTTAGCGGGGGTCGAGGGGGCGGAGCCCCTCGCCTTGCTTTCTTCCCCCCAGCGCCGCCCTGCGCTATGACCTCGCCTTTCCGGGAAGCTCTCCCGGCTTCGGAGAACCCCACGACGTGAACAAGCCCATCGCTCCTGCACCAGGGGCAAACTCCCTGCGCAGCGGCCCGGATGCCCGTGGCCGCTTCGGTGAATTCGGCGGCCGCTTCGTCGCCGAGACCCTGATGCCGATCATCCTGGACGTGGAGAAGGCGTACAAGGAAGCCAAGGCCGACCCGGCGTTCCAGAAGGAGCTCGCCGGCTACATGACCCATTATGTCGGCCGCCCGACGCCGCTGTGGTTCGCCCAAAGGCTGACCGACAAGCTCGGCGGGGCGAAGGTCTATTTCAAGCGCGACGAACTGAACCACACCGGCAGCCACAAGGCCAACAACTGCATGGGCCAGATCCTGCTGGCCAAGCGCATGGGCAAGACCCGCATCATCGCGGAAACCGGCGCCGGCCAGCACGGCGTTGCCACCGCCACCATGTGCGCGCTGTTCGGCCTGCCCTGCACCATCTACATGGGCGCCACAGACGTGGAGCGGCAGAAGCCCAACGTGTTCCGCATGAAGCTGCTGGGCGCGGAGATCGTGCCGGTGACGTCCGGCGCCGGCACCCTGAAGGACGCGATGAACGACGCGCTGCGCGACTGGGTGGCGAACGTCTCCAACACCTATTACCTGATCGGCACCGTCGCCGGCCCGCACCCGTATCCGATGATGGTGCGCGACTTTCAGTCGGTGATCGGCGAGGAAGCCAAACAACAGATGCTGGCGGCCGAGGGCCGCCTGCCGGACGTCGCGGTCGCCTGCATCGGCGGCGGCTCGAATGCCATGGGCCTGTTCCATCCGTTCCTCGATGATCCGTCGGTCCGCCTGATCGGCGTGGAAGCGGCCGGGCACGGCCTGGACACGCACGAGCACGCGGCCAGCCTGTTGCGCGGCCGTCCGGGCGTGCTGCACGGCAACCGCACCTACCTGCTGCAGAACGAGGACGGTCAGATCGAGGAGGCGCATTCGATTTCCGCCGGCCTCGATTATCCCGGCATCGGTCCGGAACATTCCTGGCTGCATGATATCGGCCGGGTCGAATATGTCGCCGCGACGGACAAGGAGGCGCTGGCCGCGTTCCAGCTCTGCACCAGCACCGAAGGCATCATCCCGGCCCTGGAACCGGCTCACGCGCTGGCGCATGTCGCCAAGATCGCGCCGGAGATGGACAAGGAGCAGATCATCCTGATGAATTTGTGCGGCCGGGGCGACAAGGACATCTTCACGGTGGCCGACCATCTCGACTTCAAGATGTGATCGGACCGATAGCATGAGCCGCATTGCCGCCCGCTTCGCCGAACTGCGCGCCCAGAACCGTGGCGCGCTGATCCCCTTCCTGGAGGCATGGGACCCCGATCCCGCCACATCCATGGCCATCCTGCGCGGCATGCCCGGCGCGGGGGCCGATCTGATCGAGATCGGCATGCCGTTCACCGACCCGATGGCGGACGGACCGATCATCCAGGCCGCCGGCCTGCGCGCGCTGCGCGCCGGCGCCACCGTGGCGCGCACGCTGGCGATGGTGCGCGATTTCCGCACCGAGGATAACGCCACCCCCATTGTGCTGATGGGCTACCTCAACCCGATCCTGTCCTATGGTCCGGAGCGGTTCTGCGTCGATGCCGCCGCATCGGGTGTGGACGGGCTGATCGTGGTGGATCTGCCGACCGAGGAGGCCGACCTGCTGGCGCCATTCGCCGCCGCCAACAGCCTCGACATCATTCGTCTGGTCGCGCCCACCACGGACGACCAGCGCATGCCGCTGGTGCTGAACGGCAGTTCCGGGTTCGTCTATTACGTTTCCATCACCGGCATCACCGGCACCCGCACCGCGAGCGGCGCGGAACTGGCGGCGGCGATGCCGCGCATCCGCCGGGTGACCGACCTGCCGATCGCGGTGGGTTTCGGCGTGCGCACGCCCGAGCAGGCGGCGGAGGCGGTGCGAACCGGCGATGCCGCCGTGGTCGCCTCGGCGCTGATCGACACGCTGTTCCACAATCTGGATGAGCAGGGCCGCGCGAAGCCGGAGGCGGTGCGCCGCGTCCTGGACCAGGTGCGTGGCCTGGCCGAGGGTGTGCGCGGCGCGCGCGCCAATGGGAGCTAGGACATGAGCTGGCTGACCGAGGTACTTCGCCCGAAGATCCGCACGCTGTTCGCCTCGCGCGAGGTGCCGGACAATCTCTGGCACCAATGCCCGAGCTGCCAGCAGATGATCTTTCATCTGGATCTGGAAACCACCCACAAGGTTTGCAGCCAGTGCGGCCATCATATGCGCGCCACCGCCACCGAGCGGCTGAAATGGACGCTGGATGAAGGTTTCACGCGCATCGAACTTCCCAGGGTGCCGGCCGATCCGTTGCGATTCCGCGATTCCAAGCGCTACGCGGACCGGCTGAAGGAAGCCCGCGACAAGACGCACATGGACGACGCCATCCTGGTGGCCTCCGGCGCGATCGAGGGCCAGAAGGCGGTGGTTGCGGCGATGGGGTTCGAGTTCATGGGCGGTTCCATGGGCGCGGGCGTTGGCGAGGCGCTGGTCGCCGCGGCCCGCCTCGCGGTGCTGCAGGATGCGCCGCTGATCGTGTTCACCGCGTCGGGCGGCGCGCGCATGCAGGAAGGCACGATCAGCCTGATGCAGATGCCCCGCAGCGTCATCGCGACAAGGCTGGTCAAGGATGCCGGCCTGCCCTTCATCGTCGTGCTGACCGACCCCACCACCGGCGGCGTCACCGCCAGCTTCGCCATGCTGGGCGACATCCACATCGCCGAGCCGCAGGCGCTGATCGGGTTCGCCGGTGCAAGGGTGATCGAGCAGACGGTGCGCGAGACCCTGCCCGAGGGCTTCCAGCGGGCGGAATACCTGCACAAGCACGGCATCGTCGACATGGTGGTCAAGCGCGACGAGATGCGCTCCACCCTGGCGCGGGTCATCGGCCTGCTGCGCGTGAAGGAACTTTCCGAGGCACCGAAGGCGGCGTGAGTTCTCGCGTTGAAGGGATCGTTGCCCGCCTGCACGGGCTGCATCCCAGGCTGATCGATCTCAGCCTGGACCGGCTGTTGTCGTTGCTGGCGAAACTGGGCCATCCGGAACGGCGGCTGCCGCCGATCGTTCATGTGGCCGGCACCAACGGCAAGGGCAGCTGTTGCGCCTTCCTGCGCGCGATCGGCGAGGCGGCGGGGAAACGGGTGCACGTCTACACCTCCCCGCATCTGGTGCGCTTCAACGAGCGCATCCGCATCGCCGGCGAACTGGTTTCCGACGAAGCGCTGGCCGACGCGCTGGAGCATATCGAGCGAGTGAACGACGGCGCGCCGATCACCGTGTTCGAGGTGATCACCGCCGTCGCGCTGCACCTGTTCGCCGAACATCCGGCCGAGCTTTGCGTGCTGGAAGTCGGTCTCGGCGGGCGTGGTGATGCCACCAACGTGATCGCCCGTCCGGTGGCGACGGCGATCACCTCGATCTCGCTCGATCACCGGGAATTGCTGGGGGATACCATTTCCGTGATCGCGGCGGAGAAGGCGGGCATCCTCAAATCCGGCATTCCCGTCGCCATCGGCAAGCAACCGGCGGCGGCGCTGGAAACGCTGCTGGCGCTGGCCGGGCAGATCGGCGCGCCGGTGGCCTTGCGGGACCGCGACTGGCGGATCGAACCGGCCGGAACCGGTTTTCGCTACACCGATGCCCAGGGCGCGCTGGACCTGCCCGCACCGTCGCTGCCGGGCGCGCACCAGGTCGACAATGCGGGAATCGCCATCGCCGCGCTGCGGGCCTCCGCCATCGCGTTACCCGCCCGCGCCTTCGGGGCCGGGGTCGCGAGCGCCGAATGGCCCGCACGGATGCAGCGCCTGACCGGCCGTCTGGCCAAAATGTTGCCGGCGGGCTGGGAGCTCTGGCTGGACGGCGGCCACAATCCCGGTGCGGGGGAAGTGCTGGCCGAGCATATCGCCGGCTGGTCCGACCGCCCGACGTATCTGATCATCGGCATGAAACAGGCGAAGGACACGGCCGCCACCCTGCGCCCGCTGCTGCCGCACGCGGCCAGCCTATGGGCGGTTTCCGAACCTGGCCAGCATTTGGCGCTCACGGTCGAGGACATCGTCGTCGCGTCTGGCGGCGTCGCGAAACCCGGCCCAACGATAGCCGAGGCGCTGGCCCGCATCGCCCAGGAGCCTGGACCCGGCCGGGTGCTGATCTGCGGCAGCCTCTATCTCGCCGGGGAAGTCCTGAAGCAGGATTAATCGCTGCCCGTCGCCGGCTTCGCCCGCCATAGCGGCAGCAGGCACAGGAAGGCGATGAACCCGGCCAGCCCGATGCCGCCCAGCACCCGCGCCGCCGGGAAGGCCGCCATCAGCGGCGCCATCAGGGTCGGCGCCGCCGCCTGCGCCAGCAGCGTCGGCAGGGCGATCTGCCCGAGCCGGGTGGCATAGCCGCGCGGCCCGAACAGCACCATCGGCAGCACCCCGCGGCTGATCGTGACGATGCCGCCGCTGATCCCCCAGGCAATGGCGAAAACCGCCGCCGGTCCGCCCAGCAGCAGCGCGACGACGCCGAGCGGCAGCAGCAGCGCGCCGATCAACGAGGTCGTCATCGCCGACACATGGCGCCCGAAGAACCATTCCACGACCCGCGCGCCGACCTGCGCCGGGCCGATCAGCGCCAGCGCCGCCACGGCTCCGGCGGCGGACAGGCCCACCCCCTGCATCAGTGCCAGAGAATGCACCGAGAAGGCCGTGGTCATCGCCGAGCGGATGGAAAAGAACACCGCCAGCAGCACGAACATTCCCAACATGCCCGGCGGCAGCGCGCCCTCCGTCCGGCCATCCGTACCCTGCGGCACCGGGGCCGCTGGCGCGGCGCGCGGGATCAGCCACAGTTCCAGCGGCAGGTTCACCAGCAGGTTGATCGCCGCATAGATCAGCAGGGTCTGCCGCCAGCCGGCAAGGTCGACCAGCCAGCCCATCGACCAGCCGATCGAGGACGCGAACCCGCCCATCAGCGTGACCCCGACGATGACCGGGCGGGAGCCCGCGCCCAGCAGCCGGCCGATGGTGGCGAAGGCGGCGTCGTACAGCCCCAGCGCCATGCCTATGCCCATCAACCCCCACGCGGCATACCAGCCGGTCAGCGTCGGCACCGCCGCCATCAGCGCCAGCCCAGCCGCCAGCACCACCGATCCTGCGGCGAGCACTTCCCGCCCACCGGTCCGCTCGATCAGCCTTCCGATGCGCGGCGCGGCGAAGCCATTGACCAGCAGCGCACAGGAGAACCCGCCGATCAGCACCGCCGGCGAGGCGCCCATGGACGCGGAAACCGCCCCGATGACGACCGAGGGCACATAGAACGTGGTGACATAAGCCAGCGTCTGGGTGAGACCGATGACGACCGCCAGGCGATGCGAGGGCGTCACCCGCAGATGCCGGCCGGGAGGCGGATCAGGCCTTGGCTTCGCCAATCGCCGGCAGATCGCCGGTCATGCCGGCCAGCACCTCCGCGACATGGCGCGCCTGGGTGGCATGGCCCTCCCGCTTCAGCCGTCCGGCGATGTTCAGCAGGCAGCCCATGTCCCCGGCCAGTACCGTGCCGGCCCCCGTCGCGGCGATGTCGGCGGTCTTGTCGGAGACCATGCGCACCGATATGTCCGGATACTTGACGCAGAACGTGCCGCCGAAGCCGCAGCAGATCTCCGGCTCCTTCATTTCGGTCACCGTCGCGCCCATGGCGGCCAGCAGCATGCGTGGCTGCTGCTTGACGCCGAGTTCGCGCAGGCCGGAGCAACTGTCGTGATAGGTGAAGGTCTCGCCGGATTTGGCCGCCACCTGCCGCACGCCGAGCACGTCGGTCAGGAACGACACCAGCTCATGGGTCTTGGCGGCCAGCGCGTCGGCGCGGGCCCGCAGATTGGGGTCGTCGTCGAACAGATGCGGCAGATGGTGGCGCAGCATCCCGCCGCAGGAACCGGAGGGGACCACGACATAATCGTAGCCGATGAAGGCGTCGACGATGCCGGCCGACAGCTCGCGCGCCGTCTCCCGGTCGCCGGTATTGTAGGCCGGCTGGCCGCAGCAGGTCTGCGCCCGCGGCACCTCCACCTGGCAGCCGGCCTGCTCCAGCAGCCGTATGGCGGCGAAGCCGACCGATGGCCGGTGCAGGTCCACCAGGCAGGTGACGAACAGGGCGACGCGAGGTGGGGAGGGGAGGGGCTTGCTTTCGGACATGGCAGTCAATCTAGGTCCCCTGTTTCGTCGAGGCTAGCCACGCGTTCCCGCGCGATCGCCAGGTAGGCCGGGTCGAGTTCGATCCCGATGCCCCGCGCGCCTTCCAGCGCCGCCGCGACCATCGTGGTGCCGGTGCCCATGAACGGGTCCAGCACGGTGGCGCCCGGCCTGCCGTGCAGCCGGATGCACCAGCGCGGCAAATCTACCGGGAACGTGCTCGGGTGATGGAATTTCTGCGCCCGGCTTTTCACCGTCTCATACGGGATGAACCAGGTATTGCCCCGGCAGCGCAGATCCCGCGCATGGCCGCGCCGGGCGATGTTGGACTTGTCCTTGAACGGCACCCCGATCGCCAGCCGGTCCAGCTTCACGTCGCCGGTCAGCGTCAGGTGGAAGATGTGCTCGTGGTTGTGGTGCAGGAAACGCTCCCCGCCCACTGGCTTGAAATGCCCGACGGAATCCTCGCCGACCGCCACCGACTTGATCCAGGTGATGTGGTTCTGCAGCACGAACAGCCCGCGCAGGCGCACGATCAGCTCGAACGGCAGCCAGGGCGCCTTGGACGAGCCGGTGATGTTGAGGAAGAACGACGCGTCCGGCGCCATCACCCGGCGCAGCTGGCCGGCCACCTCCGCCAGCCAGTCCAGATACGCCGCCTCGCCCAGCCGGTCGGCATAGCTGCGATAGGCGATGCCGAGATTGTAGGGCGGCGAGGTCACCACCACGTCCACCGAGGCGGCGTCCAGCGTCGGCAGTACCGCCAGGCAGTCGCCCAGCAGCAGCCGATGCTCCTCCAGCCGCTGCGGATCGGCCGGGGCGTCCACCGTTCAGCCCGCCGGCAGCGCGCGCGGCAGCAGCAGCCAGGCGCGGCCGGACTGGCGCATCCGCCCGGCGCGGTTCTCGGCGTCCGGGCCCCAGCCGAAGAACAGATCGCCGCGCAGCGCGCCCTTGATGGCGCTGCCGGTATCCTGCGCCAGGGCCAGCCGGTCCAGCGGCCCGGCGGTCGCGGGATCGGTGGTCGCGATATAGACCGGCGCGCCCAGCGGCAGCAGCTGCGGGTCCACCGCCAGGGAACGGCTCGGGGTCAGCGGCACGCCGAAAGCTCCCGGCGCGCCCTCGTCGGAGGGCAGTCCGGTCAGCTCGCGGAAGAACACATAGGACGGGTTCTCGTCCATCAGCGCCCGTGCCTTGTCCGGATGGGAGGCCAGCCAGACGCGGATTGTCTGCATGGACACCTGATCGGCCGGGATCTCGCCGCGCTCGGCCAGCAGGCGCCCGATCGGCACATAGGGCCGGCCGTTCTGCCCGGCATAGCCGACCCGGGCGGTGGATCCGTCCGGCAGCCGCACCCGTCCGGACCCTTGCACCTGCAGGAAGAACGCCTCGGCCGGATCGGCCAGCCAGAACAGCTCCAGATGACGAGCGGCGAGCGCGCCGCGCTCGATCTGGGCGCGGTCGTAATACGGCACGAGCTGGCCGCCGCTCATGCGCCCGATCGCCTTGCCGCCGCCTCCCGTCGCACCCGGCGCGGCCGGCACCTGCACCAGGTCGTTCGGCAGCGCCAGGATCGGCGTCTGGTAGCGACCGCCGCGCCGGCGGGAGCCCTGCACCTCCGGTTCGTAGTAGCCGGTGAACAGCGCGTCGGCGCCCCCGCTCACGGTCATCGCGTAGGGCTGGAAATGCTGCTCGAAGAACGCCCGAGCGCCGTCGTCGTCGTGCGGGCGAAGCTGCTCGGCCGCGGCGCACAATCCGGCCCATTGGCCGGCGGTGCCGGCCAGCCGGGCCGCGTCCCCGGCGCCGCCGAGCTTCTGGCCCGCCGGCAGATCGGCGAAGCCGCCACAGCTGCGCAGCAGCGCCGGCACGGCCGACCAGGCGTGGTCGGAGCTCCAGCCCGGCAGAGCGTCGAAGCCGACAGGGGTGAGGGTGGCGGGCTCGCGGCCGGTGGGGGCGGCGCATCCGGCGAGCAGCAGCAGGGCAGCCAGGCACGACAGGGCGGCGCCCGCCGCGACAAAACGGACCGCAGACATGGATACCGGCAAGCTGGGATCAGGCCGACGTCGCGGCGACCAGGCGCCACACGGGATCATGCGAGGTCAGGTCGCGCTCGAAGCTCCAGAGGTCCACCAGCTCGGTCACCGCGTCCGTGCCCGCCACCGGATTGCCGGCCGCATCGCGCGTATAGCTGATCTGGTCGGACACGAAGCGCACCGCTAGCCGGGCAATGCTGCCGCTCAGGTCCGCCTGCTCGATGGTGGCGGACTGGATACCGCGCATTTCGCTGATCTGCGTGTGGCCGGCCGCCTCGCGCGCCGTTATCGCGCTGTCGAAGGCGCCATACGTCGCATCCGACAGCAACGGCCGCAGCGTTGCCCGGTCGCCCTTGGCAAAGGCATCCACGATCATGCGAAACGCCTGCTCCGCCCCATTCAGGAACGCGCCGGGGTTGAAGCTCGGATCGGTGGCCTGCATCCGGCCGAGCGTCTGCCCGACCGGCCCGTTCGGGTCCGGCAGCACGTGCACTACGGCCGGGGCCACGGGTTCGGCCCGGCCCTCGATCACCGGCGCGGCCGGGGTTGCCTGCGGCTGGTAGGCCGCTGTCGGGCGCTCGTAGCCGGTGCGCCGGCCGAGGATGCTGCGCAGCCGCAACACGAGAAAAGCCGCGATCATCCCGAACAGGATCAGGTCAATCGGAAATCCGCCGTCCATGATGTCTTGCTCCATTCAACCCTAGACATAGGCGGCCGGCGCCCGCCAGACAACAACAGAGACCACGGGAGAGCAGAAACCCGGCATGCCGGTGGCCCGAACGGGCCCGTAAACACCAGGGATTGCCGGGCATCCGCCCGCTCGCTATCTCCCCCGCATGATCCTGCTCCGACACGGCCAGAGCGAATTCAACCTGCATTTCTCCGCCACCCGCGTGGACCCCGGCATCGTCGACCCGAAGCTGACCCCGCTCGGCCACGAGCAGGCGCAGGCGGCGGCCGAGGCGCTGCGCCACCAGGGCATCCGGCGCATCATCACCTCTCCCTACACCCGCGCCCTGCAAACCGCCGAGCCGGTGGCCCGCGCGCTGAACGTGCCGGTGATGGTCCACCCCGTGGTGCGCGAGCGCTACAAGTTCGCCTGCGACATCGGCACCCCGCGCATCGACCTGGAACGCGACTGGCCGCACCGCGACTTCTCCGGCATCGACGAGATCTGGTGGCCGGCCATCGAGGAGCCGGCCGCCTCCATCATCGACCGCGCCCGCCTGTTCCGGGCGGAGATGTCGGCGCTGCACGACTGGTCCGACACGCTGGTGGTCAGCCATTGGGGCTTCATCCTGTCGATGACCGGCGCCAGCGTGATGAACGGCCAGTGGCTGCGCTGCGACCCGACCGAGCCGCCCCCGACGGAAATCAGCTGGCGCGCCTGAACTGCCGCCCTGGCATACCGCCGCCCTGGCATACCGCCGCCCTGGCATCCGGCCGGCATCCATGCTACCCGCGCCGCTCATGCCGGCGGATAGTTGCCGGCTTCGAACGAAACACGGAGAACACGATGTCCGAGTCCCAGAACGGCCAGCAGCCCGCCGCCCCCGCGGATGCCACCCAGGCGCCGCCGCTGGTGGTCAACATCCAGTACGTGAAGGACCTGTCCTTCGAGGTTCCCGGCGCCCCGGCCATCTTCACCCAGCTGAAGGCCAACCCCGCCGTCAACATCAACCTCGACGTCCAGGCCCGCCGCATCCAGGACGGCCAGAACGTGTTCGAGGTGGCGCTGGTCATCCGCGCCGAGGCGCATGAGGCCCCGGCCGCCGACGGCACCCCGCCCGCCAGCACCACCGCCGTGTTCGTCGCCGAACTGACCTATGCCGGCGTGTTCACCCTGAACAACCTGCCGGAGAACGCGGTGGAGCCGGTCCTGCTGGTCGAATGCCCGCGCGTCCTGTTCCCCTTCGCCCGCAACATCCTGGCCGAGGTCACCCGCGACGGCGGCTTCCCCCCGGTGCTGCTGCAGCCGATCGACTTCGTCGCCCTCTGGCAGAGCCGCCGCGCCACCGCCGGCGTGCCGGGCCAGCCGGCCGTGGCGCCCCCGCTCGCCAACTGAACCTTCCGGCACCCCGAAACGGCTAGCCGGATGCACACGCACCCGTTCGGAACCCTGCCCCCCGTCTCCACCCTCACCCTGGGCGGCGGCGGGATCGGCATGCTCTGGGGCCAGACCACCGAGGCCGAGTGCATCGCCGCGGTTCGCGACGCCGTCGACGCCGGCATCAACCTGCTCGACCTGGCCCCCCGCTACGGCGACGGCCGCGCGGAGCAGGTCGTCGGCGCCGCCTTCGAGGGCCGCCTTCCGGCCGGCGTGCGCGTCACCAGCAAGTGCAACCTCGGCGCCACCCCGCCGGGGGAGATCGAGGCCACCCTGCGTGCCTCCATCGAGGCCAGCCTGCGACGGCTGCGGCTATCCAGGCTCGACCTGTTCTTCCTCCATTCCAACGTCGTCCCCGCCGGCCTGGCCAATTCGGCCAACCCCGAGGGCGCCGCCCGCATGACCGCCTATCCGGTGTTCGTCGATCACGTCCGCCCGCTGTTCGAGCGCTTCGTCCGCGAAGGCCTGATCGGCGCCTGGGGCCTCACCGGCATCGGCCACCCCGACACCATCATCCGCCTGCTCAACGAAGCGCCGCGCCCGGCGGCGGTGCAATGCATCGCCAACCTGCTGGACAGCCCCGGCGGCCTGAAATTCTTCGACGGCCCCGCCAGGCCGCGCGACATCATCGCCGCCGCCCGCGCCAACGGCGTCGGCGTCATGGGCATCCGCGCCGTGCAGGCCGGCGCCCTCGCCGCCGCCATCGACCGCCCCCTGCCGCCCGGCCACCCGGAACTGCGCGACTACGCCCGCGCCGCCGGCTTCCGCGCCATCTGCGCCGGCCTCGGCGAAAACCCAGCCGTCATCGCCCACCGCTACGCCCTGGGCCTGGACATCGACACCCTGGTCCTCGGCGTGAAGAACCGCGCCGAACTGGCTGAATGCGTCGCCGCCGCCGAAGCCGGCCCCCTGCCGCCCGACCTTATCGCCCGCATCGACGCTGCCGTGGACCGCGCCGCCCCCGTCTGAAACCACCCGCGCCCGACCGGGCCCGCCGGACAAGCTCCGCCGGGTCATCGGAAACCGGAGCCATCAGGGGCAGGGAAAGGAGACGGGGGCCCCAACTGGAAGCATTGGGGGCAGGGCCACCGGCCTTGCTTCCTTCCTCCACAGTCCCGGTGTAGCGTTTCGGTCATGGCCTCGCAGAGGGCCGTGCGCAAACACCAGCCGGAGGAAAGATCATGCAGCTCGGTTATTTTGGCATGCCGTCGCATCCACCCGAGAGGGGGCTGAAGGCCGGGCATGACTGGGATCTGCAGGTGATGCGCTGGCTGGATGAGCTCGGCTACGAGGAAGCCTGGATCGGCGAGCACCATACCGCGCCATGGGAGCCGCATCCCGCGCCCGACCTGTTGATCGCCCAGGCGCTGATGGAAACGACCCGCATCCGGCTGGGTCCGGGTGGGTTCCTGCTGCCGTTCCATCACCCGGCGGAGCTCGCGAACCGCGTGGCGATGCTGGATCATCTGTCCGGCGGGCGGCTGAATTTCGGCGTGGCGGCGTCGGGCCTGCCGAGCGACTGGGCGATGTTCAACGTGGACGGCATGGCCGGCACCAACCGCGAAATGACGCGCGAGGCGCTCGATATCATTCTGCGCATGTGGAGCGACGAGCCCAGTTTCAACCACCATGGCCAGTTCTGGAACGTTTCCAAGCCGGAAACCATGTTCGGCTTTCTCAAGCCGCATATCCGGCCGCTGCAGACCCCGCACCCGCCGATCGGCGTCGCCGGCCTGTCGAAGAACTCCGACACGCTGAAACTGGCCGGCGAGCGGGGCTACATTCCGCTCAGCCTGAACCTCAACCCCGGCTATGTCTCCAGCCACTGGGACGCGGTGATGGTGGGGGCGGCGCGCACCGGACGTACCGCGAAACGCTCCGACTGGCGGCTGGTTCGGGAGGTGTTCGTGGCCGACACCGACGAGGAAGCCTGGCGCCTTTGCGTCGGCGGAATGATGGGCCGCATGATGGGCGAGTATTTCCTGCCGCTGCTGTCGAATTTCGGTTTCAAGGAATACTTGAAGCATTCGCCGGAAGTGCCGGATTCAGACGTGACGGTGGAGTATTGCGCCCGGCACAACTGGCTCGTCGGCTCGCCGAAGACGGTCGCGGAGAAATTGGAGAAGGTCTACAACGACGTCGGCGGTTTCGGGTCGTTGCTGGTGTTCGGCTTCGACTACACGGAGAACCCGGGCGCCTGGAAGAACTCGCTGCGGCTGCTGGCGGAGGAAGTGCTGCCGAGGGTGCAGCACCTTACGCCGCGGTAGGGGGTTGGGCGGGGCGCCTTATGCCGTGCTAGGCTTTTCGCCATGAGCCGCGTCCTGCACCGATCCGACAGCCCGCCGCCGATTGCCGTTCGCGGCGAAGGCATTGTTCTGCATCTTGCCGATGGCACCGAGATCATCGACGGGTCCGGCGGCGCGGCGGTGGCCTGCCTGGGGCATGGCAACCGGCGCATTGCAGCGGCGATCTCGGCGCAGGCGGGGAAGCTGGCCTATGCCCATACCGGATTTTTCAGCAGCGAACCGGCCGAGGCGCTGGCCGATATCGTGCTGGACGGCTCGCCGGGCGGGCTGACCCATGCCTATTTCTGCTCGTCCGGGTCCGAAGGCACGGAGGCGGCGCTGAAGCTGGCGCGCCAGTATTTCCTGGAGATCGGCCAGCCCGGGCGGGAGAAATTCATCGCCAGGCGGCAGAGCTACCACGGCAACACGCTCGGCGCGCTCGCCGCCGGCGGCAACGCGATGCGCCGCGCGCCCTATGCCCCGATCCTGGCGCCGGCGTTCAGCCATGTGTCGCCCTGCTTTTCCTACCGGTTCCAGAATGACGGCGAGACCGACGCGCAATATCTCGCCCGGCTGAGCGAGGAATTGGAAGCCGAGTTCCAGCGCCTGGGACCGGAAAACGTGATCGCCTTCATCGCCGAGCCCGTGGTGGGCGCCACGACCGGCTGCGTAGCCGCCATTCCCGGCTATTTCCGCGCCGTGCGGGAAATCTGCGACCGGCATGGCGCGCTGCTGATCCTGGACGAGGTGATGTGCGGCATGGGCCGTACCGGCACCATGCATGCCTGGGAACAGGAAGGCGTGTTCCCCGATATCGAGATCGTCGCCAAGGGCCTCGGCGGCGGCTATCAGCCGATTGGCGGCATTCTGATCGGCGGCAAGATCGTCGACGCCATCCGGGCCGGCTCCGGCGCGTTCATGCACGGCCATACCTACCAGGCGCATCCGGTGGCCTGCGCGGCGGCTTTGGAGGTGCAGCGCATCATCCGCGGCGACAACCTGCTGGAGAATGTCCGCGCCATGGGCGCGAAGCTGGAAACCGCCCTGACCGAGCGTTTCGGCAATCACCGCCATGTCGGCGACATCCGCGGCCGCGGGCTGTTCTGGGCGGTCGAGCTGGTGGCCGACCGGGCGAGCAAGCAGGTGTTCGATCCCGGTTTGAAGCTGAACGACCGGGTGAAGCGGGAGGCTCTCGCGCGCGGATTGGCGGTCTACCCGATGGGCGGCACGATCGATGGCGTGCGGGGGGATCACGTGATCGTCGCGCCACCCTATATCTGCACGGCCGAGGACATCGGCAGAATCGTGGACCGCCTGGGCGCCGCCGTGGATGCCGCGCTGGCATCCTGAGCGTTGGAGCGGCGGATGAACGAGATGATGCAGGCGGATGTGTGCGTGGTGGGCGCCGGCCCGGTCGGCGGCACGCTGGCCTGCCGGCTGGCGGCGGCGGGCATTTCCGTGACAGTGGTCGACCGCGCCGCCCTGCCGCCGATGGAGCATCCGGCCTTTGACGGCCGCGCCTATGCCATCGCCGCCGGATCGCGCCGGCTGCTGGCGGATGCCGGGCTGTGGGCACGGCTGAGCGAGCCCGCCTGCCCGATCGAGGATATCCTGGTCACCGACGGCCGCGTGGGCCGCCCGGCCTCGCGCCTGTCGCTGCATTTCGACCATCGCGAGGCGCAGGACCCGCCGGAGCCGTTCGGCTGGATGGTGGAGGCGCGCAGCCTGCGCGTGGCGCTGAACGCGCATCTGGACGCGCATCTGAACGCGCATCTGGACGCGACGCCGGCGATCCGCGTGTTCGCCCCGGCGACGGCGCAGGTGGAGCGCACCGAGGCAGGCGCCGTGGTGCGGATCGACGGCGGGCCAAGCATAGCCTGCCGCCTGGTGGTGGCGGCGGAAGGCCGCAACTCCCCGCTGCGCGAGGCCGCCGGCATCCCGGTGACCCGCCTGCCCTATGGCCAGACCGGCATCGTGACCGCCATCGCCCATGAACTGCCGCACCATAACCGCGCGCTGGAGCATTTCCTGCCGGGCGGCCCGTTCGCCCAGTTGCCGATGTGCGCCAGCCCGGATGCCGAGGCCGGCGGCGTCGCGCATGTCTCCGCGGTTGTCTGGACCGAGCGCGATGCCATGGCGGACCGTATCCTGGCGCTGGACGATGCCCGCTTTGCGCGGGAAATCGCCCGGCGCATGGGCGATCACCTCGGCGCGGTGCGCCCGCTCGGCCGTCGCTGGAGCTACCGCCTCTCGGCGATGCATGCCCACCGCTACACCGACACGCGTCTGGTGCTGGTGGGTGATGCCGCGCATGGCGTGCATCCCATCGCCGGACAGGGGCTGAACCTGGGGTTTCTCGACGTGATCGCCCTGGCGAAGGTGCTGATCGAGGCGCACGGCACCGGTCAGGATCTCGGTGCGCCGGAGGTTCTGGCCGCCTATCAGGGAGCGCGCCGCGGCGCCAACCTGACCATGCTGGCCGCCACCGACGGGCTGGACCGGCTGTTCAGTTCCGACAACAAGCTGCTGCGCACGGTGCGCGATCTCGGCATCGGCGCGGTGGATCGGCTGCCGCGCCTGAAGCGCGCCTTCATGCGCCGGGCGATGGGCAGCTGACCGCTGCAGGCACGACGCAGGCTTTGCGTCGGCGCCGCAGCGACGGCAGGATGCCGGCGCAGTCCGGGCGGTAACCGGCAGGCTGGCGAGGACGTCCCAAACGTGAACATGACCGAGGCGGCAGAGTTCCGCCCGCCCACACGCGCGCCGTTGATGCGCGAGCCGGATTTCCTCCGGCTGTGGTTCGTCGGACTGGTGGTGTTCGTGGTGCGCTGGCTGGAAATGCTGGCGGTCGGCGTGTTCGTCTACCAGCAGACCGGCTCGGCCTTCCTGGTGGCGATGATGACCATGCTGCGGCTGCTGCCGATGGGCCTGTTCGGCGCCTGGTTCGGCGCCGCGCTGGAACGGATGGAGCGGCGCACGACGCTGATCATCGTCGTGCTGATGATGCTCGCCAGTTCCGTGGCGCTGTCGCTGCTGGCCTGGACCGGGCATCTGGCCGTCTGGCACCTGGCGGCGGCGAGTTTCTGGAACGGCATGGGCTGGGCGACGGATAATTCCGTGCGCCGGGTGATGATCGGCGAGGTGGCCGGGCCGGAGCGGATGAGCCAGGCGATGTCGATCGATGTCGGCAGCAACAATGCCAGCCGCATGCTGGGCCCCACCGTCGGCGGCCTGCTGCTGGCCGGGGCGGGCATCGAGGGCGCGTTTCTGGTCGGCGTGGTCCTGTATCTGCTCGCCGTGGTGGCGGCCTTTGGCGTGCGCTACCGCAACCCCGGCAGCGGCGGCGGCCGGGTTTCGGTGCTGGCACGCATGGCCGAGGGCTTCGCCCTGGTGCGACGCGACCGCAAGCTGATCGGCACGCTGATCGTGACGGTGATCTACAACGTGTTCGGCTGGCCGTTCGTTTCCATGGTGCCGGTGATCGGCAAGGACAATCTGCACCTCGATCCCGCCGGCGTCGGCATCCTGGCCAGCATGGACGGGCTGGGCGCCTTCGCCGGGGCGATCGCGGTGGCGTTGTATATCCGGCCGTCGCTGTACAAGGGGATCTATGTCGGCAGCGTGGTGATCTATCTGGTGCTGCTGTCGGCCTTCGCCCTGCTGGGCAATCCGCTGCTGGCCGGCATCACGCTGCTGCTGCTGGGCTTCGGCAGTTCCGGCTTCGGCATCATGCAGGCGACCCTGGTGTACCTGGCGGCGCCGCCGGACATGCGCTCGCGGGTGATGGGCGTGCTGTCGGTCTGCATCGGCATCGGCCCGATCGGCTTCTTGCTGCTCGGCGGGATGGCCGAGCGGATCGGGGCGCAGGCGGCGACGGTGACCATGGGGGTGGAGGGCATGCTGGCGCTGGCCCTGACCTACCGCTGGTGGCGGCACATCTGAGGCCGCCACAGGGCAATCGGGCGAA
>JBBIQA010000048.1:0-25062 GCA_037442565.1 Rhodospirillales bacterium
CCAAACACCGTTCAAATTCAGGTGCCGGTCGGTGAATCCGACAGGCTGCTAGGCCCAAAGATTAGGCAGTACGGACGCTGAATAGCCCGAGACGAACCCGGCCGTGGCGCCGGTGTCCGGGTCGAAGCTATGCCGGTGGACGGTGCCGATATTCCCTCCGTACAGATGGATCGAAATCGACGGCTGATCCGCCAACGCGTTCGCGACCGTGTGGATGTCGCCAATGCGCGGCGACACTGCCGCCACCATGCCCGGCAGAAGACGCGACCTTTCCCCGGCGATCAGACCCGGGCCGTCCGAAGGGCGCGTGTAGGACACGGCGTCCTCCGCACCGCGCAGCATGCCGACCAGGCCCCACATCAGGTGATCATGCACCGGGGTCCTTTGCCCGGGACTCCAGACAAAGCTGACCAGGGAGAAGCGTTCCAACGGATCGCCATACAGCAGGTATTGCAGGTACCGATTGGGGTCGGCGGCGGCGAAGGCATCGGGCAGCCAGTCATCGTTTCCGACGAGCCCCGAGAGCAGGTCGCGGGCGGGCGTCAGCACGGCGTCCTCGGCATTTCCGCGTTGTTCGACCAGGCGTGTCATGGTGGCGACGAAATCGCGCAGGCGGGCGATGGTCATTGGTGGCATGTCCTCCCCAGGATCAATTCGAGAAATTTTATCCCCCCATTATCCTGCAATAAAGGAAGAATCCGCGCTTTGCCGCGGCGATCGTGGGTAGCGGCGGGAGGGAAGGCGCCGGAAGGATGCCCCGAAGGTGATCGATCCTTCCGGCATTGCGCGGGGTCCCTTCCGTCAGGCCGCCTTGATGTTCGAGCGCTTGATGTGATCCAGGTTGGCGCCCTCGATCCGCACCAGCTTGGTCAGACCTTGCCGATTTGGCGAATGAACCGCGCCGACATCGTAGAAATGCGCGTCGCCCGGCTTCAGGACATAGCTCTGCACCGGCGTGACCAGCGTCGGCTTGTCACCATCGCCTGGGGCGACCACGCGCCAGTCGATCATTTCCGTGTCGCCGACCGCCAGGCCGTAGATCGCCCAGCTTGAGCCGTGATCGTGCGGCGCCCCGGTGGCCGCGGTTTCGTAGACATGGCCGCAGACGCAGAAGCCCAGTTCGGGATCCTCGTAGAGCACTTTACGCGGCCGGCATTGGTCCGCGGTCAGGTGCTTGGCGACGAACGCCTTGTCCAGGAGCGCCTTCGACACCAGCGCGCACACCGACTGCTTTCCGGCTGGTCCGGGATCCGCCTTCAGGGCGCCGCGGATATCGGCACTCAGTTGCTCCAGCGTGTAGGGCATTTATTTTTTCCTCCGTTTGGGTCCGACATGAACAAGAATTTCTCATTATCCTAAGCACGGGAACCGGCAGACACTCCTTGCCATAGATCAACCGGCCAGGCGGACCCCAGATCGCCAAGGTGGGCTGGACAGGTGGTATGACGCCGATCAGGCTGGCCTTGCGCGCGCAACTGACGAATGCGCAATGGAATTCGGAGGAACACAGACATGACAATGAACTGGGCGAAACTCGTCGCCGACCTCGAACGCCTGCTGAAGCTGCGTAACCCGCCTTTCGGCATGAAGCTGTTCGAACACGCCGCGGACATGGAAGCGATCCCGCGCATACGGCGGCCAAAGGCAGTCCACGCCTTCGACCAGGTGGTGGCTCAGGCCGCGAGGCTTGGTTGGACCGTGGGTGTCACCGCCGACGACCTCGTCGGCGCCCAATGCCGCGCGGTGATCGGCCTCGGCAACGCCAAGGACGACGAATGGAAATCCGGCCAGCGCATGGTCGGCGTATGGTATTCGACGCCGGAAGACTCCGGGGCGCATCAGGCCGCGATGAACTGCGTCGACGACGGGAAGTACGAAGCGATGGTCGTCTCGCCCCTCGCGAGCGGCCGGCTCGACCCGCCGGACATCGCGCTGTTCTACGCCACACCAGGTGCGATGATGTACTTCATCAATGGCCTGCAGTGGTCCGGCTATAAGAGGTTCGACTGGAGCGTGGTTGGCGAGTCAGCCTGTGCCGATTCATGGGGCCGCGCCTTGAAGACCCGCCAGCCCAGCCTGTCGATCCCCTGCTTCGCCGAGCGGCGTTACGGCGGCGTGCTGGATGACGAGATGCTGATGGCGCTTCCGCCAGACCAACTCGTCCAGGCGATCGCCGGCATGGAGGCATTGGGCAAGAACGGCCTGCGCTATCCCTTTCCGCAGTACGGCATCCAACAGGATGTGCGCGCCGGAATGGGCGCCAGCTATGCGGACAGGAAGCCCCCGGCATGATGGCGGAAAAGGCTTTCCACTCGGACTGATGCCGGACACGGCATTGGTCGCCGCGATAGGCGCCGTCCTGGCCGACAGCCCGTTCCACGGCGAAGGGCATCGCAAGGTCTGTGCGCGCCGACCATGGCTCGCAACACATGTCCGACACTTTCCAGGATAAACCGCGCCTTCTGGGCATCGACAAGTCTGCAACACGGCCTGGCTCATCGAGCGGCACGGGTTTGGCACTCCGGCAGCCGCCTGTGGTCACGTCCGTCAAATCCGGCGTCAACCCGCGGCACTCACGGCGTGGGGTTCGCACAGTGTCTCAGATGCCGCAGGCGGTGTAACACTGGCTTGTTCGACAGGTACGATCGCCGTTATGGTTCGGCTATGGTTGTACGAAGCCCGCGGATTGCGATTGTCGGCGGCGGCATTGGCGGCCTGACGCTCGCCCTCGCGCTGCGCCAGCGCGGGCTTGAACCGGATGTTTATGAGCAAGCCTCCCAACTGACAGAGATTGGCGCAGCCGTCGCGCTCTCCGCCAACGCCACGCGCGAGTTGCAGCGGCTCGGCCTGCTTGATGGTACCCTCGCGGCGGCCATTACGCCAACCGAACTTATCTACCGGGACGGGCGTACCGGGCGACGCATTGCCTCCCATCCGATCGACCAGGACGACCGCTACCTAGAGCGCTTCGGCGCGCCGTATCTCGGCATCCACCGGGCCGACTTGCAGCGCGTCCTCAGCGGGGCGCTAGGCAACGCCGGGTTGCACCTGCGACACCGGCTCGCAGGGCTGGAGGATCGTGGCGCGCAGATCCGCCTGATGTTCGACAACGGCCGGAGCATCGAAGCGGATTTTGTGATCGGTGCGGACGGCGTGCGGTCCGTGGTGCGCCATTGGGTCGCCGGCAGCGAAGGCGTGCGCTATTCCCGTACCAGCGGCTTCCGCGGCATCGTCCCACAGGAGAAGCTGCCGTCGCTGCCCGACCGTCACGCGATCCAGTTCTGGATGGGGCCGGACGCCCACCTGCTGCACTATGCGATCGGTAACGACGGCAAGGATGTGAATTTCCTCGCCGTGCAGGAGGGGCCGGCGACCTGGCCGGACCCTCATCATTGGGTGGTGGACGTCGAGCCGCGGGAGTTGCTCGCCCCGTTCACGCGCTGGCACCCGGCCGTGACGGAAATGATCACCGCCGGCTGGCTGACGAAGCGCTGGGGATTGTTCGTAGTCCAGCAGCCGAAGCGGTGGCATCGCGGCCGGACCGTCCTGCTGGGCGATGCGGCGCACTGTATGCTGCCGCATCACGGCCAGGGCGCCAACACGACGATCGAGGATGCGATCACACTCGCCGAGCTTCTTCCCGTGGCCGCGCAAGGGGACTGGGAGGCGGCGATGGCGCGCTACGCGGCGCTGCGGCGGCTGCGGACGCGGCAGATCCAGCGCGGCTCCTGGGCTGCCAACGCCGCCTTCCATATGCCGGACGGACCGGCGGTGGCCGCACGGGACGCCAGGGTGGCCCGGTTTCCCGAAGAATTCGGCTGGATCCACGAATTCGACGCCCTGCAGGCGGTGCGGGCGGAGCCAGGCTGACGCGCGGTTGGCGACGATTATCAGGGAAAAGGATGGTGCCCAGGGGCGGATTCGAACCACCGACACTGCGATTTTCAGTCGCATGCTCTACCAACTGAGCTACCTGGGCGTCCGTCGATCGACGGGAGGCGAGGCAATAGCCCAACCCCGCGCGCCGATCAACCCATCTGGTCCGGCTACTTTATCGCACCGGCTAAAGGTCGTCCTCGTCACCCTCCGGATCGGCTTCTTCCTGGGCAGGACCGGGAATGCGGTACTCGCCGGTCAGCCAGCGTCCGAGATCGGCATCGGCGCAGCGGCGCGAGCAGAACGGGCGGAATTCGGCCACCACGGGCCGTCCGCATATCGCGCAGCGGGATTTGGCCTTGCCGGTGCCGTCCGGCCCGGGTCCGGGCTTGCCGCGTTCAGCCATGGGTCTGCGCCTCCATTCGCCAGCCGGTGGTTCCGAGGCCGGGGTCGCTGCGCAGTTGCGGCCTTCGCCCGGTTCGGCTTGCATACTCATCCAACGCCACCGGATCGGCCTGCAAGGCGGCGACCACGGCGGGAGCCGCGCACAAGGCGAGCGGCCGGGAGGGATCGGCGGCCGATTGGCGCGCCAGGGCCCGCAGTGCCGCCAGGCCCGCGGCGTGCGGGCCGGACAGGAGCTCGTGCAGCGGCGGATGCACCCGGGGGCGGAGGATCTCGGCCAGGCCGAGGGCGGTGAAGCCCAGGAAGCGCGGCCGCAGCGGGTCATCGGCCAGGGCCGCCACGAAAGCCGGCGCCAGCGCCGCGCGCTTGCGCGCGGGCATGCCGGCAAGGTCCACCACGATGCCGCCGGAAAGGTTGCGCAGCCGGATCTGGGCCGCCAGGGCCGGCAGCACCGCGCGGTTCAGCCCGGATTGCGCCCGCCCCTTCGACTCGCGCGAGGCGGTCATCGCCCCGGCGTCCACGTCGATCGCCACCAAGGCGGGAGTCGGGTGGATGGACAGGCGCGCGCCGCCGGGGAGGTCCACGACGGGGCCCTCCAGCGCCTCGATCGCGCCGGCCAGGGGGTCCGGCAACGCCTCGTGCGTGACGCGCACGCGCTCGCCCAGCTTCGGCTTCAGCGAGGCCGCGACGCCGGCGTCGTCCACCAGGACATCCGCCTGCGGGTAGGCCGCCGCCAGCCGCTCGACGGCGCCGGGGCCACGGCGAAGCAGGGTCACTGGTCCGGTGCCGATGCCGGCCTGGTCGACCCTGGCGGTTAATCTGGGGCCCTTGCCGCCCTGCGCGGCGCGCGCCACCCGCACACCGAGGATCGTGCCCTGGGTCAGGCCGGCGCCGCCCTCGCTGTCGGGCAGGAAGCCCTCGGCGCCTTCCAGCGCCACGAAGGCGCCCGCCATCGCGGGCACAACGCTGACCACGCGGCCGCGATGCAGATCGCCCACGCCATCGGGCGCGCCAGGGCGAAAAATTGTAAAATCAACAAGTTCGTTGCCGTCTTCCACCGCCACCCGGATTTCTCCGGGGCTGCAGATGGCCCAGATCCGTATCACGGGCGCGGGATCACGGGAGGTGGATCACGGAATGGACCAGCCGATGCCGCGGAGCAATTGCGCGGTCTCGAACAGCGGCAGGCCGACCACGTTGGAATAGCTGCCGGAGAGGAAGCGTACGAAACACGACGCCATGCCCTGGATGGCGTAGCCGCCGGCCTTGCCGTGCCATTCGCCGCCGTCGAGATAGGCGGCAATCTGGTCGTCGGTCAGGCGGGCGAAGGCGACCACGCTGTCCACGCAGCGCTGCGTGCGGCGGCCGTCCGGGCCGGCCAGCACCACGGCGGTCAGCACGTTGTGGCGCCGGCCGGACAGCAGGTTCAGGCAGCGCCGCGCCTCGGCCTCGGTTTCGGCCTTCGGCAGGATCCGCCGGCCCAGGGCCACCACGGTATCGGCCGCCAGCACGCAAGCACCGTCGGCCGCGACAGCGGAGGCCTTGGCGTGCGCCAGGCGCATTGCCATCACACGCGGCGACTCGGTCTTTCCCGGGGTTTCGTCGATATCGGTCGCCACCACGCGATTGGGGGCGATGCCGATCTGGGCGAGCAGCGCGAGGCGCCGTGGGCTCGCCGAGGCCAGGACCAGCTGGTGCCGGGTCACTTGAACCGGCCCGGTTACTTGAAGCGAAAAGTTATCCGGCCCTTGGACAGATCGTAGGGAGTCATTTCCACGTTGACACGATCGCCCGCCAGCACGCGGATACGGTTCTTGCGCATCTTGCCGCTGGTATGCGCCAGGATCGTGTGTTCGTTCTCGAGTTTCACCCGGAACATGGCATTGGGCAGAAGCTCCATCACCGTTCCGCTGAATTCGATCATCTCTTCTTTGGACATCAGACCTCGTTCAATGTTGCCGTTACGCGGCGGAACATGGTCGCAGTCCCCCGCAAGGTCAAGCAAAGTCACCAAAATGCGCGTGTTGACAGTCAGTTCCTGCCCAGCCGCAGCGCAATGCTGCGGCCATGCGCCTGCAATCCTTCCGCCTCAGCCAGCGCCACGGCGGCCGGTCCGACCACGGCCAGCGACGCGGCATCCGCCGACACCCAGGTGGTGCGCTTGAGGAAGTCGAACACCGACAGGCCGGAGGCGAAGCGCGCCGTGCGACCGGTCGGCAGCACGTGATTGGGGCCGGCGACGTAGTCACCCACGGCCTCCGGGCAGTAGGCGCCCAGGAACGCCGCCCCGGCGTGGCGGACGCGGGCGAACAAGGCCTCGGGCTCGCGCGTCATGATCTGCAGGTGCTCGGGGGCGACGCGATCGGACAGCGCCACCGCCTCGTCCCAGTCGCGCACCAGGATGATCGCGCCGTGCGCATCCCAGCTGGCGCCGGCGATCGCGGCGCGCGGCAGTTGCGGGATTTCCGCCGCCACCGCCGCGGCGACGGCATCGGCGAAGCCGCGGCTGTCGGTGATCAAGATGGATTGGGCGGCTTCGTCATGCTCGGCCTGGGCCAGCAGGTCCATGGCCACGCGGCGCGGGTCGTTGACGGCATCGGCCAGGATCAGCACTTCCGACGGGCCGGCGATGTTGTCGATGCCGACGCGGCCGAAGACCTGGCGCTTGGCCTCGGCGACATAGGCGTTGCCGGGGCCGACGATGCGGTCCACCGGGGCGATGCTCGCGGTGCCCCAGGCCAGGGCCGCGACGGCCTGGGCGCCGCCGATGCGATAGATCTCGGTCACGCCCGCGCGGCGCGCCGCCGCCAGGACCAGCGGGTTCAGCACGCCGTCCGGGGTCGGCACGCACATGGCGATCCGGCCGACGCCGGCCACCCGCGCCGGCAGGGCGTTCATCAGCACCGAGGACGGATAGGCCGCCTTGCCGCCGGGCACGTACAGCCCGACCGCGTCCAGCGCGCCCCAGCGCATCCCCAGCGTCAGGCCCGCGGCATCGGTCATGCGCAGGTCGGAGGGCAGCTGGGCGCGATGGAAGATTTCGATCCGCTCCGCGGCCAGGTCCAGCGCCGCCATCAGTTCGGCGGGGATTTCCGCGACGGCGGCGTCGATTTCCGCCGTGCTGACCCGCAGTGTCTGCGCGGTCAGTTGCAGGCGGTCGAAGCGGGCAGTGTATTCCAGCACCGCCGCGTCGCCGCGCGCGCGGACGGCGGCGATGATGGTGCTGACGGCCTGGTCGACGCTTTCGGCGGTCTCGCGCGCCTCGTTCAGCAGCGCGGCGAAAGCGGCCTCGAATCCGGCGTCCGCGGTGGAGTAGACCTTCACGCCGTTTCCAGCGCCGCGCGGAAGCGCGCGATCCAGGCGCCGATCTGCTCGGGCTGGGTCTTCAGCGCGGTGCGGTTGACGATCAGGCGGCTGGTTATGGTGTCGATGACCTCGGTTTCCACCAGACCGTTCGCCTTCAGGGTGGAGCCGGTCGCCACCAGGTCGACGATCAGCCGCGCCAGGCCGAGCGTGGGGGCCAGTTCCATCGCGCCGTTCAGGTGCACCACGTCGGCGTGCACGCCACGGGTCGCGAAATGGCGCTTGGCGATGGTCGGGTATTTCGTCGCCACCCGCACCCGCGACCAGAGCAGCGGGTCGTCGCTGCCGGCGGTTTCCACCGGTTCGGCGACCGAGATGCGGCATTTTCCGATGCCGAGGTCGAGCGGGGCGTAGATTTCCGGGTAGTCGAATTCCATCAGCACGTCCGCGCCGCAGATGCCGATCTGCGCCGCGCCGAAGGCGACGAAGGTGGCGACGTCGAACGGGCGCACGCGGACCACGTCCAGCATCGGGTCCTCGGTCGGGAAGCGCAGGCGGCGGCTGTCCTCGTCGCTGTAGTCGGCGGCCGGCACGATGCCGGCGCGCGCCAGCAACGGCCCGCATTCCGACAGGATGCGGCCTTTCGGCAAGGCCAGGATCAGCGGGCTGGATGCTTCCGGCGCCAGGGAGGCGGCAAGATAAGGGGCTGTCATATAAGAGGCTTCCTGATAACTGGCGGCTGATACACCGAAAAATCGGGTCCGGGAAACCCGAGTTCCAGCCAAATTGTGATCCAAGCGCGAAAGGCTGCCATGTGCCGCTATACGAGTTTGATGTCAGTTTTCAAAAAATGCTTCATCCAATGCCTTGATCGTAAGAGTTTCTTCGACGCGGCAACCGACCCCATGACGTATCATCAAGCGAGCCAATTGCTGCCCATCGATAAGAACGATCCGTTTGCTCAGAAATTCGTTCGTCTCTTTTGCAGACGAAGTGAACAGGGACGTTGTCACGAACAGGCCTTTGGTTGCCTTGAACCGATCAAGGCTACCGAAAAAATCACGAATCGCACCTGAACCGACGGTGTTCGTGGCCGCATAGCATTTCGCTTGCACATAGATGCGGTCCAGTCCGAGGGGATCCTGGTCAATCACCCCATCAACTCCCCCATCCCCCGATTTACCAACGAGAGCCTTGTCAAGGTCTGTCACCGAGCCGCCTCCATAGCCCATCGCAATGAGCAGCCGGATCACAAGCTTCTCGAAAAATGCAGGCGGTGCCGACCTAACGCGGTCCAGGAGATCTCCTGCGAGAGCTGCTTCCAACTGGTGGCTTGCTGCCCGCATCACCTCATCGGGCGTAAGGCTTTGCTCGCCGCCCACCATGGACGGATTTCTTTCATCATCTTTTTGATCAGCACCCACTCTTCGGAATTCAACAAATTCAGGAAATTGATTAAGAAAACTAATGTCGATTCTACCCGGCGGCGACGTCAAAACCGCTTTGCCACGATCGGTTATCGTGAAGTATGCCCGGCGCGTCGCGGTCAATAGGCCGGCCTTAACCAAATGAGTACGCGCCCAATGTACTCTGTTTGCGAAAGTAGTCTGACGCCCCGATGGAAGCAGTTTTGATCGATCTTCTGGCGACAGCGCAAATTCGTCGGCAAGCCTGTCAACAACGTCTGAAATCCGAACTTCGCCGTCCTTTGCAAGCCTGAGCACAGGAAGCATCAACGTCTGGAAGTCCGGAATGGACATGCTGAAATCTCTCTGAAGTTTAAAAGTCTCGGTCCGGCTATCCGTGATCGTCAGCTTAGACGTTCTATGTCCGCCCCGCAGGCCGCCAGCTTTTCCTCCACCGCCTCGTAGCCGCGGTCGAGGTGATAGACGCGGTTCACCACCGTCTCGCCCTTTGCCGCCAGGCCGGCGAGCACCAGGGAAACCGAGGCGCGCAGATCGGTCGCCATCACCGGCGCGCCGGACAGGCTTTCCACGCCGCGCACGATGGCGGAAGCGCCATGCACGTTGATCCGGGCCCCCATGCGGTTCAGTTCCGGCACGTGCATGAAGCGGTTCTCGAAGATGGTCTCGGTGACCATCGCCGCCCCTTCGGCCACCGACATCAGCACCATGAACTGCGCCTGCATGTCGGTGGGGAAGCCCGGATAGGGCTCGGTCATCACATCGACGCCATGCAGGCCGTTCATCCGGCGCACCCGCAGTCCATCCGGCTCCTCGGTCACGTCGACGCCGGTTTCGCGCAGGGTGCGCGCCACCGCACCCAGATGGTCCAGCCGGGCGCCGGCCAGCAGCACCTCGCCGCCGGTGATCGCGGCGGCACAGGCGTAGGTGCCGGTCTCGATGCGATCCGGGATGATGGAATGGCGCGCGCCGTGCAGCGAGGCGACGCCCTCGATCACCAGCCGGTCGGTGCCGATGCCGGTGATGCGGGCGCCCATCGCCACCAGACAGTCCGCCAGGTCGGAGATCTCCGGCTCGCGCGCCACGTTGGCCAGCACGGTCTGCCCGTCCGCCAGGCTGGCGGCCATGAGCAGGTTCTCGGTGGCGCCGACGGAGGCGAACGGCAGGACGATCACGGCCCCGCGCAGCCTGCCCTTCACCTCGGCATGAATGTAGCCGCCTTCCAGGCGGATCACCGCGCCCATCTGCTCCAGGCCCTTCAGGTGCAGATCGACCGGACGGGTTCCGATGGCACAGCCGCCGGGCAGGGATACCTGCGCCTCGCCGCAGCGGGCGAGCAGCGGGCCGAGCACCAGGATGGAGGCGCGCATCTTGCGCACGATGTCGTACGGCGCCTCGGTGTTGGTGATCGGGCCGCCAAGCGACAGCACCCTGCCATCCTGGGTGGCTCGTTCCACGGCGATGCCGTGCTGCGCCAGCAGGCTGCCCATGGTGGCGATGTCGGCGAGCTGCGGCACGTTTTCCAGCACCAGCCGGTCATCGGTCAGCATGCCGGCGGTCATCAGCGGCAGGGCGGCGTTCTTGGCGCCGCCGATGGCGATCCGGCCCGATAGCGGGCGCAGGCCGCGAATACGAATGCGGTCCATTTTGGCCTCCTAGCCTGTATTCCTAGCCCATTCTGGGTAGCGACACGCCGCGCTGGCGCATGTATTTGCCGGCCTTGTCGGCATAGCTGGTCTGGCAGGGCTCGTTGCCCTGCAGGAACAGGAACTGGCAGATGCCCTCGTTGGCGTAGATCCGGGCAGGCAGCGGGGTGGTGTTGCTGATCTCGATCGTCACCTGGCCCTCCCACTCCGGCTCCAGCGGCGTCACGTTCACGATGATCCCGCAGCGGGCATAGGTCGATTTGCCCAGACATACCACCAGTATGTCGCGCGGGATGCGGAAATACTCGATCGTGTGGGTCAGGGCGAAGCTGTTCGGCGGGATGATGCAGACATCGGTGCGCCGGTCGACGAAGCTGTCGGGGGCGAAATTCTTCGGATCGACCACCGCCGAATCGACGTTGGTGAAGATCTTGAACTCGTCCGCCGCGCGCGCGTCGTAGCCATAGCTCGACAGGCCGTAGCTGATCACGCCCTCGCGCTTCTGGGTCTCGACGAAGGGCTCGATCATGCGATGCTCCTCCGCCATCCGGCGGATCCAGCGGTCGGACATCACGGGCATGGGCTGGCAAACTCCGGGTAGCGGACCGAGTGGGGAGGGGATCGAACGACGGGGTCTAGCCCAGGCCCCCCGCGGCGGCAAACATTGGTGTAATGCAGTGCAGCATGGTGGGTCCATCCGATGACCCGCTTTTCCGTTCCGCCGCCGAGGTTCGCCGCATGAGCAAGCACGTCCGCCACCACGACGGCCATCCCGCACGCCCGCCGCGCGACACGCGGATGGACATCGTGCGCGGCTGGCTGCAGATCACCATCTTCATGAGCCATTCGTTCGGCTCGTTCATCGGCGGCTGGATGATCCATGGCGCCTGGGGGCTGTCGGACAGTTCCGAGCAGTTCGTCTTCCTCTCCGGCTTCACCCTCGGCAGCGTGTTCGCCCGCAAGGCGGCAAGGCAGGGTTTCGGGGCCGGGGCACGCGACCTGTGGGGCCGCATCTGGCGGCTGTACCGCACCCACCTGATCGTCTTCGCGCTGTTCTTCGCCATGGTGATGCTGGCCGGCGCCTCGGCGGCGTTCCCCGGCGAGGCCGAGCGGCTGGGCTGGGGCTTCCTGATCCACGACCCCCTGCACGCCGTTCCCGCTGCCCTGACGATGCTGTATCAGCCGGCGTTCATGGGCATCCTGCCGGTATTCATCTGGTGCATGCTTCTGCTGCCCGGCTTCGCCGCGCTGGAAGCCCGCTTCGGCGACGCCGCGCTGATCGCCCCGGTCGGACTTTACGCCGTCGCCTGGAGTTTCGGCCTGTTCCCGCCCAGCCTGGGTCCGGAGACCGGGATCGCGTTCAACCCCTTTACCTGGCAGATCCTGTATCTGCTCGGCGCCTGGCTCGGCCGCCGCGCGCTGTATCGGGGCTACGCCCTGCCCCGCCTGACCTGGGGCTTTGCGGTGGCGGTGCCGGTGCTGCTGCTCGGGCTTTATCTGCGGCTGTCCTGGTATGGTTTTCTGCCCTGGCCGGCGCCGGTTGCCGAGAACGCCCTGATGGTGGGCAAGGAGGGGCTGGCGCCGTTGCGGGTGCTGCATGCCCTGGCGCTGGCCTGGGTGGTATCGATGCTGTTCCCGCGCGACGCCGACTGGATGCATCGCAGGCTGTTCCGCTGGCTTGCCGCCATCGGCCGGCACAGCCTGCAGGTGTTCTGCCTGGGGCTGTTTCTGGCCTGGGGCTGCACGGCGCTGTTCCGGCTCTATCCGGGCCGTTGGTGGCTCGATCCGCTGCTGATCCTGACCGGGGCGGCGATTCTGACGGCATTCGCGCGGTCGCTGGATCATCGCCGCACGGTGCAGGCGCGGGTGAAGCCGCAACCTACTCCGGCTTGACCGCGGCAGAGGGCAGGTTCTCCCGGGCGCGTGCCTGCTCCTTGCGCCTGCGCAGATTGGCCCGAAGCGCCGCGGCCTCGCGCTCCTGGCGTGCTCGTTGTTCGGCCTGCGCCTTGGCGCTCAGCGTCGGCGCCGGCTTGCCGGCGTTGGAGGGTGGATCTGCCATGCCACTGCAAATCACCGCCACGGCACAGACGTCAACCCCCTTTCCGGAACCCTGTCCAGCACGCAGCGTCAACCGGGGTTGCGCCCGCCACGGAGACAGGGCTATATCCCGCCGCCTGAGACGCCCCGGCGCTGCTGTAGCTCAGTGGTAGAGCACTCCCTTGGTAAGGGAGAGGTCGACAGTTCAATCCTGTCCAGCAGCACCATTTTCCTCACGGACAATCGAAAGTCGCACGGTCCGGGCTCATCGGGCGGTGCGTAGCGTGTAGTCAGGTTTCAGGTCCGCGAAGCCGGCGATCGTCGCGTTGTCCCCCCGGTAGTTCATCCAGGCATAACCCGACCAGGCGGGCGCGCAGAATCCGACGAAGGTGTTCCCGCTCACCGTCACGCTCGGCACCACGGTCCCACCGCCCTTGACCGGAACGACATAAGCGGGCGTGCCAGGGACGGCGTGGTTGTAGAAGAACATGGGCCAGATGGGATGCTTCTGGTTGTCATAGAACTGCGAGAAGGCGACGAAAGTGTTGCCCTCGACATCCAGCTTATGCACGCGGGTCGGCGCTTCGTCGGAAGCTATGCCCTCGACGCCGAAAGTGAACAGCGCACCGTTGCTGTTGTTTCCTGAATAGTTTTTTGCGATCACGTTATTCTTCAGGGTGACGCTGCCCCCGTTCGGCGTGTCGATCTCATAGGTTTCCGCCTGCGTAAAGCCGGGCTGTGCCACGCCGCCGATGAACCAGCTGTCCTGAATGTCCGTGATCTGCGCCCTGGATTTGAACAAATGTCCGTAATAGGCGTCATGGGACCAAAGGCGTCGAACCTTGACTGTGAAGTTCGGGTCCGTCGAGCTTGAGCCGATGTAGAAATGATGCTTGGGACCGTAAGGCCCTCCGCTACGCGCTACTTCCATATCCGAAAACGAGAGCGTGCCTGTGTTGTTCGACGTGCCGAATACACCATTAGCCCCCGAATGGTCGAAGTCGGTAATGCGCATGTGGGAGAGCGTGAGGCTATGCGCGCCGTTGACATAGACGGCGCCCATCGGGTGATAGGTCGTAGGCAGCCCCGATCCGTCAATGTCGATGTTGTCGATAGTGGTGTTGCTGCTGTTCCAGACGTAGACGACCCCCTGGGCGTCCGACCAGACGCCGCCGGGGTGCGTCAGCCGTAGCACCGGCCGGATGCCGTTTACCGTGATGCCCTGGATGGTCAGGCCATCCGGCACGAATGTGTTGGTCCAGCCAGTCGCCTTGTCGCCACGCGGGCCGATTAGCAAGTTGCCATCATAAACCGCCGGGTAGACGCGGAACGTGTCGCCGTTCTTCCAGAGCCGGAAGAGGTCGGTATGGGCGATGTTGGAGAATGGGCCGCACCCGGTTGCCGCCGCGATTGCCGGATTATTGTTGTCCGCCAGATCGGCGCGGCACGTCGCCGGATCGGATCGCAGATCCCGATAGGTCGCGATGACCACGCCATTGCGGACCTGTTCGACCTTCGGCACCAGGCCATCCGCGACCGTCGCCGCGCGGGGCTGTGCGGGGAACGGGACATGGAACGCCGATTGCGGCGGAAACGGCTCCTTGCCTGGGCAAAGACGGCTCGCGTCGCGTGATGCGGCAGGCGTGGCCGCGAGCGCCCCAGTAGCGAGCACCCCAGTAGCGAGCACCCCGGTGGCCAGCAGTGAGGAAAGGAAGGCGAGCTTCTGCATGGGGAGGGTCCTGGATATTCGTTTTGGCGGTCCACGGCGCGGGTTCGCCGCCGCGGTCGGCTCTGCTGTCGTGTCCATAATCCAGGCCAGGGCCAGTGCAATGGCCAATCCCATGAAACCTGGCAAGAACCGCCATTTGGCGCACGCCGGGCGCTCACAATCACGAGATGCTCTGGCTGGGTCGGCACCTATCCCGTCCCGGGGCGGCCCGCGAATACTCTACCGGCCGGACGCCCCGGAGCCTTCTCCTCCCCGCCGCATTGGTGCCTTGTTCATGACGCCTGCTGCTTTGCCGATGGCGGCGTCAGGGCGAAGTCTTGAGCAGGCTGGCTCCAAATTCAGTCGCTTCCCGCGCTGGCGCGCCCACCCGCCATCACTCACCCGCCATCACTCACCCGCCATCACTCACCCGTCAACACAAGGGCATCCCGTGATCCACAGCACCAGCCGACGCGGCGCCTCCCGCAGTGCCCAGTCTTGCGCCGTCCTGATCGTGGCGGCCATCTTGACGGCCGTGAGCGTCAACGCGCGCGCACAGGAACCTCCATCCCCGGCACTGGCGAACGACCCCGCCACGATCATCACGCTGCAAACCGAAAACGACCTGGTCGGCCGCACCGATCGCAACTACACGGCCGGGTTGCGCCTCGGGATTACCCTGCCGGACGGCGTGATGCCGGACATCGTCCGCGACGCCGGCCATGCGCTGCTGGGCGACGGCCGCCAGCGCATCTCGCTGGACCTGTCGCAAACGCTGTTCACGCCGAAGAACACCCAGCTGGCTGTCCCCAATCCCAACGACCGGCCCTATGCCGGCGTGCTCACCGGCCAACTCAATCTGGTGCAGGACACCCGCCATGCCCGCACCATCCTCGGCCTCGGACTTGGCGTGCTTGGCCCGATGGCGCAGGGCGAGCAGTTGCAGAACGGCTTTCACGACCTGATCCGCGAACCGACCGCGAAAGGGTGGGACCACCAGATCCAGAACATGCCGGTGATCCAGATCGCGGGCGCCCACATCTGGCGGTTCCCGCTGCTGGAGGAAACCCTGACGCAGGAGATCCTGCCCGGGGTCGAGATGGACATCCTGCCGTCCATCGCCGGCGCCGTCGGCTCCTGGCGCGACTACGCCCAGGTCGGCATGCAGCTGCGCGTCGGTCAGGGCCTTGAATCGGATTTCGGCACCTCGCGCATCAGCCCGGGCCTGACCGGCGCCGACGCCTACACGCCAACCCGCGAATTTGTCTGGTACGGCTTCGTCGGCGCCGACGGCCAGGCCGTTGCGTGGGACGCCACGCTTGACGGCAACCCCTACCAGTCCGGTCCGCATGTCCCGCGCGAGCCGTTCGTCGGCGAGATGGAACTGGGTTTCACCGTGATCTATTCCGGCATCCGCTTCAGCTACACCCACGTGCTGCAGACCCAGGAGTTCCGTGGCCAGCGCGGCGGCCTGTTCCAGTTCGGCTCGTTCACGATCGCGGCCCGCTTCTGATCGAAGAATAACCGCGGCTGCCTGCTGTAAAGCCGAGGCCGAACCGATATAAGCGACCCTGATGGAGCCGCTCATCCTCGACCCTCAGCCGACCCCGGTCCAAACGGCGGAACCGAGCGCGCAGCTCCGCGGCGCGGGAGCGCATCGCGTCGTCGTGCTGACCGGCGACTGGATCGCGCGCCAGGGCAATCTGCCGGCCGGCAGCGCGGCGGACATCCTGGATACCACCGGCATCGCCGGCATCAGCTTCGATGCCACACGGCTCGGCAACTGGGACAGCGCCCTGTTGGCCTTCGTGTCCGAATTGCGCCGGGATGCGGCTTCGCGCGGCATTTCGGTGGAGGTGGCCGCCCTGCCCCAATCCGCCCGCCGGCTGCTCGCGCTGATCCCTGAACAGCGGCCCGCCCCTCCCACGCCGCGGCGCATTCCCCTGCGGATGGCCATCGGCAGGCGAACCCTCTCCGGCTGGGCGGAACTGCGGGAGATTGCCGCCATGCTGGGGGATGCCATCCTGCGTGGCGGGGCGGCCATACGCGGGCGCGCGCTCATCCGCCGTGTGGATCTGCTGGATTGCCTGCGCGACGCCGGTGTCTCCGCCTTGCCGATCGTGATCATCGTCAACCTGCTGATGGGCGGCATCCTCGCCTTTGTCGGAGCGGTACAGCTGCGCCGCTTCGGCGCCGACGTGTATGTCGCGAACCTGGTCGGCATCGCCGTGATACGAGAGATCGCGGCCCTGATCACCGCCATCGTCATGTCCGGCCGCACCGGCGGCGCCTATGCCGCGCATATCGCCACGATGCTGGGCAACGAGGAGATCGACGCGCTGCGCGCCGTCGGGGTGAAGCTGTCGGACTACCTGATCCTGCCGCGCGTGGTGGCGCTGACCCTGATGATGCCACTGCTGTACCTGTATGGGTCGCTGGCCGGGATCTTCGGCGGCTTCCTGGTCGCCATCGCCATGCTGCATCTGGCGCCGCTTACCTTCGTGGACCATGTGCAATACGCCGTGGCCATGTCGCAGGTCTTCTTCGGCCTGTCGAAAAGCGTCGCCTTCGGCCTGCTGATCGCCATCACCGGCTGCCGCATCGGGTTGCGTGCCGGGCGCAGCGCCGCCGATGTCGGCCGCGCCGCCACCAGCGCCGTGGTGGCAGGCATCGTCGGCGTTATCGCGCTCGACGCGGTCTTCGCCGTCTGCGCCAACGCCCTGGACTTTTGATGCCCCCCTCCCCCGGCATGGCGCAGGAACCGAAGATCGAGGCGAACGGCCTGGCCTTCGGCTACGGCGCCACCCCGATCCAGCAGAACGTGACGTTCTCCATCGCCACCGGCTCGATCTTTGCCATCATGGGCGGCAGCGGCTGTGGCAAAAGCACGCTGATGAAGGCGATGATCGGCCTGCTGCGGCCCAGCGCCGGCACCGTGCAGATCCGCGGCGAGGATTACTGGGCCGCCAGCGAGGAGCGCCGCGGCGAGATCGGCCGCCGCTGCGGCGTGCTGTTCCAGGCTGGCGCGCTCTGGAGCTCGATGAGCATCGCCGAGAACGTCGCCCTGCCGATGCGCATGTTCACCGATCTCGACGATTCCAGCATCGACCGTCTGGTTCGCATCAAGCTCGACCTGGTCGGCCTGGACGCCGATGGCAGCGTGATGCCGGCCGACCTCAGCGGTGGCATGCGCAAGCGCGTCGGCCTCGCTCGCGCCCTGGCGCTCGATCCCGATATCATCTTCCTCGACGAGCCCTCCGCCGGCCTCGACCCGATCAGCGCGCGGCGGCTGGATGACCTGATCCTCGATCTGCGCGACGGCTTCGGCACCACCGTGGTCATGGTCAGCCATGAATTGCCCAGCCTGTTCGCCATCTGCGACGATGGCATCTTCCTGGATGCGGAAACCCACACCCCGATCGCCCACGGCTCGCCACGGGAACTGCGTGAAACCTGCGCCAATCCCACGGTCCACGCCTTTATGAACCGCGAAAATCCGGCTACCCAACCCGCACCCGATCCCGCTACCAATCCCGCTACCAATCCCAGGGGCGACAGCCCCAGGGCTGGCGATGGAGCCCGAAGATGAAAGCCAATCCCGCCGTTGTCGGCGGTTTCGTGCTGGGCGGACTGACGCTCGCGGTGCTTGCCATCCTGTTCTTCGGCGGCATGCGCCTGTTCACCCCCACGTTGCGGGCGGTGATATTCTTCCCCAGCTCGGTCGCCGGGCTTTCCGTCGGCTCTCCCGTTACCTTTCGCGGCGTCCAGGTGGGGTCGGTGCGCAAGATCGCGCTGCGGCTGAACGTCGCGGATCGGAGCTCCACCATCCCGACCTATATCGAACTCGATTCCGATCGCATCTCCTGGCAGGAACCGGCACAAACAGCCAACGGGGAGTCGCCCGAGTCCGGGATTCGCGGTCTGGTCCAGGCCGGGCTGCGCGCCACCCTCAGCACGCCCAGCCTGGTCACCGGCCAGCTCGGCATCGATCTGGACTTCCGGCCGGACACGCCGATCCCGCCGCCCGGGCCGGACCTCGGCCTGCCGGAGATTCCATCGATCCCGTCCGTATTCCAGAACCTCAAGGACAAGCTCACCCAGCTGCCGCTGAGCGAACTGGTGGACGACATGCGCACGACCCTCGCCCATATCCAGACCGTCGCCGACACCGTCAATGCCCAGGTGGCCCCCCTCGCCGAGAGCGTGCGGCAGACCTCCGACAGCGCCCGGCAGATCGCCGACGCGGCGCGTGAGACCGTGCAGGCCTCCACCGAGGCGGTGCAGAAACTCAGCGCCGACGCCAGCCGCACGCTCGGCAACATCAACCAGCTGGCGATAGACAGCCGCCAGCAGGTGGTGGTCAATGGACGCGAACTGCAGCTGGTGCTGGCCTCCGCCGATCGTACCGCGAAATCCGCCGAGGCGCTGATGGCCTCGCTCAACAGCATCGCGGCCCCCCGCTCGGAAATGCGCGGCAATCTGGAAGCCGCGCTGCGCGACCTGGCCGACAGCGCCAGTTCGCTGCGCAGCTTCTCGCGCGAACTGGAACGCAACCCCGTCGGCGCGCTGAGAGGTCGTTGATCGTGATGAAACCCTGGAATGGCCTGCTGCTGATGCTGCTGCTCGCCGCCTGCGCCACGCGGCCGGACCAGCAGATCTATGTGCTCGGCGCACCGGTCGTGCCCGCGGCCGGGGTGCGCGACGACACCGGGCGCAGGGTGATCGAGGTCAAGCGCGTGCTGGTCCCCGATTATCTGGACAGCACCGACATCCTGCTGCGTACCGGCGCCAACGAGCTGACGCCCAGCCGGACCGGGGTGTGGGGCGAGCGGCTGTCGATCGGCATCACGCAGGCGCTGGCCGGCGCGCTGGCCAGGCGCGTGCCGTCGGCCGTTGTGGTGGCCCGGCCGCCGGTCGCCAGACCGGCGGTTCAGGTGCTGGTGGATGTTAGCGATCTACGGGCGACCGCCGCCGGGGAGGCCGTGCTGACCGCGCATTGGACCGTTCTGCGCCTCAGCGGGGCGGCCGCCGCGCCAAGGACCGACACCAGCGCCCAGGGCAGCTTCGTCGCGCATTGGGAAGGCTCGGGCGACGCCGCCGTGGTCGCGGCGATCGGCAGCGTGATCGACCAGCTCGCCGACCGAATCGCGGTCAGCGTTCAGTAGCACCCGTCAGTTGCGCGGCAGGCGGGCGTGCGTTGGCGCGTCGGGGTTCTGCGCGCGGTGGCGCAGCAGGTGGTCGGCCAGCACCAGGGCCAGCATCGCCTCGCCGACCGGCACGGCACGGATGCCGACGCAGGGGTCGTGGCGGCCCTTGGTCATCACCTCCACCTCCGCGCCGGAGCGGTCCACCGCGCGGCGCGGGGTCAGGATGGAACTGGTCGGCTTGACGGCGAAGCGGGCGACGACCGGCTGGCCGGTCGAGATGCCGCCCAGGACGCCGCCGGCGTGGTTGGCGAGGAATTCGACTTCCCCATCCCGCATCCGCATCTCGTCGGCGTTCTGTTCGCCGGTCAGCGTGGCGGCGTCGAAGCCCTCGCCGATCTCCACGCCCTTCACGGCGTTGATCGACATCAGCGCGCCGGCCAGGTCGGCGTCCAGCTTGCCGTAGATCGGCGCGCCGAGGCCCGGCGGCACGCCGTCGGCGACCAGTTCGATCACCGCGCCCACCGACGACCCTGCCTTGCGCACGCCGCCCAGATAGGTCTCCCACAGCTCGGCGGTGACGGGGTCCGGGCAGAAAAAAGGGTTCTCGGTCACGGCGTCCCAGTCCCAGCGCGACCGGTCGATCCGGTGCGGCCCGATCTGTACCAAAGCGCCGCGGATGCGCGTCTGCCCGCCCAGCACCTTGCGCGCGATGGCGCCGGCGGCCACCCGCATCGCCGTCTCGCGCGCCGAGCTTCGCCCGCCGCCGCGATAATCGCGAATGCCGTATTTCAGTTCGTAGGTCAGGTCGGCATGGCCGGGCCGGAAGCGTTGGGCGATATCGCCGTAATCCTTGGAACGCTGATCGACGTTCTCGATCACCAGCGCGACCGGCGTGCCGGTGGTCATGCCCTCGAAGACCCCGGACAGGATCTTTACCGTGTCGGGTTCCTGGCGCTGGGTGGTGAATTTGGACTGGCCGGGCCGGCGGCGGTCCAGCCAGGGCTGGATGTCGGCCTCGGTGAGCGGAATGCGCGGCGGGCAGCCATCGACCACGCAGCCGATCGCCGGGCCGTGGCTTTCGCCCCAGGTGGTGACACGAAACAGATGGCCGAAGCTGTTATGGGACATGCGGCACGCGAACCCTGAACCCGCTTAGCCCTCGCCGGCGGTGGCGATGTCCGGCGCGTTGGGGTTCTTCATCCCCACCACATGGTAGCCGCAATCGACATGGTGCACCTCGCCGGTGACGCCCGAGGCCAGGTCCGACAGCAGATAGAGCCCGGCGCCGCCGACTTCCTCGATGGTGACGTTGCGCTCCATCGGGGCGTTGAGCTGGTTCCAGCGCAGGATGTAGCGGAAATCGCCGATCCCGCTGGCCGCCAGCGTCTTGATCGGCCCGGCGCTTATGGCGTTCACCCGGATGCCGTCCGGACCCAGGTCGGCGGCCATGTAGCGCACGGAGGCCTCCAGCGCCGCCTTGGCGACCCCCATCACGTTGTAGTGCGGCACCACCCGTTCGGCGCCCAGATAGGTCAGCGTGAGCAGCGAGCCGCCGCGCTTCATCATCGGCACCGCGCGCTGGCACACCGCGGGGAACGAATAGGCCGAGATGTCCAACGCCTGCAGGAACACGTCGCGCGGCGTGTCCAGGAACCGGCCGCGCAGATAAGCCTTGTCGGCGAACCCGATCGCGTGGACCAGGAAATCGAGGCCGTCCCATTTCTCCGCCAGTCCGGCGAAGGCGGCATCGATGCTGGCATCGTCGCCGACGTCGCAGGGAAACAGCAGTTCCGAGCCCACGCTTTCCGCCAGCGGGCGCACTCGCCGCTCCAGCGCGTCTCCCAGGAAGGTGAAGGCCAGTTCCGCCCCCTGCGCGGCGCAGGCCGCGGCGATGCCCCAGGCGAGCGAGCGGTCGTTGGCCACGCCCATGACCAGACCGCGCTTGCCCTTCAGCAGATTGCCGGTGGCGGGCGCTATCGTGGTATCGGTATCGGCCATTAGGGAATTCCTCAAACGCGTCGGATCAGGATAGACTAGCCGTGCGTGGTGACACAGGCCGGCGCATCCGGGCAAGAGGCGAAGCGATCGAACGCGAGGCCGGTCTGGTCTGCGTTCCCGGCCACGTGACACACTGCGCTGTCAAGAAGGATCGATCAATGCCCGTAATTAACAGCCTGGACACCCCGCCGGCTGACCCGTTCATGCTGTTCGATGGCTGGTTCGCCGAGGCCACCGCCAGCGAGACGACCGACCCCAACGCGATGACGGTTGCCACCGCCACGGCGGGCGGCAGGCCGGCGGCGCGTATCCTGCTGCTGAAGGGCCGCGATGACCGCGGGTTCGTGTTCTTCACCAACACCGAGAGCCGCAAGGGCGGCGAACTGACCGCCAACGCCCGCGTGGCCCTGCTGTTCCACTGGAAGTCGCTCGGCCGGCAGATCCGGATCGAGGGGCGGGTGGAGCGGGTGACGGACGCGGAGGCGGACGCCTATTACGCCACCCGCCCGCGGGTTTCCCGCCTCGGCGCCTGGGCATCGCGCCAGTCCCGCCCGCTCGGCTCCCGCGCCGAACTGGAGGCGCGGGTAGCGGAGTTCGATGCCCAATATCCCGGCGAGGCGGTGCCGCGCCCGCCACATTGGAGCGGGTATCGCTGCGTGCCGGAGTATTTCGAGTTCTGGCAGGACCGGCCGTTCCGGCTGCACGACCGGATCACCTACACGCCGGACGAGCGCGGTTGGCGTAGCGGGCGGCTATACCCCTAAGCACGTGGCGGTTCCCGGCGCACAGCAGGAGGTTGCCACTTTTCTCGCCGCGCTGGCGGGCTCGGCGCCGGTGGAGACGCATATCTCGCTGGTGTTCCTCGGCGCGGACACCGTCTGGAAGCTGAAGAAGGCGGTGGCGCTGTCGTTCCTGGATTTCTCCACGGTGGCGGCGCGCCGGCGGTTCTGCCTGCGCGAACTGGCGCTCAATGCGCCGGCCGCCCCCGGCCTGTATCGCGACGTGGTGCCCATCGTGCGTGGCGCGGACGGCCGACTGACCCTGGGCAACATGGCCGGCGAGGCCCGCGCCGTGGACTGGGTGCTGCGCATGGCGCGCGTTGCGGCAGGGGATTTCCTGGACGAGATCGCCGCGCGCGGCGGGCTCGATCCGGCGCTGCTGGACAGCCTGGCCGACACCGTCGCGGCCTATCACCGCGCCCTGCCGCCTGCCGAGGTTCCGGCACCGGCCGCGGCGATGCGCCGGGTGATCGACGGCAACCGGATCGCCGCCCGGAACGCCGGGCTGGATCCGGCGGCGCTCGACGGCTGGCATGAGGGTATCCTCCGGGAATTGGAGCGCAACGCCGCCTGGTTCGACCGGCGCGGCGGCGAGGGGTTCATCCGGCGCGGCCACGGCGATCTTCACTTAGGCAATCTATGCCTCTGGCAGGGGCGTCCGGTTCCGTTCGACGCGCTGGAATTCGACGAGGACCTGGCCACCATCGACCTCGGCTACGACCTCGCCTTCCTGCTGATGGACCTGGAGCATTCGGTCGGCCGGCCCGCCGCCAACCGGGTGCTGAACCGCTATATCGCCCGCACCGGCGATGTGGGGCTGCTGCGCGGCCTGCCGGTGTTCCTGTCGAGCCGCGCGCTGATCCGCGCCCATGTGGAAGCCACGCGCGGCAATCCCGTTCCCTCCCGGATCTACCTCGCCGCCGCCATCGACTACCTGCGGCCGGCAGCCCCGATCATCGTCGCCGTCGGCGGCCTGCAGGGCACCGGCAAATCCACCCTGGCCCGCGCCCTGGCGCCGGGACTCGGCCCCGCCCCCGGCGCGCTGATCCCGCGCAGCGACGAGATCCGCAAGCGGCTGCACGGCGTCGCCCCCGAAGCGAAACTGCCGCCCGACGCCTATACCGAGGCCGCCAGCGCCCCGGTGTTCGCCGAACTGACCCGCGAGGCCGAAGCCGCCGCGCGCGCCGGCCACGCGGTGATCGCGGACGCCACCTTCATCGACCCGCATCACCGCGCCGCGCTGCGAGATGCCGCCACGGCCGCCGGCGTGCCGTTCCTGGGGCTGTGGCTGGAAGCCCCGCTCGATGTGCTCGCCGCCCGCATCGCCGGGCGCAGCAACGATGCCTCCGACGCCACACTCGGCGTGCTCGAGGCCGCCGCCCGCTCGCCGGACGCGCGGGCCGGCAACTGGACCGCGATCCCCGCGACCGATCGCGACGCCGCGCTTGCCGCCGCACGCAAGGCTGTCATGTCGGTGCTGCCTATGTGCTAGACTGCCCGCGCTGCACGCGACGATGGACCATCCGCGCTGCAGGCGACGACGGGCTGACCAACAACGAGATCGACAACGAAGGAGCCTGACCATGGCCATCCGCAAAATCCTGCTGCCGTTGACCGGAACCGCCGCCGGCGAGTCCGCGCTGACCACGGCGCTGATGACCGCGCGCATCTGGAACGCCCATGTCACGGCCCTGCATGTCCGGGTCGACAGCCGCGACGTGGCGCCACTGGCCGGGGAAGGCCTGTCCGGCGCGATGATCGAGGAAATGATGAGCGCCACGGAAAAGGAAAGCGGCGACCGCGCCAGCGCCGTGCGCGCCATGTTCGAACGCTTCGTCGCCGCCCAGCATGTCATCGTCGCCGAGGCGCGGGCGAACGCCGGCACCGCCACCGCCAGCTTCGCCTCCGTCATCGGCCGCGAGGAGGACCTGGTCGCGCAGCAGGCGCGGCTCGCCGACCTGACCGTGGTGCCGCACCCCGAAGCCGGCGAGGACGTGTCGTCCTCCGACGCGCTGCACGCGGTGCTGTTCGACAGCGGCCGGCCGGTGCTGATCGCGCCGCAAACCGCGCCCACCACCATCGGCACGCGCATCTGCCTGGGCTGGAACGGCACCGCGGAATCGGCCGCCGCCGTGCTCGCCGCCCTGCCCTGGCTGCAACAGGCCCAGGCGGTGCGCATCCTGTTCGCCGAGGGCTACCAGCGCCGCGGTCCCGGCGCGCAGGACCTGGCCGCCTATTTGGCGCTGCACGATGTGCACGCCGAACCCGTCACCTTCCACAACGCCGGCAGTTCCGTCGGCGCGGGAATGCTGGCAGTGGCCAGGGATTTCGGCTGCGACCTGCTGGCCATGGGCGCCTACTCCCACTCCCGCCTGCGCCAACTGATCCTCGGCGGCGTCACCCGCCACGTGCTCGAACACGCCACCATCCCCGTGATGATGTGCCGCTGAGGGTTGCGGGGGGCAGGAAGCAAGGCAAGGCTGGGGCTCCGCCCCAGACCCCGCAAGGGAACTCGTTCCCTTGACCCTGTTTAGTTTGGTTTGTTGGGAAAGGGGGCGGAACCGGCGTAGCCGCTGATGGGCTTTGGCGCGCCCCCTTTCCCAACAAACCAGTCCAAGGGGTGAAGGGGACGACTGTCCCCTTCCGGGGCTTGGGGCGGAGCCCCAACCTTGCTTCCTACCACCCCCGCCACCGTCAGCGGCACATCATCACGGGGATGGTGGCGTGTTCGAGCACGTGGCG
>JBBIQA010000049.1:0-24547 GCA_037442565.1 Rhodospirillales bacterium
GCGGGCCGAACGGCTGCAAAAGCTGGTCGAGGCGCATCATCCGTTGGCCAGGAAGTTCGCCGGATAGGGCGCTCTCACGTCCGAAGGGCTTGGCGCGCTACTCGATCCTGAAGGCGCGCATGACCGGGAGCTTGATCTGATCCAGCACCACGGCGAATACCATCGCGGCAGCGAACACGCCCGCGGCGATCGCGATGGGCAACGGCGCCATCAGGCTGCCTGACCACGCCAGCGCCGACGCGCCGCCGATGTCGAGCACGGAGGACGCGAGAACCCACCGGCCAGGTCTGGAGTGCCACATGCGGCGGCGTTCCCGCAGCACATACAGCAATGCCTGGTTGCCGAACACGATGGTGACGAACGCCAGGCTTTGCAGTTCTGCCTGGCCAAGTCCGAGTTTGAATTTGCCGATCGCCAGCATCGAGGCCGAGAAGCCGAGCTTGCATACGCCGAGCACCAATGCGGCGCGGGTGATGCCGGGCATGTGCCATTTGCTGGGGTACGGGGCAAAGCTCGCGCGGTCGGTGGTGAGCGACATGCTGAGAAAGTCGTTCGTCAAAAGCATCAGAACCATCAGGACCGGAGTCATGACCGCATGCCCCGTCAGTCCGAGCCCAACGGCGAGCAGCAGGACAATCTCGACCTTTTTCGCCAGCGTGTTGAAGGTGTAGGACAGTAGCCGCTGGAAGCCGATCCGCCCTTCGCGGACAGCAAAAACGATGCCGGCGAGGCCGGGTTCCGTCATAACCATGCCGGCCGCCGCCTTGGCGACGTCGGTTGCCGTCGAGACGGCGATGCCGATCTGCGCCTGGCGCAGCGCCGGCGCGTCGTTGGTTCCATCGCCGCACATCCCGACCACGTGGCCGTGCGCCTGCAGGGCCTGCACCAACCGGTATTTCTCCTCCGGCACCACGCGGGCATAAACCCCGAAACTGTCGATGTCGGGCGCGCGGGGCATCTCTCCGGGCGGGCAGACGGCGCCCTCGATGCCGACCTGCCGGGCGATTGCCGCGGCCGTGACCGGCGAGTCCCCGGTTACCATGACAGTGCGGACATTCAGGTCGCGCAGCGTGGCGATCAGTTCGGCCGAGTCCTCGCGTGGCGGGTCGCTGATGGCGATCAGGCCGGCGAGGCGCATCGAATTTGGCGTTCCCATGGCGACGGCGATGACCCGGTGACCCTGTTCGGCCAGATCATTCACGCGACGGACTGCATCCGTCGGAGCTTGCGCCAGCGCGGCAATCACCTCGAACGCGCCCTTGACGATGCGGACCTCGCTGCCGTCATGGCCTCGGGCGAAGGCCTCGGACATCCTTGTTCCCGGATCGAAGGGGACGAAGCGGGTTACGGGATCGATCGTGTCGCCGCGGGTTGCCTCTGTCGCGGCGGCCCGGATGGCGCCGTCGATCGGGTCCTGGTCCGCATCGGAACTGGCCATTCCCGCAAGCGTCAGGACACGCACGCGGTCGAAGCCGGGCATCGGCGTGACATCGACGACCTCCAGCGCATTGCGTGTCAGCGTGCCGGTCTTGTCGGCGCACAGCACGTCCATGGCGGCCGCTTCGTGCGAGGCGGACAGGCGGGTCAGCAGGACACCGCGCCGGGCCAGCGTCTGCGCCCCGAAGGCCGCCGAAAGCGTAAACGTGGCCGGCAGGGCCACCGGGATCGTGGCCAGCAGCGCCGTCAGGCCAAGGCGAACCAGGTCATCGGCGGGCAATCCGAGGGCATAGGCGTAGGCGACGATCAGGGCTGCGGTGGTGCCGTTCACGATGGCGAGGTTGCGCGTCGCGGCAAAAATCGCTGCCTGCTCCGTGCTGGCTCCGCGCGCCACGCGCACCAGTTCGGCCGTTCGCCCGAAATTGGTTTTCGCCCCGGTCGCTGTCACCTCGGCGATAGCCTGGCCGCGGCGCACCAGGGAGCCCGCATAGACCTGGGCGCCCGCATTCGCGTCCACCGGCACAGACTCGCCGGTGAGCATCGACTGATCGACCATCACCGCACCAGACAGGATGGTGGCGTCGGCGGGAACCAGGGCTCCCAGTGGCAGCCTGATCGCATCGCCAGGCACGAGTTCGGCGGCGGGGCGCTTCTGCCACTCGCCGTCGCGGCGAACCAGGGCTGTTGGCGCGAGCCGCGTCTTGAGGGCCGCGAGGGCGGCGTTTGCCCGACCTTCCTGAAGGACCCCGATCGTCGCATTGAAGACAAGCAGAGCGGCGATCACGGCGGCCTCGATCGGCTCGCCGAGTGCGAGTTGCAGGACGATCGCGATTTCGAGCATCCACGGCACGGGCGACCAGAACTTCTGAAGAAAGACGCGCCAACGCGGCTGGCCGACTTCGGCGACGGCGTTCGGCCCGATTTCGTGCGCCCGACGGGTGGCTTCCGCGTCCGTCAACCCCGGCGGCGTCGCGGCCGGGGCGGCGAACGCCGGGGACGCGGCGTCGGTCATGACGATCCTGCCAGCATGACGGAGGGGGCCACCTGGTTCTCGATGCGCCCATCGCGAAACTGCAGCAGGCGGTCGAAGCGGTCGAAGATCGTTTCGTCATGCGTGACCACCAGAACCGCTGCCTGCTGGTCCACGGCGATGCGGCGCAGCAGGTCCATGACCGCGCCGGCGCGTTGCGAGTCGAGCGGTGCCGTGGGTTCGTCCGCGAGGATGATGCTGGGGTTGTTGGCCAAGGCCCGCGCGATCGCCACGCGTTGGGCTTCCCCGCCCGACAGCGCCCCCGGCATGGCGTTCTTGCGGTGGCTGACCCCGAGATAGTCGAGCAGGGCCTCGGCCCGCTCGCGCGCCTGGCGCGATGCGACATCCGCCAGTTCCATCGCGATCATGATGTTCTCGGTGGCATCGAGGAAGGGCAGGAGGTTATGGGTCTGGAAAATAAAGCCGATCTTGTCCAGGCGCAGCCTGCGCAGGTCGCGCCTCAGCCAGCGCCCATCGTAGACGAGTTCCCCGTCGAGCTGCATCCACCCGCTGCTGGGCTCGGTGACGCAGCCGATGACGTTGAGCAGGGTGCTCTTGCCTGACCCGCTCGGCCCGCGCAGTCCGACGGTTTCGCCGGCGTGCACGGTGAGCGCGATGTCCACCAGCGCGTCGACGCGAGTGCCGCCCGTGCCGAAATGCTTGCAGATGCCACGCAACTCGACGAGCGGTTGTGGGCGCGGGAGGCTGGGCGCATCAGCCACTGGCCAGCGCCTTCGCCGGATCGATCTTGACCGCCGCGCGCACGCCGAGGACGGAGCCCAGCAGGCAGACGGCGACGACCACGCCGAACAGAACCGCGACGTCGCGCGGTTCAACCAGCAGGCGGCGGGGGAAGTAATCCTTGAACTGCAGGATCAGCAGCAGACCGATCGCGAAGCCGGAGATGCCGAGCAGCAAGGCTTCTTGCACGATCAGGCCGATGATCGTGCGGTCGGGGGCGCCGATGAGCTTGAGCGTGGCGATGGAGCGCAGCTTGTCCATGGTGAGCGTGTAGATGATGAGCGCGATGATCACCGCCGAGACCAGGATCAGGATTGCCATGAACATGCCCAGCTGGCGCTGCATCTTCTCGATGACGAAGCGTGTGAGGTATTCCTCCTGCAGCGGTTCGGTGACGGCGGACAGGTGTTTCCAGCGCTCGATCTCCTCGGCGACGCCGGCGGGCGGCACACCGGGGTGGAGCGTCACCAGCACCGCATTGACGTCGGCGGTGGTCGGTTGTTTCCGCCCCGCCGCCGCCTCACGCCGTTGCAGCGCCGGTGGCACCTCGAACTGCAGGGATTGCGCGTCGAGCAGCGTTACCCAGCCGACCGGGTCACCGGACGACGTCACCATCCCGTGCGTGAGGCCCACGACGGTGAAGAGGTCGCTGTACGGACCGAGCGGCACCCGTTCACCGAGTGCCAGACCGGACGAGGCGTCCAAGACGATCTGATAATGGCTGCGTGTCAGCCCATGGCCCGAGATGATGTTGACCGGCCCGCCCGGACGGCCGATCTCGTAGCCTTGCAGGAAGAAGCGGAACGGCCTGCCTGCCACCGCGGTCTGCACGGTCTGGAATGTCACGGCGCCAGCCGTCGCCACACCGGGGATGCGCCGGACCAGATCGCGCGTGTCGCGCGGAATGCGCGAGGGTTCGGCGAAGGGGCCGCGGGTGCGTGGCTGCACCACCCAAAGGTCCGTATTGGCCGCGCGCGGCAAGCGGAGCGCGTCGTCCATGGCGCCCTCGTAGATGCTCATCATGGATATGACGACACCCAGCAGCATGCCAAGGCCGATCGCCGTCAGCGCGAAACGGGGCAAGTTGTGTCGCATGTCACGCATGGCGAGATTCATGGCGCACTATCTTCCGCCACGGTCGCGGCGCGGCCGACGCGCAGCCCCGCCCGCGGTGCCAGCACGACCTCGGCGCCTGCCGGCAGGCCGGCGGTGATCGGCAGCGTTCCATCGATCAGTTGCGGACCGAAGGAGACCCGCCGGCGGGCCAGTTGGCCCTGCTCCAGCGTCCAGACCGTTCCATGGCCGTCGGCGAGGTCGGTGACAGCTGCCTGCGGCACGAGCACCGCGTTCGCCAGGATGCCGGTGGTGATGAACACCTCCGCCTGTTCGGCCAGGTGGATGTCCGGCGGGATCGCATCGAAGGCGACCTCTACCAGCCGCTCCTCGTTGACCGGATCGCTCTCAATTTCGATACGCGCGATGTGGCCGGGCAGCCGCTCTTCGGGGCGGGACCGCAGCACGACCTGGGCCTGCTGGCCGATCCGGAGCGGGCCGGCCAGTCGTTCGTCGACATAGCCCAGGACCCAGATCGTCTGCGGGTCGACCAGATTGTACACCGGCTGTCCTGGCACCGGCATGCTGCCGAGTTGCAGATTGCGCGAGACAACCAACGCATTGTAGGGCGCGCGCAGCGCGTAGTTGTCCAGCGTCGCCTGGGTATAGGCCACCTGCGCCGTGGCTGCCTCGAGCCCGGCCTGCGCGAGGGTTACGCCGCTGGCCGCCACGTCCAGGTTGGCCCGCGCGATGCGCATGAGGGCTTCGGTGTTCTGCGCCTCCTCCTTTGACGCGTAGCCCGAGCGGGCCAGATCCGCGCGCCGGGCACTCACGGCGCGGGCGTTGGTGAGGCTTGCCTCGGCACTCTCCCTGTCCGCCTGGGCCTTGCCGATCGTCGCCTGCGCCTGCGAGACACCTGCCTTGGCGACGGCAAGCTGGGCTTCGACCTCGTGCGCGTCGAGCCGCGCCAGGACCGTTCCTTTCCGGACGAGATCGCCTTGGTCGGCTGACAGGTCGGTCAGAACTCCCGCCACCTTGAAGCCGACGTTGGACACAACGCGGGCGCCTACCTTGCCCAGCCCGAAGACCTGCTCGCGGACATTTGCCTGCGGATGAGCGACGCGCACCTCGACCGGTCGCACGAACTGCGACCAGGTCCAGAAACCGGCCGTGGACAGGGCAAGGGCGACGGCAGCCAGCAAGAGCAGCCGGCGCCAGGAGCGTGGCCGCAATGGAGCGTCTTGCCGGGGCAGAACGGGGTCGGTTCGCGGCTCCGCCGCCGGGTGGGGGGTAAATTTCAGCGGCTGCCAGACAGACATCGCGTGCCTCCGCTTGGGTAATTGGCGGAGAATACGGCCATACCGGCCGCCCTAACTAGATCTGGATCAACGGCCGTCGCGTCATACAGTTTATCATGTCACCCGAATTGCCGTGCCACCGGGGGGCTCGCCGTTCGTTATCACCACGATCTCGCCTTCGCCCAGGGGCTGCCACGCCCCGCCAGCACACGCATGGACATGCCGACGATGGTCGGCAGGGTTCAAAAGGTTCCTACACGTCGAGATTGGCCACCTTCAGCGCGTTGCCGACGATGAATTCCCGCCGTGGTTCCACGACATCGCCCATCAGCGTGGAGAATACCTGGCCGGCGTCCTCGACGTCGCCGACCTTCACTTGCAGCAGGGTGCGGATGGAGGGATCCAGCGTGGTCTTCCAGAGTTGGTCGGGGTTCATCTCGCCCAGGCCTTTGAAACGCTGGATCGACAATCCGCGGCGGCCGTGGGCGAGGATGCGGTCATAGGCGGTGGCGGGGCCCTGCACCGGGCTTTCGTCGTTGTTGAACTTCAGTTTGGCTGGCTCCGCGAAGCGGCTGCCCAGGCCTTCGGCCCGCTCGGCCAGCCAGCGCGCCTCGGCGCTGCGCAGGGCCGCGGGGTCCAGCACGTGCTTTTCCGCCACGCCGCGCACGACGCGGGCCAGCGTCAGGCCGCGTTCGTCGGCGACCACCTTCCAGCCGCGCTCGGACGGCAGGGCGATGGCATCCAGCCGGGCCGCCAGCGGCTGGGCGGTGGCCTGAGCGCGCGCGGTGTCTGGCGTGAGGGCGCCGGCGATGGCGGCCTGTTCCAGCAGCGCGATCGGCGCGGTGGCGGACAGACGCCGCAGGCGCAAGGTCGCTTCCCGCAGCCAGTTGGATTCCACGACGAGTTCGTCGCCCTCCAGCACCCGGCCATCGGCGTAGGACAGCCGCGCCTCTCCCAGGGATTTGTCGAGCAGGAATTCTTCCAGCGCCCGGTCATCCTTCAGGTACCGCTCGTCATTGCCGCGCTTGGCCCGGTAGAGCGGCGGCTGTGCGATGTAGAGGTGCCCCCGCTCGATCAGCTCCGGCATCTGGCGGAAGAAGAAGGTCAGCAGCAGGGTGCGGATGTGCGAGCCGTCCACGTCCGCGTCGGTCATGATGACGATGCGGTGGTAGCGCAGCTTCTCGACCGAGAAGCCGCCCTGTTCCGGCTCTCCGCGGCCGATGCCGGTGCCGAGGGCGGTGATCAGCGTGCCGATTTCGGCGCTGCCCAGCATGCGGTCGAAGCGCGCCCGCTCGACGTTCAGGATCTTGCCTTTGAGCGGCAGGATTGCCTGGAACTTGCGGTCGCGGCCCTGCTTGGCGGAACCGCCCGCGCTGTCACCCTCGACGATGAAGATTTCCGCTTTGGCCGGGTCGCGCTCCTGGCAGTCGGCGAGCTTGCCGGGCAGGGTGGAGACGTCGAGCACGCCCTTTCGGCGGGTTAGTTCGCGCGCTTTGCGGGCGGCCTCGCGCGCGGCGGCGGCGTCCATCACCTTTTGGATAATGGATTTGGCTTCTTTCGGATGCGTCTCGAACCAATGGGAAACGGCGTCTGCCACGGCGGCCTGCACCACCGGTTGCACTTCGGAACTGACCAGCTTGTCCTTGGTCTGCGAGGAGAATTTCGGGTCCGGCACCTTGACCGACAGCACCGCGGTCATGCCCTCACGCATGTCGTCGCCGACCAGCGCCAGGCCTTCCTTCTTGCCCATTCCCTCGGCGTATTTGGTGACCACGCGGGTCAGCGCCTGGCGGAAGCCGGCCAGATGGGTGCCGCCGTCGCGCTGGTGGATGTTGTTGGTGAAGCACAGCATCGTCTCGTGGAAGCTGTCGTTCCACGACAACGCGAATTCGACGCGAATGCCGAGCGCGTCGTCGGCGGTGCGCAGGCTGATGGGCTGGGCAATTACTGGGGCTTTCGCCCGGTCCAGCCATTCCACGAAGGCGACCAGACCACCCTCGTAGCGCATGAGCGTTTCCACCGGGGGGGCGTGGCGTTCGTCCCGCAGCGTGATCGCGAGCCCGGAGTTGAGGAACGCCAACTCGCGTAGCCGGCGTTCGAGTATGGCAAAGTCGTATTCGGTCTGGGTGAAGGTCAGGGGACTGGCCTTGAACGTCACCTCCGTGCCGCCCGGCTGGTCGGATGGCCCGACGATGGAGAGCGGGGCCTCTGCGTCGCCATGACGGAACCGGATGAAATGTTCGAGGCCGTTGCGCCAGATGCGCACCTCCATCCACTCCGACAACGCGTTCACCACCGCCGCGCCGACGCCATGCAGGCCGCCGGAAACCTTGTAGGAGTTCTGGTTGAATTTCCCGCCGGCATGGAGGCGCGTCAGGACCACCTCTGTCGCGGAGATGCCCTCTTCCTCATGGATATCGGTCGGTATGCCTCGGCCGTCATCTCGCACGGTGACCGAGCCGTCGCCGTTCAGGGTCAGCGAGACATTCCTGGCGAAGCCGGCCTGGGCTTCGTCCACCGCGTTGTCGATGATCTCGAAACACATGTGGTGCAGCCCGGACCCGTCATCGGTGTCGCCGATATACATACCCGGGCGCTTGCGCACGGCATCGAGGCCCTTGAGGACCGAGATCGAGGAAGCGTCGTACGAATCCTGCTCCGGTGCCTCCCCGTTCGGGTTTGATGCGGCTATGTTCGGCGTGTTGGGAACAGGCTGAGGCGCGGCGTTTTCGGACATGCCGTCTGGGATCTCCTGGGGAGGGAAATGAGTCTATAGATATATATACGCTCCAGCGCTGAAGGCCCAGCGAAACCGGACCTCAGGGGCGTATAAACCGCGGGTCGCGGCGCAATTCGCCACCACCGGCCTCCAGGCCTTCGGCGATGTCCGCCAGCGCCAGGAAAGTCTCGGCGTCGGTGCCGGTCAGCAGGACCTGCGCCGGTAGATGGAGCAGGGCGGCGAACAGGGCCTGACGGCGGGCGGGGTCCAGATGGACCGCCGGCTCGTCCAGCAGCAACAGCGGGGCGAAGCCGCGCACCTGTTCGATCAGGGCGGCATGGGCCAGGATGGTGCCGATCAGCAACGCCTTCTGCTGCCCGGTGCTGGCTTGGCCGGCTGGCATGCCGCTCGCCGCGTCCTCCAACCCCATGTCCGCCCGGTGTGCGCCGAGCGAGGATGATCCGGCCGCCGCGTCCCGAGCCCGGCTGGTGCCCAGGCTTTCGCGCAGCCAGTCTTCCGCCCGCAATGCGGGAACGCTGGCGAGACGGTCCGCGATGGGGCAGGAAAGGGTCATGCGCGCGGCGGGGAAGTCCCTGGCGCCGGTTGCCATTGCCGCGTTCAGATGGGCCACCAGGGCGGCGCGCGACACCGTGGCGGCGACGGAATGCCGGGCCATCTGATCTTCCAGGCCGGCCAGCCAGGCGGGATCGGCGTGACCTTCCGCCAGCAGGCGGTTGCGGTTGGCCATGGCGGCCTCGTGCGCGGCGATTTCGCGGGCATGGGCGGGGTCCAACGCGAAGACAAGCCGGTCCAGGAAGCGGCGCCGGCCGGACGCACCTTCCTGAAACAGCCGGTCCATTTGCGGGGTCAGCCAGACCGCGGCAATCCTGGCGGCGATTTCCGACTGGTTGCGGGGGGCGGCGCCTTCGAGGCGGAACACCCGCCGCTCCGACGGGCCTTCCGGCGGTGTGCCGGTGCCGATCTCGGTTTCGCCGGACGGCGTGGCGAAGCGGGCGGCGACCGCCCAGGCCGGTTTGCTCTGTCCGCGCCGGGCAAGCTCGCCGATCCGCGCGCCGCGCAGGCCGCGGCCGGGTACCAACAGGGACACCGCCTCCAGCAGGTTGGTCTTGCCGCTGCCGTTCGGGCCGAATATCGCCACGAGGCGCGACGCGGGCCGCCATGTGAGGCTGGCATAGTTGCGGAAATCCGTCAGATCGAGACGGGCCAGGCGCAGCTCTGTCGCAGGCGGCAAAGCGCTATCAGCCAAGCGCCGCCGAGCCTCAGACGCGCATTGGCATCAGCACGTAAAGGGCCGACGCGTCCCCGGCATCCCGTACAACCGTGGGGGCGGACCCGTCGGCGAAGCGGAACTCCACCTGCTCGCCGATCTGGTCGGTGATGTCATTCAGGTAACGGGCCTGGAAACCGATCTCCAGGGGGCCGGCCTCATAGGAAACCCGCTCGCCGTCCAGTTCCTCGGTCGCGTTGCCCATTTCCGGGCTGGCGGCCGACAGGACCAGCAGATCGCGCGCCAGGGACAGCTTCACCGGGCGCGAGCGTTCGGAGGAGATGGCGGCCACCCGGCCCACGGCCTCGGCGAAATCCTTCTTGCCGACGCGCAGCACCTTGTCATTGTCGCGCGGGATGACGCGGTCGTATTCGGGGAAGGTGCCATCGATCAGCTTGCTGGTCAGGAGCACCGGCCCGGCATGGAACTGGATGCGGGTGTCCGACAGCGAGATGTCCACGTCGCCCGTCACCTCGTCGAGCAACTTGCGTAGTTCGGCGACGGTCTTGCGCGGGATGATGACGCCGGGCATCGATGCGGCTCCCATCGGCAGCGGCTCCTCGACCCGGGCCAGGCGATGGCCATCGGTCGCGACCGCGCGCAGCACCTTGGTGCCGTCGCTGTCGGCGGCGTGCAGGTAGATGCCGTTCAGGTAGTAGCGGGTTTCCTCGGTGCTGATCGCGAAGCGGGTGCGGTCGATCAGCGCGCGCAGCGTATGGGCCGGCAGGCTGAAGCGGTGTGGCAGGGCGCCAGCTGTCATCGAGGGGAAATCCTCGGTCGGCAGCACCACCAGGCTGGTGGAATAGCGCCCGGAGCGCAAAGCGAGTTGGGCATCGCCACCCGGACAGTCGAGCTCCACTTCCGCGCCGTCCGGCAGCTTGCGGACGATCTCGTACAGGGTCGCCGCCGGCGCTGTGCATGCGCCATTGCGTACGGCATCGGCCGCGATGTCCTCGACGATGGCGATCTCCATGTCGGTTGCGGTGAGGGTGAGCTTGCCGTCCCGAACGGCGATCATGACGTTCGACAGGATCGGGATGGTGTTGCGCTTCTCAACCACGCTCTGCACATGGGCCAGCGCCTTCAGCAGGGTGGCGCGGTCGGCCTTGAACTTCATCGTCTCAATCCTTAGGAGAGCGGGCCTCACGGGACCGGGCATTGCAGCCATGCTCGAATCGGATGATGACTGTAGCAAGTGCTGGGTCCCAGGCAAAGTGAGCCAGCCAAAGTAGGTTGAGTCGGGGTTCGCTGGCGCCTGGGGCGGATCAGGATTCCAGCATTCGCCGCAGCAATTCGACGTCCTCGGCAAAGGCGGTGTCGCGCTCCATCAACTCACCGATGCGCGAGACCGCGTGCATGACCGTGGTGTGGTCACGATTGCCGAATTTGCGTCCGATTTCGGGCAGGGAGCGGCTGGTGAGCTGCTTGGCCAGGTACATCGCCACCTGCCGGGGGCGGGCGACCGCTCGGGCGCGCCGGGCTGAGGACATGTCGGTCAGGCGGATGTTCCAATGCTCGGCGACGCGGCGCTGGATCTCCTCGATGGTGACGCGCCTGTCGTGCGCCTTCAGCAGGTCGTGCAGCACCTCCTGGGTGGCTTCCAGCGTGACCGGCCGGCCGAAAAGATTGGCGTGGGCGATCAGCCGGTTCAAGGCGCCTTCGAGTTCGCGCACGTTCGAGGTGATCTTGTGGGCCAGGAATTCCATCACTTTCGGCGGAACCGGCACGCCGGCGCGGGCGGCCTTGGCTTCCAGGATGGAGATGCGCAGCTCGAAGGTGGTGGCGTGCAGGTCCGCGACCATGCCGCAGCCGAGCCGGGTGCGCAGCCGGTCTTCCAGGCCGTTGAGGTCGGATGGCGACTTGTCGGCGGAGACGACGATCTGTTTGCCGGCATCCACCAGGGCATTGAACGTGTGGAAGAACTCTTCCTGGGTGTTGTCCTTGCCGATCAGGAACTGCAGGTCGTCGATCATCAGCACATCGACGCTGCGCAGCTGTTCCTTGAACTCCATGGTGGACTGGCTGCGGATGGCGGCGATGAAGCGGTACATGAACTTCTCGGCCGACATGTATGCGACCGTCGCCGGGCCCGAGCCGTTCTGGCTGCGCTGCGAAAGCTCCCAGGCGATGGCGTGCATCAGGTGGGTCTTGCCGAGGCCGACACCGCCATAGAGGAACAGCGGGTTGAAGCCGGCGCTGTAAGGGTGCTCGGCGACCCGGCGGGCGCAGGCATGGGCGAATTCGTTGGGCTTGCCGACGACGAAGCTGTCGAAGGTGAAGCGCGGATCGAGCGCCCCGGCCAGGTCCGATCGCGCGTCGGCCCGGTCATCGGGCTTGGTCTGGGGGCGGCTGTCGGATTTGCCGTTGACTTGAGCCGGGACCGCCTTCGGGGATGCCTGCTGTGCCGAGGCCGGCGGAGCCGGGGGTGACGACGAGGCCGAGAGGCTTTCGGCAAGCCCGGAGATCGGCTGAACCGCGCCGCCTACGCGGATATCCACGCTTCGCACATGCTCGTTCTCGGCCAGCCAGAGAGCCGTGATGCGATCACCGTAATGATTGCGTACCCAGTCGCGGAGGAAGCGGGTGGGGAGGTGCACCGTGATCTCGTCGCCGTCGATCCCGGCGAGGGTCATTTGCCGAAGCCAGGTGCGGTATTCGACGTCCCCGACTTCGCTTTGCAGGCGGCCGCGGATGCGCGCCCATTGGGCGGCCATCTGTGGGGGATCGGTCAGCCCCCGGTCGGGCGACCTGGGTTCATCGAAGGGGAGGTTGCCTGCATTCCCATCGTCGTCCGCCACCACCGACACCTGCCTGCTCCAAATACCGACGATTCCCGCCGGTTGCCTGGCAGGTCGAGTTTCTTGCATTTTTGATCGATGGCCCTGCCATCAACACCCGCAATTTATGACGAGGCTGTAACCCAAATCAATCTAATTCTGATGAATTCGGAGGGGGTCAAGTAAAACGACAGAAGATTTCAAGTTCAAAAATATTGCGTGGCGCTTTGACGCCACGCTGATTTTTGCGCAACTTTAATTCATCCGGAATTTTACAGACAATTACTCAATCGCCTGTTGTGATCACGTCGCCGCGCCCAAACCTTGTGTGCCTTGCCGATTGGCAAGCCACGCTTCGACAGTCAGGCTGTGGCGAGCGATTTGATACGCGCCGAGAGCCGCGAGATCTTGCGGGCCACCGTGTTGTCATGGATCACGCCCTTGTCGGCGGCGCGCTGCATTTCGGGCTGTGCGGCCCGCAGGGCGGCCGCGGCCGCCGCCTTATCGCCGCCGGCGATCGCCATCTCGACCTTCTTGATGAAGGTGCGCATGCGCGACTTGCGCGCCTGGTTACGCTCGGCGCGGACAACGTTCTGGCGGATGCGCTTGCGCGCGGAGGCGGTGTTGGCCATGTGTTCTTTTCGATCCGGAAGGGAGTTGGCAAGCAGGAAGGCAGGCAAAGGCGCAGGTGTGGGCGGGTCGGCAAGGCATAGCTTGGAGGCATAATCACATGCCGCCAACCCATAAATGTCACGCTAGACGAACCAAGCACGACAGCGGGAGGGGAGGGTTCTATGCAGAGGCCCCGGCGGAGTCAAGGAACCGGCGGTCGTTCTATGACGGTTTCATGCACACGTGCATTGCGGCGCCGGTGCGCCGGGCGGATTTGCTAGTGCTCTGACTCAGAGGGATGGTTCAGCATGCGTCAGAGCACTAGCTTGATTTTGTGGGCCGATTCAGCCAACGGGCTGAAGTGCCCGTCGGCATCGGGCCACTAGCCGTGGTTGAAGGCCGGTTTGCGCTTCTCCACGAAGGCGGCCATGCCTTCCTTCTGGTCGGGCGTGCCGAACAGCGACAGGAACAGCGCCCGCTCATGCATCACGCCCTCGACCAGCGTGGTCTCGAACGCGCGGTTGACAGCCTGCTTGGCCATCGCCACCGCAACCGGGGACAGGCTCGCGATGCGCTCGGCGATCTTCAGCGCCTCGGGGATCAGCTGATCGGCGGGAAGCACCCGGCTGACCAGGTTGGCGCGCTCGGCTTCCGCCGCGTCCATCATCCGCGCGGTCAGGACCATGTCCATCGCCTTGGACTTGCCGACCGCGCGCGTCAGGCGCTGGGTGCCGCCGGCGCCGGGGATGACGCCGAGGTTGATCTCGGGCTGGCCGAACTTCGCGGTATCGGCGGCTACGATCATGTCGCACATCATCGCGAGCTCGCAGCCACCGCCCAGCGCAAAGCCGGCGACCGCGGCGATCACGGGCTTCTGAACGCGCAGGATCGTTTCCCAGCGCCTGCCGATGAAGTTTTCCAGGTAAGCCGCCGGGTAGGTCCGGTCGCGCATTTCCTTGATGTCGGCGCCGGCGGCGAAGGCGCGGTCCGAGCCGGTCAGCACGATCGCGCCGATCGCGGGATCGGCGTCGAAGGCCAGCAGCTGGGCGCCCATCTCGTCCATCAGTTGGTCGCAGAGGGCGTTCAGCGCGGCCGGACGGTTCAGGCGGATCAGTCCGACCCGGCCATGCGTCTCGACGAGAATGGTCTTTTCCGTATCGGCCATCTTGGAACTCCGGTTTCTCTAATCTTGCGCTTCTAGCGGCAGCCTTAAGGAAGGTCCAGCCAGCTAGCGTTGGACCCTTGCGCAATAGAACGTGCTGCGACCGGACTGCACGATGCGCTTTATGCCCGGGCAGGAAGCGCAGCGCGGGCAGGGCTCCCCCTCCCGGCCATAGACCTTCCAGGCGTGCTGGAAGTAGCCGAGTTCGCCGTCCGGCTGGACATAGTCGCGCAGGCTGGATCCCCCGGCGGCGATCGCCTCGGTCAGGGTGGCCTTGATCTCCGGAACCAGCCGGGCGGCGCGGGCGCCCGGGATGGTGTGGGCCTGGCGCAATGGGCTGATCCCGGCCCGGAACAGCGCCTCGCAGACGTAGATGTTGCCAAGGCCGGCGACGTTTTTCTGATCCAGCAGCGCGGCCTTGATCGGCGTGTGCTTGCCGGCGAGCGCGGCCGACAGGCTGGCGACCGAAAAATCATCGCCCAGTGGCTCCGGACCCAGCTCCGCCAGCAGCCGGTGTGCGTCCTCGGCGTCGGTGCGCACCAGGTCGACCGAGCCGAACCGGCGAGGATCGACGAAGCCGACCCGCCAGCCGCCATCCGCTCCGGCATCGGTCTGCAGCATCACGTGTTCATGCGGGGGGGCGGCATCGTTGCGCCCGGCCGGCTCGATCAGCATGCGCCCGGACATGCCGAGATGGATCAGCACGCTGTCCCCGCCCGACAGGCGCATCAGGATGTATTTGGCCCGGCGGCGAAAGCCGAGCACCTCCGCGCCGGTCAGGCGGGCGGCGAGGCCGGTCGGGAACGGCCAACGCAGATCCGGCCGGCGCACCTCGGCACGCGCGATCCGGCGGCCCTGCAGCTTCGCCTGCAGGCCACGCATCACCGTCTCGACTTCGGGCAGCTCAGGAATGGGGGAGTTCCAGCATGTGCGGGAGGACGCTATACATGGCCGCCCATGAGCGACAATTCCCCAGCCGGCGAACCCGTGACCGATTTCGGCTTTCAGCAGGTCCCGCTGGAGGCGAAGAAGCCGATGGTGCGGGCGGTGTTCGACAGCGTGGCGAAGCGCTACGACCTGATGAACGACCTGATGTCGCTGGGCATCCATCGGGTCTGGAAGCGGGTGTTCACCACCGCACTCGATCCGCGGCCTGGCGCGACGCTGCTGGATCTGGCCGGCGGCACCGGGGATATCAGCTTTGCCTGGCTGGCCGCTGGCGGCGGGCCGGTGCTGCTGTCGGACATCAACTACAGCATGCTTTCGGTCGGCCGGGACCGGGCGCTCGAACGTGGCTACGCTGCCGATGTGACACTGCTGGTGGCGGATGCGGAGCGGCTGCCACTGCCAGACCGATCGGTGGATCGCGTATCCATGGCGTTTGGCCTGCGCAATTGCACCGACAAGGACGCGGTGCTGCGCGAGGCACGCCGGGTGCTGCGCCCGGGCGGGCGGTTCCTGTGTCTGGAGTTCAGCAAGGTGCGGGTGGCCGCGTTGGCGCCGATCTACGAGGCCTGGTCGTTCAAGGTGCTGCCGCAGATCGGACGGATGGTGGCGCAGGACGAGGACAGCTATCGCTACCTGGCCGAGAGCATCCGGATGTTCCCCGATCAGGAAACACTGGCCGGCATGATGCGCCGCGTCGGGTTCGCGCGCGTCAGCGTGCAGAATCTGTCAGGCGGGATCGCCGCCATTCACAAGGGATGGCGTCTTTGACCACATTATCGGGCAAGCGCGTTCTGCTGATCGTCGCCGGCGGGATCGCCGCGTTCAAGGTGCATGAGCTGATCCGGCTGCTGCGCGCCCAGGGCTGCGGGGTGACCTGCGTGCTTACCGAGGCCGGAAGGCAGTTCGTCACGCCGCTGTCGCTGCAGGCGTTGTCGGAGTCCAAGGTGTTTGCTGACCTGTTCTCGCTGACCGACGAGAGCGAGATGGGACATATACAACTCTCCCGCAGTGCAGACCTGCTGGTGGTGGTGCCCGCTACCGCGGATTTGCTGGCGCGGATGGCGGGGGGACTGGCAAACGATCTGGCTGCCACGGTGCTGCTGGCGACCGACAAGCCGGTGCTGGTGGCGCCGGCGATGAACGTGCGGATGTGGCAGCACGCCGCGACCCAGGCGAACATGGCGCTGCTGCAATCGCGCGGCGTGCATGTGATCGGCCCCGACGAAGGAGCCATGGCCTGCCACGAATACGGGCCTGGCCGGATGTCCGAGCCCGCCACGATCCTGGCGGCGATCGCCGCCCTGTTGGATGCGCCGAAGCCGTTGGCCGGCAAGCACGCGATCGTCACCAGCGGCCCTACGCATGAGCCGATTGACCCGGTCCGCTACATCGCCAACCGCAGCAGCGGCAAGCAGGGCCACGCGATCGCCGCGGCACTGGCTGCGCTGGGGGCGCGGGTCACGCTGATCAGCGGGCCGGTTTCCGTTGCCGACCCGGCGGGCGTGACTGTGCGCCGGGTGGAGACGGCGCAGCAGATGCTGGACACGGCACAGGCGGCGCTGCCGGCCGATATCGCGGTCTGTGCCGCCGCGGTCGCGGATTGGCGGGTCGCCAATGCGGCGGAAGGCAAGATCAAGAAGAAGCAGGGCGCGGCGGCCCCGGCGCTTGAGCTGGTGCCCAACCCGGACATTCTGGCGACCCTGTCGGCCGTCGGGCCATCGCGCCCGCGCCTGGTGGTAGGGTTCGCGGCAGAGACCGACGACCTGCTGGCCAATGCCGCATCCAAATTGCAGCGCAAGGGCTGCGACTGGATCGTCGCCAACGACGTGTCTCCGGCCACCGGCATCATGGGCGGCGAGGAAAACGCCGTTCACCTGATCACCGCCTCGGGCATCGAGAATTGGCCGCGACTGTCCAAGCAGCGTGTCGCCGAGCGGATCGCGGCTCGGATTGCGGGAGTTTTTGCGTGACCGAGGTTCAATCCGTCTACCAGCGCGGCCTTGGCGGGCCGGTCGCCGGGCCCAACCAGCGCGGCGGCAAACGCGTGGCCGTGATCGGCGCCGGCGCCTGCGGCATCTGCACGGCGAAATATCTGCTGCAATCCGGCTTTGACGTGACCCTGTTCGAGATCGGCAGTCAGATCGGCGGCATGTGGTGCTACAACAACGACAGCGGCCGCTCGTCGGCGTACCGCACGCTGCACATCAACACCTCGCGCGGCGTGACCCGGTTCAGTGATCTGGATTTCGACGCCGAAACCCAGCCCTTCCCAGACCATTTCGACATGCACCGCTATCTGGTGAAATACGCCAACCATTTCGGTGTGACGCCGCGCATCCGGTTCAACAGCGAGGTGAAGCAGGTCCGTCCGGCGTTCGATCCGAAGCGTGAGCCACCAAAATGGGAAGTGGAACTGGCGGACGGCTCGGTGGAAATCTTCGACGCCGTGATCGCCGCGACCGGCCACCTGACGCGGCCGCTGCATGTGCCACAATTGCAGGCTTTCACAGGCGAGTATCTGCATTCGCACCATTATCGTGAGCCGGAACCGTTTGTCGGCAAACGCATTTGCGTGGTGGGCGTGGGCAACAGCGCCTGCGACATCGCCAGCGATGTCTGCGTGACGGCGAAGCGCTGCGTCCTGGTGGCACGGTCCGGGGTGGTGATCTTGCCCAAGCTGATGTTCGGCCGCGCCTTCACCGACATCACCGCGCAGATCCAGCGGCCCTGGATCCCCCGCAAGCTGCGCCAGAAGCTGACACGCCTGCTCGTGTGGCTGGTGCATGGCGACATGGCGAAGCTTGGCTTCAAGCGCCCGACCGAACTGACGCATGTCACGTCCAACGCGACGGTGGTGACCGACATCGCCTATCGCCGGATCGAGGTGAAGCAGGGGATCAAGGCCGTCGAGGGCAGGACGATCCGCTTCGCCGATGGCACCGCCGAGGAATTCGACGTGCTGATCGCCGCGACCGGCTATGAGATCGACCTCGATTTCATCCCCAAGGACGTGCTGAAGGTCGAGAACAACGAACTGCCGCTGTATTTGCGGATGGTGCCGCCGGACTGGCCGGGCCTGTTCTTCCTGGGCTTCTTCAACACGGACACGGCGCTGAACATGGTGTTCGAGCACCAGGCAAGCTGGGTGCGCGAGATTCTGCTGGAGAACGCGGCCCTGCCCAGCGAGGCGGAGATGCGCCAGGCGATCGCCGAACGGACCGCCTGGTATGCCGGGCGCTACAAGCACACGGCCCGCCATACGATCGAGGAGGAGCATGTCCGCTACCTGACCGATCTTCGCCGTGCCTTGAAAGACATGGTGACGCGAGCCCGGTCGGGTGCCCAGCGAAAATCGGCTGGGTGACGGAACCTCGGGCTCGGGGTGCGCGGCGGCCCAGGATTGCCTCGCTTCGGCTGCTGTTGCCGTTTCTGCGCCCCTATCTGTGGCGGGTTCTCGGCGCCGCGCTGGCGCTGCTGGTTGCCGCCGGGCTGGTTCTGGGCCTGGGGCAGGGGTTGCGCCATCTGATCGACGACGGCTTCGGAACCAAGAGCCTTGCTCAGCTTAACCAGGCGGCCCTGGTCATGTTCGCGGTTGTCGCGACCCTGGCGGTGGCGACGTTCTGCCGCTTCTACCTGGTCTCCTGGCTGGGCGAGCGCGTGGCCGCCGACATACGACGCGCGGTGTTCGATCGGGTGATCTCATTATCCCCCGCGTTCTTCGAGACGGCGCGCACCGGGGATATCCTCTCGCGCATGACGGCGGATATTTCGGTGCTGCAGGCGCTGGTGGGTTCCGCCCTGTCGATGTGGCTGCGTAATGTGCTGATGGGGATCGGCGCCTTCACGATGCTGGTCGTCACCAGCCCGAAGCTGGCGGGATTGGTCGTGATCGTCGTGCCGGTCGTCGTGGTGCCGATCATCCTGTTCGGACGGCGGGAGAAGCGGCTGTCGCGCCGGGCGCAGGACCGGGTGGCCGATCTCGGCGCCTATGCCGAGGAGGCGATCAGCGGGCTGCGCACGGTGCAGGCCTTCACCCACGAACCGGTGGACCGGCAGCGTTTTTCCGCCCTCATCGAGCAATCGGTCGCCACCGCGGTGCAGCGTGTGCGGACGCGGGCGATGCTGATCCTGGTGGTGATCCTGCTGGGTTTCGGGGCGATCACCTTCAGCCTGTGGATCGGCGGACGGGATGTGATTGCGGGACGCATTTCCGGCGGCGACCTGTCGGCGTTTGTGTTCTACGCGGTACTGCTGGCGACCTCGGGTGCCACCATGAGCGAGCTGTGGGGCGAGATGCAGCGGGCCGCCGGCGCGGCGGACCGGGTGTTCGAGTTGATGGCGGAAGTGCCGACCATCCTCGCCCCTCCGGTTCCCCTGCCCTTGCCCCAGCCGCCTAGGGGCGAGGTGGTGTTCGACCGCGTCACCTTCCGCTACCCGGCGCGCCCGGATGCCTCGGCGCTGGACGATTTCAGCATGGCGGTAGCACCGGGAGAGATGGTGGCACTGGTGGGTCCGTCCGGAGCCGGCAAGACCACGGTTTTCCAGCTCCTGCTGCGCTTCTACGATCCGCAATCGGGTGCCGTGCGCGTTGATGGCGTGGACCTGGCGCAGGCCGACCCGGCGGAACTGCGCCGCCGGATCGGCCTGGTTTCCCAGGACCCCATGATATTCGGCACCAGCGCGCGCGAAAACATCCGCTATGGCAGGCCGGACGCGACAGACGCCGAAATTCGTGACGCGGCCGAGGCGGCGGCGGCAGCCGGTTTCATCGATGCGCTGCCGGACGGCTACGACACGTTCCTGGGCGAAAAGGGTGTGCGGCTGTCGGGCGGGCAACGCCAGCGTATCGCCATTGCCCGGGCCATTCTCCGCGATCCGCCAATCCTGCTGCTGGACGAAGCCACGAGCGCGCTGGATGCGGAGTCCGAGCGTGCGGTGCAGCACGCCCTGGCCATTCTGGCGACCAACCGGACCACGCTGGTGATCGCGCACCGGCTGGCGACGGTGCGCCGCGCCGATCGTATCCTGGTTGTGGACCACGGCCGGGTCGTGGCAACCGGCACGCACGACCAACTGGTTCGCGAGGGGGGGCTGTATGCGCGGCTGGCGGAGTTGCAGTTCAGCAACGCTTGAGCGGCGGCCTACCCCAGCGAGTGGATGATTTCCCGGAACGCATTCTCGGGGAACGCCTTGAGAGAGGTCGTCCGCACGGTGCCCTGCTTGCCGAGCATCAAGGTGAACCGCAGCGCTATGGCATCGTCGGGCGCGTCGTAGATGCCGATCAGGTCGTAATCCCCCATCGTCATGTGCAGCGATGTGAACTGGCCGCCCATTTCCGCCAGCAGCTTCTTGGCGGCTTCCATGCGCCGAGGAGCCTCGGCAACGGAACGGATGCCCTGGTCCGTCCATTTCGCCAGCATGACATAGGTGCTCATGGCACATGCCTTTTTTCGGTTGGCTCGTTGTCGTCGGCGCAGACTATCACCGCTGCCCTGGTTTCAACATCGGTTTGTGCCGGCGCTGTCTGGGGGGCAATTCGGGTGGTTCAGCCGGTCAGCACCCATTGGTCGCCGCACTTGCGATACCGCCGCTTCACGGCGGCCCAGGCGATGCGGTGCGTGGTGGCCTCGCCGCCCGGTTCGTGGCCGTGCTGGCGCCAGGCGTTGTTGAAGGCCGCGAGATAGATTTCCTGCGCATGCAGCGGCAGATGATCGCGAACCGTGGCAGGCAGGTCTTCAATCACGCGATAGGGCAATGAAGCGGCTCCTCAGCGAGCAGTGCTCCGTCTTGGATATCGGCCGGATGCGAGGGGTTTTTGGCGGGCCATGGCGGATAGCGATGATCACTACGTTTACGCCATGGTACTCGCATTCGGGGCGTCGGGTTGCATTCAGTTGGCCGAGGGACGCTGATCGGTCTCAGAACGTGAAGTTCACCATCAGCAGTGGCCGCCCAAAGAAAGGTGCTTCACGGTCGCGGTGCTGCCCTGCTCGAAGGACAGGTAGCGGTAACACCAACCCTTGTTGATGCTGACTCTTCCAGCGTCAGCAAGGATTGGTATCGCGCGCCGGGTTGGCCGGCGGCGGCGCGCCAAATATGACAGATGCCAAACCGCCGTTGACACATACTTCATGTGTCAACCTCAAGGCGGGTTGGTATAAGTCAGCGACGCCACGACCCATCCGGTCTGATAGCCGATGCCGCCGGCGATCTGCCAGGCAGGCTGTGAGCCGCCGCCTCCCGCATCGGCGTAGAATGGGATGTAGAACCCGATGGTGCCCAACCTGATCCGGGTGCGCACGCCGTCGATTCCGGGGGCACTTACTGCGGGCTGCATCGTGTTGTAAGCCTGATGCGCAACCAGCCGCTGCGTGCCCGGCCGCGCGGGCGCGGGACCGCCGTGCCGCCCTTGATCCGGCGGCCTGCCGACCGGTATTGCTGCCTGGACTCTGCGCTAGAAGTGGAACGTAGCCGCCATGATCGCGCCGCCCATGGACAGGTTGCGCACGGCCCTGTCGCCGCCCTGGCGGCGGTAGTCGAGCCAGCGATAGCCGATCGAGACGTCGCCGAAGTCGGCGCGGTACGCCAGTCCGGCATAGGCCTGCCACGTGAACGGCATTCCGCCGCCGCCCGCGTCGAGGTAGAATGGAACGTAGAATGGCCCTGACCCGATGTTGATCCGTCCCCTGACGCCGGCGACGCCGGCGATGTAGGCCTGGCCCAGGCTCAGACTGCCGTCGCGCGACAATGCGATGGCGCCGGCCGGGGTCTGGATATCGGCCCCCAGACCGAAATTGAACCTGCTGCTGACCCCGAGGATGCGCAGCCCGGCGAGCGCGTCGATGTTGCCCCAGTCGCCCGAGACGAGCGTATAGCCACTGGCGACGCTGCCGACCGTGTAGCTCGTGCGGGATCCGGTGAAGACCTGTAGGTTGTGCGGGATGCGAATGGCCAGACCGCCGGCGTTTACGGCCTGCAAGGCGTTTTGCGCCACCTCGTTCTTGAAGCTGACGCTCCCGTAGACGAAGTCCATGAAAATCGAGAACTGGTCGAAGCGGGCCTCGGCGCCGCCCATAAAGGCGAAGTTGAGGTTCGAGATGTAATCATTGATGCCGGCGGTGATGGAGCCAGACACTGTGTTGCCTTGCGGGCCGGTGAAGTTGAGGTTGGACCGGAACGTGGTCAGCCAGACGTACGGGGTGAGGTTGAAGGTCCAGCCGGCCGCGACCGACTGGACCGGGGACGACACGACCTGCGCCGCAGCCCTGCCGGCGAGGAACACAATCGGCAGCGCGGCAACGATCACGGGAATGATACGATTACGCACCGTTAGCCTCCCAAGCGTTCATTTTCGGCAAACCCGGGTCATTTGGAGAAGCTGGTCTGATACAAACCCTTGTTGATGCTGACTCTTCCAGCGTCAGCTAAGGATTGGTATCGCGCGCCGGGTTGGCCGGCGGCGCCGCGCCAAATATGACAGATGCCAAACCGCCGTTGACACATACTGCATGTGTCAACCTCGAGGCGGGTTGGTATGAGGGCGCGGAGCAGCAGTATCGTTCGAAATACGAACCGATTGCCAGCGGGGAGCCGTGCAGCGTCCTTTGCATCATTGCCGCATCGTCACCCGAATAGCATCGCCACCAACTGCAAGCATCAGCCCGGTGCGCCGCACGTTAAGCCGCATGATGACGCCGGCCTGGTTCTGTAGCAACATCCAGTTCGCCATTTTCTTCGGCGAGCGCTTTACGAAGGCCCTGGCCTGATGACGTTCAACAGCTCAGGCCGTACACGGAAATCCCGACAGTCCCCTCCGGTCCGCGACGACGGCACCAAAACGCACCTGGGCGTAGGTGCCACCGAACCGCACGGGGTCATCGAGGTTGAACACGTCGCCGTCCGTGTCCACGGTCGAGGCGCCGATGCCGCCGATCCCCCCGAACGGCAGGCTTTGGCCGCGGAAATTTAGCACGCCGTTGCCGCCGCCGCCGCTACCGAGGAAGCCGGCCTAAACGAGACTCATTGTGACTGTCGCGGCCGGGGTCTGGTCGCGGACCGCGGCGGGGCCGACGGCGCCGCTGCGGCTGCAGGCACCGAGAGCCACCAGTGCCACAAGCGCCCGAGCCCCGCAAAGCACTTGCCGACGTCGTCTCTTCTGTCTCATTCGCTTCGTTTCCAAACCGGCGGCAATCCCAACCTCGGGAACGCTACTTTAAATAGCATATCGCTCGTAAGCCTGAGTGTGCAACTTTATGCCCATTGCGGCCGAATCGATCACGCAATGTGATGGAAAGTAGGCTGACCCCTCACGGAGCATGACCTTCAGCGGCGACGACGGCCGTTGATGAGTGTTATTCGGTTTGAGACAAAGCGTCGTCGTCTCCGCGGACCAGCCGCTCAATCGGCAGGTTTGGGTTCGTGCGGATGGAACTGGTCCACCAAGTTGCGGCAAGCGTCCGCGGACTGCGGAGCGTCGTCGTCGGGGTGCTCGCCGAGGCACGCGATGACCTTTCGGCAGTCGTCGGCTGCCTGCCGGCTATCTTTCCTGGCCTCGCAGACCATGCCGGGGCGGTCGTAGCTGTCATGGGCGTCAGGGAAGCGCGACGAGATCGTGCGCGGCCTGCTCGGCCGCGTCGCGCTTGCCGGCCTGGATGAGGTCAACCACAGCGTTGGAGGCATCGGTCAGCTCGTCGGGGCCGTCATCGCTGTCTAACAAGAACCCGCCAAAACCTGGCCGGCGCGTGGGCACTGCCGCTGCCTCGGCACACTGAGCGGCTCGCGCGGCGCTGGGGGCGGCCAAGTAGAGTAGCCTGCTCACGCCAGGGTCCACAGACACCGGGCCGGCCAGTCCACTGGCCTGAAGCGGCGCCGCCGTATATCAAGTTGCCAAGTCACCACCGATCATGCCATTCCACAGCGCATGAGGCGGCTGGACATGAGGCCGATCAGAAGCCTGGGTTCCTGCTGGGGGCCCCACCCTCCCAACCGGGCCAACCGGTGGAGGCGGGCAGGGCGGGAAACGGCGTGAGCCGACTGGCAGAATACGTTTGAGAGAGGAAACCCAAGACATGACGCCCGCAGACCAGTCTGACCAAAAAAGCAAACATTTTCATCCAAAGGGCAAAAGCCCGACAGAGCACACTCGCGCCGTGCTCCACGCATCGCGCAACGAGCTGCCGTTTCAGGACAAACGCGACTTCGACGAATCGGCACGCGGACTGATCGCGAAAATGGCAGTCATGCAGATCAAAGCCGATGCCGGGCACGTTGCTTGGGACATGCAGCAGTTCGCGTTCGTGGACGAAGCCGATACCCATGAGGCCATTCACCCCTCGCTGCTTCGGCAGGCCAAGCTCAACCAGAGTTACGGTCTGTACGAAGTTCGGCAGGGCATCTACCAGATCCGCGGGTTCGATCTTTCCCAGATGAGTTTTGTGCGTGGCAAAACCGGCTGGATCGTGTTCGACGTGTTGATCTCGGTG
>JBBIQA010000050.1:0-4223 GCA_037442565.1 Rhodospirillales bacterium
GCCAAACCTGCCTCGCTCATCCGCGCCATTTCCCCGGCGATGTCGTCGGGGGAACCGACCAGCGGATAGGCGCCGGGATAGGCGCCGGCGAAGCGCTTGCCGGTGTCGCGCATGAAGCGGGTTTCAACCGGGCGGGCCAGCACGGCATTGCCCGCGCCCGCCTTGGCGCCGCGCTGGCGCCAGTAATAGTCCTGGCCCTCCGTGTCGGCCATTTCCTCGGCGAAATAGTGGTAGAAATCCTCCGCCTCCCGCCGTGTTGGCCGGCAGACCACATGCGACATGGTATAGACCGAAACGCCGCGGCCATGGCGCGCGGTATGGGCGTGAATGTCGGCGATCAGGGCAGGGGCCTGGGCCAGATCGGTCATGTTGGTGAACAGAACGTCGCAGGCCTGGGCGGCGAAGTCGCGTCCCTTCGGCGAGAAGCCGGCGGACATGATGACCGGCAGCGGGCGCTGGATCGTTACCGGATCGGTGGCCAGGCGGCGCAGGCGGAAGAATTTGCCGTCCCAGTCGAACTCCGGGCCGCCTTCCAGCAATTTGGCAAATATCTGAAACCATTCCAGGCCGTGATCGTAGCGCGTGTCCTGGTCGATGGTCACGCCGTGCAGATCGAACTCCTCCTGGTTCCAGCCGCAGACGATGTTCAGCCCGGCGCGGCCGTGGGAGATGTGGTCGATCGTGGCGATGGCCTTGGCGCCGAAGGCCGGGGTGACCAGCGGCACGTGGACGGTGGAGAAGATGAAGATGCGGCTGGTGATCGCCGCCAGCGCCGCGCCATGCGTCAGCGTCTCGAACGACTTGCCGTAGATCTTCGCCTGGCCCTGGTAGCCTCGCCACTTCGCCACCGGCAGGATGAACTCGATGCCGGCGTCGTCGGCGATCTTCGTCATCGCCGCGATATCGTCCCAGTTCGCCCGCCAGCGCTCCGGCGCCAGGCTCATGGTCAGCCCGCCGTCGCAATTGGCGCTGAACACGCCGAGCTTGAAGCGGTTGGGGCCGAACATCGGGTTGGGCGCGATCATCGCGCTACGCCGCCTTCATCCCCAGCGCCACCGCCTGGCGTGCCTCGAACGCAATACAGCGTTCGTCGTGCTGCTGGCCCAGAATGCCGCCGCGCACCGAGGCGGGCTCCACCGAGCGAAAGAACGGCTTCCAGCTATCCGGCAGCCGGCGTCCGTCGGGGGGCGCCAGCCAAAGCCGGAACAGCAGGCGCTTGAGGGCCGGATCGTCGTGATCGACGAACTCGGTGCGCGAATGCAGCGTCGTGTGGTTGCTGAGCAGCTGCATGTCGCCGGGCTGCAGATACATCTCGTACATCAGGCCGGGGCGGCGCAGGATCTCATCCAATACATCCATCGCCTCGCGCTGCAGGGCCGTCAGTTGCGGCACGCCCTCGATCTTCTGCGCGGAATTCACCCGGTTGCGGTTCCACTTGCTGTGCAGGCGCCCGTCCTCGGTGTCGAACAGCGGATTGGGATAGAAGGCGGGCTCGTCCGGTGCCTGTTCCCCCTGGCGGCTGAAATGAAACGGCTGGCGCACGATCTCGGCCAGATCCGGCCGTTCCCTGGCCAGCACGTGGAAGGCGGCGACCGAGCTGGTGATCATGCTCTTGCCGCCGGACAGGCCCTGGTTGTAGCAGGTCAGCGCGACGATATCGGCGCCATCGGTGTGGAAATCGAGCTCGGCGTTGGACGAATAGCCCCGCCCCGTCGCGCTGCGGTAATCGGTGCCGGCGTTGCGCACGGCGGACAGGTAATGGGTAGCCTTGCCCTGCGGCCGCGGCGCGCCGCTGTGCAGCCCGATCGCCCAGGTCAGCAGTTCGAACTCCGCCTCCGCCATGTCCGCCCGCGGCAGGCCCCGCACCAGGGCGATGCCGCGGCCGTCGCGGATCTCCCGGAACGCCGCCGCGATCACCGGCGCGGCGGACCCAAGATCGAAATCCTCCCGCCGGTAGTCCAGCAGGCCCTTGGCGGGATCGCGGGCCCGGCGAACCGTTTCGGCAAGGTCCCTTCCGGCGCGGTCATCGAGCGGGAACACCCAGTCCGGATCGGCCGTCAGTTCGTCCACGCTCCAGGCGGCGCGCACGCCGGTATCGATCGCAGCCATCGTGAACCTCCTGGTCTCAGACCATGTCACAGCGGAACCCGTTGCCCCAGCGCTTGATGTGGCCAACGGAAGGGGACGGGAAATGCGCCGTGCAGCACAGCGTGTCGGTGTCGCAGTACTTCTCCAGGAACGCCTGGCGCGTCGCCACGCCCTGCTTCGGATCGTAGTCCACCCGCATCGACAGTTCCGGATATTTCGCCTGCAGCGGCGAATGAATAAGGTCGCCGGTAATCACCGCCTTGTCGCCGCCCCGGCCCAGCCCGACGGCGAAATGGTCGATGGTGTGACCCGGCGTCGGCATCAGGCGGATATGGTCGTTCACCGCATCGGCGCTGGTGATCAGGTCCGCCCGGCGGGCAGCGACGATCGGCAGCACGCTGTCCTCGATGCACTCGATCGGCGCGCGCCGGTTCTCCGCCTCCCAGTAGTCGTACTCGGTCTGGGAAAACAGATAGCGCGCCTTGGGAAAGGTCGGCACCCAGCGGCCGTTTTCCAGCTTCGTGTTCCAGCCGACATGATCGACATGCAGATGGGTGCACATGACATAGTCGATGTCTTCCACGCCGACGCCCGCCGCGGCCAGGGCCTTCATGTAGTTGCCGTCCCGCTTGCCGTTCCAGGCGGCACGCGCGGGGCGGGTCTTGTCATTGCCGATGCAGCTGTCGACCAGAACCGTATGGTGCGGCGTGCGCACGACATAAGACTGGAAGCAAAGCACCAGCGTGTCGTCCACCGGATTCAGCGCGCCCATCGCCTGCATCCACGCACGGTTCTCCTCCAGCCCGTCCCTGGACAGGCCCGGCAGGAATTCCAGCGCCGGCGTGTAGCCTTTCTCGTCCTCGACGATGCGATGGATGGTCATGTCGTCGATGGTGAAGCTGGTCTTCATGCTGGCGATTTCCCCGAGCGGCTGTCTGTTGCCGGAGAGGTTAACGCTCGTCCCCGCAGCTTACAAACGCCCGGGGCTTAAGCCGTACGATACCAGGGGACAGGCGGCCCGATTGCGGCTACATCAGCGCCTGCTTCTCGCCGCTCGTCCCAAACCTCTGTCGGATTGACAAGATGACCCTGCTCTCGCGTCTGATGGCCTTTGCCGCCCTGGCATCCCTCACTGCATGGCCCGCCGCCGCCCCGCAGGCCGCGTCGCCCGCGCCGGCTGCGAGTGCCGCCGCTGGCCCGGCGGCAACACCCGCCACTGATCCGGTGGCGCAGCGCGGCAACCTGAAATTGACCGCCGAGGACGTGCGCAACCTGCTGCAACGCGCCGATCCGGCGGTGCGCGCCCAGCTGCTCGCCAACCCGGCCGCGCTGTCGGAATTCGTGCGCGACCGGCTCCTGCGCCAGGCCCTGCTCGACCAGGCCAAGGCCGTCGGCTTCGATCAGAAGCCGGAAGTCGTGCTGCGCGCCAACGATGCCCGCGACAGCGTTGTGGTGTCGTCGTACGTCGCCTCGCTGACCCAGCCCGACGCGGCCTACCCCAGCAAGGCCGAGATCGCCGCGGCCTATGAAGCCAACAAATCGCGCTTCGTGGTGCCCCGCCAGTACCACATCCTGCAGGTCGCGGTGCGCCTGCCGGTCGGCTCGCCCGCCAAGGCCGAGGAGGCGGCGAAGGCGAAAATCACCGATATCCGCCAGCAGCTGACCAAGCCGAAGGCCGATTTCGGCGAACTGGCGCGCAAATTCTCCGAGGACCGCACGTCCGCTGAAAGAGGCGGCGATCTCGGCTGGCTGCGCGAGGATCAATTGGTGCCCGCCGTGAAGGACGCGGTTGCCGGCATGACCGAGAATTCGGTCAGCGAACCGGTGCGCACGCCGGAAGGCTGGCACGTCCTCAAGCTGATCGGCGAGCGTCCCGCCGCGATCGCGCCGCTCGCCGACGTTTCCGACACCATCGCCCAGGCACTACGCCAGCAGCGGGCGCAGCAGAACGCCCGCGCCTTCGTCGAGGACATGCTGCGCAAGGAACCGATCCAGCTGAACGAGATCGAGCTGGCGCGCAGCGTGGCGAAGCCGCGTTAATTCAAGCGTGGCGAAGCCGCGCTAAGCAACGCACGGGGGCAGCCGGGCCGGAATTGGGTGACCTACCGGCCCGGCTTTGCCGGAAAATACAGCGC
>JBBIQA010000050.1:4323-17881 GCA_037442565.1 Rhodospirillales bacterium
AGCCGGGCCGGAATTGGGTGACCTACCGGCCCGGCTTTGCCGGAAAATACAGCGCCAGGGCCGAGTTGATCACCCGAACCCGATAGGCCTGGCTGAGCGAGGGCGTGTGCGAGTGGTAGTAGCCATAGGCGCGCGCCAGGTTCCCATGCGCCTGCGTCAGGCTACCGCGCAGGATCATGCCGGCGGCGGCGATATTGTAGCAGCCATCGTTGACCAGCCGGTCGCGCACCGCCTCCGGCGTCATCCCGGCACGGTCCGCGATCGGCTGAACCCACAGGCTGTTCACCTGCATCAACCCGTAATCCTCGGTGCCGTTGGCGTTGTGCCGGACCATGCCGACGCTGCCGGACTCGACGGCCTGGATGGATGGCAAGGCGCGCGGCGGCAGGTGGTAGAACGCTGCGACGGCGGTCATGCAGGCCAGGAACGGGGTCGCCATGTTGAACTCCGTCCGATCGGGTTGAGGCGGGGGTAGAACGGGCCCGCCGGGTCCGCGCCTACCGTCTAGACGGTAGGCGTATCGAGGTGGGTGAACACGGTGCCCTGCAGCCGCAGGGCGTTCACGCCGGCGACGATGCCCAGCCCGCTCGGATGCTTGGGCTGGGTCAGGTGACCGACGATCACATCGCCGTCGCGCGCGGCACCGACACGGGAGGCGACGGTGGCGGCGGGCAGGGAGGCGCCCATGTCCGCGTTCAGCGAGTAGCCGCCGATGGCGAAGCCCATCGCCTCGATCGCCTCGATCGCCGCCGGGCTGTACAGGCCTGTGGCGCCGCGGTACCAGCGCGTCTGCGCTCCGGTGGCCTCGCGGATGTCGGCAGCACCCGTCTCCACCTCGCGGCGTATGGCATCCAGGGTGCCGGCGGCGCGCAGGCCGTAGATGCTGCGGTCGCCGAGGACCGGGGGCATGTGCCGCGCGCCATGGTTCTCGAACGCGAACAGATCGCGATGGTCCAGCAGAAACGCCAGGCCCGCCGGGTTGCGGCGGATCCAGGCCGAGGTCAGGAAGATGGTTGCCGGCACCCCGTTGTCGGCCAGATAGGTTGCGATGCGGCGGTCAAAGCCGCCCGGGCAGGCATCCAGCGTCAGCGCGACGCGCTTCGTGCCGGGCATCGATGGCCCGCGCAGGCGCAGCTTGGGCTCCAGCAGACCCTCCGCCGCCGCCACTGGCCGCGCGATCAGGACCGCCGCGGCAAGAGTGCCGAGAGCCGCGGTGCCCTGGCAGAATTTCCGCCTCGAGAGCGCTGCGCCGGTGGCAGCCGGCGGGATGCATCGGGTGCACATGGTCAGGCTTCGCCGCACGCTAGCGGCGCCTGTTGAAGAAAAACATGACGGCGAAGCCGAGCATCGCGATCATGGCGAACGGGTAGAACACCCAGCGCACCATCCCGAGCAGGACATAGGCCGGCCAGAACACGACATGCAGCCAGGTGCCGATTCGCAACGGATGGGGAAGGCCGAAATAGACGATCTGGAACGCCAACCCCATTCCCAGCCACAGCAGGATCAGGCTGGGCTTCAGCGCCGGGGTCCGGACGACGGATTGGTTGCTCATGCCATGGTATCCCTAGCAGCAATTCCGGCTTAGTGCATCCATGAAGCCGGGGCATCCATGAAGCCGGCGCATCCACCCCGCCGCAGGCGAATCAGGCGTAGAGAAAGCCCATCCGGTCCTCTTCCAGCACCAGGCAGGTCAACGGCCCGCCGAAGATCGCGCCGGTATCGATGCCGATGCGGTTGGGCTTGATCACCGGGGTCTTGATCGGGGTATGGCCATGCACGATCACCGCCCCGTGGTCGGCCTCGGAGTTCAGGAAGGGGTGGCGCATGCGGATCATCTCGTCGCGCAGCTGCTCGTCCAAAGGCACCCCCGGACGGATGCCGCCATGCACGAACATGTAGCCGCCCTCGCGATGGCTGACGCTCAGTCCGTGCAAGAACTCCATGTGCTCACGCGGGACCGCCGCCGCCCATTCATCGCGCGGCGTTCCCGGCGGGATGGCATAGCTCTCCAGCGCCGGCTCGCCGCCATTGAACATCCAGTCGGTGGCCGAGGCCGCATCGCCGCCGATCGCCTCGATCATGGTGTTCTCGTGGTTGCCGATCAGGTTGATGGTTTCCACGCCCTCGATCGGCGGCCCGGCGGCGAGCAGGGCGATCACCCCGGCGCTGTCCGGCCCGCGATCGACGTAGTCGCCAAGGTGGATCAGCAGCGGCTCGGCGACCGGCCGGCGGTGCAAATCGCTGCGGATGGCGGCGTGCAGCGCCATAAGGCGCTGGGACAGGCCGTGCACGTCGCCGATGGCATAGACCCGCCGGCCCGGTGCCACGGTCGCGGAAGCTTCCTGAAAGGTGATCATGGAGAGGCAGGTTAGCGCGGTTTGGCCGAGAGGGAAGGGGGCCGAAACGGGAATCGAACGACCATGCGTAACATCGGGGCGCGCTCTGCGTCTGAAAGGGACAACCGGTTGCCGGCCGCCGGCCGGCGTGGTCCATTGCCTGTGACAAGAGGAGCGATGAATTTGGCCCGCCTGGAAGATATTCCCGAACCTACGCGCCACCACGTTCGCGACATCGACTGTCCGAGTTTCGACACCACGCCCTTCGCCGCCGGCCCGGCGCTGTCGGCTCGCAAGGTGGCGATCGTCAGTTCCGCGGCGCTGATCCGGCGCGGCGACAGGCCGTTCGATTTCGGCTCGGGCGAATACCGCGTCCTGCCGGCGAACTGGCCCACCGACGAAATCCTGATGAGCCATGTGTCGATCAATTTCGACCGGGCCGGGTTCCAGCGCGACATCAACGTCGCCTATCCCATCGATCGCCTGCGCGAGTTGGCGGCCGAGGGCGTGATCGGCGGCGTCGCGGATAGCCATTACACCGTCATGGGCTCGACCGACCCGGCGGCGATGGCCGATTCCGCCAACGCCATCGCCGCCGGCCTGCTCGCCGAGGGCTGCAACGCCGTCGTTCTCGCCCCCGTCTGACCGCTGTGCACGCGCGCCGTGAGCGCGCTGGCACATAGGCTGGAAGACCGGGGCCTGCCGACGACGGTGCTCGCGGTCGCCCTGCCGCAGGTGGAAAAGACCCGCCCGCCGCGAGCGGTGTTCGTGCCCTTCATGCTCGGCCGTCCGCTTGGCGAGCCGAACGACACGGCGTTCCAGCGCCGCGTGCTGATGCAGGCGCTGTCCCTGCTGGAACGCGGCGGGGAGGCGCCGATCCTGGAGCATTTCCCCGATGACAACCCAAGCTGGTTCGACCGGCCGGACTGGCGGCCGGCGATGGACCTGCCGCCGCCCGCCATCCCGGGAACGGCGGCAGGCTGGGAAGCCGCGCTGCGGGCTGAAATGGCGCTGGTGCTGCCGGCCTGGGAGCGCTTCCAGGCGCGCTTCGGCCGCACCACCATCGGCCTCGCCGGCCAGCCGCCGCAGGCCTGGCCGGCCTTCGCCGCCTCGTTCCTCAATGGCGCCCTGCCGACCGTGGCGCTGCACGACACTCCGGCGCTGGCGCTGCGCTTCCTCGCCGACGACCTGAAGGCGCTGTATGGCGAGGCAGTGCAGGCGGATGGCGGCCCGCCCTCGGCGCGGCAGATCGACGGCTGGTTCTGGCGCCGGACCGTGGCCGGACAATTCCTGATCGCGCTGCGCGGTATGGCGATGGTGAGCCCCAACAACGCCCTGAAGACCGTCGGCGGCCGCTTCTTCGTGCCGACGCCGTACCTACCGACAGGCTGAGCGGCCTGGCTGCAACCCCGCCGCGATGTGCTAAACTACCGGTCTTTCGGCGGGGGACGGATCATGCAGGTGCAGGCGCTCGGCTATCTCGGCTTCGGATCCGCGGACCTGGATGGGTGGTCCGACTTCGCGACCTCGTTGCTCGGCATGCAACCGGTGGAGCGGGGCAATACCTCCCGGGCCTTCCGCATGGACGACCGGGCACAACGCCTGATCATCGACCGCGACCTGGCCGACGGCCAGCGCTACATCGGCTGGGAAGTGGCAGACGAGACGGCGCTGGCGGCATTGGCCGCGCGGCTGGACCGGGCCGGCGTCACGGTCACCCGTGAACCGGCCGCCCTGGCCGACCGTCGGGCGGTCGCCGGCCTGATCTCGTTCGCCGATCCGCTGGGCAACCGGCTGGAGGCGTTCCACGGTGCCGCCGTGGCTGAGGCGCCGTTCGTCGCCGGCCGGGCCATTTCGGGCTTCCGCACCGGCCCGCTCGGCATGGGCCACGTGGTGATCACCGTGGAGCGCCTGGACGTGGCGTTGCCGTTCTACAGCGACGTGCTCGGCTTCGGCGTCAGCGACATCATGGAACGCCCGTTCGGCGCGGCGTTCTTCCACGTCAATCCGCGCCAGCACAGCTTCGCGATGCTGGAGACCGGCCGCAGCGGCATGCACCACTTCATGGTGGAACTGTGTGCGCTGGACGATATCGGCCAGGGCTATGATCTGGCGCTCGGCGACGGGACGGAAAAAGACCCAAGCCGCGTGATGGCCACGCTTGGCCGGCACACCAACGACTGGATGACCTCGTTCTATCTGCGCTCGCCGTCCGGCTTCCAGGTCGAGTACGGCTGGGGCGGGCGGGTGATCGACCCCGCCACCTGGACGCCGCAGCGCCTGGAGGCCGGACCGAGCCTATGGGGCCATGAACGGGCCTGGCTGCCGCCGGAGGCCAAGGCCGAGGCAAGGGCAATGCGCCTGAAGGCCGGCGCCGCCGGGCTGCGTCAGCCGCTGCAGGTGCTGGAAGGTAGCTATGCTGTCACGCCCGGGGCGTGCGCCTGGTGGGACCAGGTGCGCCGTTCCGGCTGAACGGCTGCCCGATGGCGGCGCTCCGTCTTTCAAGTGATCGTGATTTCTCAGTGAATTAATTAAGCATATTTAATGCCCGCGCCGCCACCGGTTTGGTAATGATTTTGTCATCTTGGCGGCGGATCACGGACCGGCCGTTGCCAGGAACCGATCGCAGCAGGGAAGGGGTGGGCATCGGCCATGCGTTATGTTTTCGTTGCACGCCCCTGGATGCCGGATGCAGCCCTTGCCGAATAAGGAAGGCGCCGGACCGTCCTCGTTTCTGCGGCAGTTGGAGGAGGACTACAACCGCCTGACCGGCCAGCCCGCTGGCGCGGCAATCGACAGGCCGCGGCTGTCCGCGTGGCTGGACTCGCGCTCGGAGGCCGATGGGTTGTCGGTTCTGGAGCGGCAGGTTCTGTCGCATCGGCAAGACGTGCGCGAGTCGGTTCTGGAGGGCGGCGCGCCCGATGTCTTCCGGCTGGATCTGTGGGTGATCACCTATGGCGCCCATGAACTCGGCCTCGACAACGATATTCTGGCGGGAACGATCACCGAGGTTCTGTCACTGGGCAAAGGGGACAGGGGCACCATGAAGCAGGCGAAGAACGCAGCGCCAGCAGCCAAACGGGCGGGGCGGGCGGTCAGAACGGCCGGGCGGTCCACGCGGAAGCATCAGGCGGCCTGACGCCATGCCGCTGACCGACTACGATCAGAATTCCATCGCCATTCTGGCAACGGCAAAAACCGGCAACCTGTGGATCAAGCATGTGCTGGTGAGTGCCTTCGAGATGGAGAGCACCGAGTTCTTCGAATCCCAGGCGATAATCCGCCACTACGCCGATGCAGGCGCGAATCGGCGGATCGTGTTCCACGCGCATCTTCCCTATACCGCCGCACTGGCCGACGTCCTGCGCGCCAGCCAGGTCAGAACGATCTCCCTGGTGCGCAATCCCCTGGATATTTTTCTGTCCCTGCGCAGCCATGTTAAACGGCTGGGAGCGGATTCCCCCGAACAGGAACGGATCCTGTCCAATGACCCCGCGGTGCTCCAGGATTTCGCCCAGACCTACTTCCTGGGCGACCTCGCCATCAGCGCCGTCTGGGCCCGCCACGATGCCATTCTGGTGCGTTACGAGGACATGCTGAGCGATCCGCTGAACGGCTTTACCGACCTCGGACGCAAGCTGGGCGTGTCCGAGGCGGATATCGACGAGTTCGCCAGCTTCTGCACTCGGACGTCGGATATCCACGACATCCGGGAACATGCCCTGCCGGGTGATCGGGCACATTTCACCAGCGCGGAAATCGACAAGTGGAAGCGGCCGGAGAATGCGGAAATCGCCTCCATCCTGCTGGATTGCCCGCCGATCCGGACAGCGCTTCGGCTCTGGGGCTACTCCACCGAACCGGCCCTTGCGCAAATCCCGGCCGAATGACACGTAGGCGCCGGCGGTCCCATCGCATTTGATGACAAATCCGGTGCGCCAGCCAATGCACCGGACATAGCCATGCACCTGAATTCTCGACCCTCCGTCCTCCTCTACGACTGGGACAACACCCTGGTAGACGGCTGGTCCGCCATCACCGGCGCGCTGAACGCTGTCTTTGACGCGTTCTGCATGCCACGCTGGACCGACCAGGACACGCGTCAGCGCGTGCGCACCAGCCTGCGCGACAGCTTCCCGCCGATGTTCGGGGCCGATTGGGAACGCGCGCGGGACCTGTTCTATGCCACGCTCACCGAGGGCCACCTCGACCATCTGCGCCCGCTGCCGGACGTGGTGGAAGTGCTGCGCGCCGGCGCCGCCTGGCCGCAGGGCGTCGTTTCCAACAAGGCCGGCGCCTTCCTGCGGCGTGAGGTCACCCATTTGGGGTGGGACGGGCATTTCCGCACGATCGTCGGCGCCGGCGACGCCACGGCGGACAAGCCGGCGCCGGATTCCATCCTGCTCGCCCTGGCGAATCTTGGGCGTGCGCCGGATCGGTCGGTATGGTATCTGGGCGACACTGCCAGCGACATGCAGGCAGCGCGGGCTGCCGGTGTCACGGCGGTGCTGGTTGGCGATGCTTCCCATGACGGGGGTATCGACAACGCGGCCCCCGATATCCATATGCCGTCGGCTGGTGTGCTGATTACCCGGCTCCGGTCGTTCGCCTGACGCCTACGCCTGGAATTTCTCATGCCTTTCCAATAGCCTGGCCTACCACCTGTCACCTGGATGAAGCCCAAGCGGCCGTGCCACGCCCGCTTACTCGCCAATCTCGATCCTTGTGACGACAACGACGTTAATGAAAACAAAGAAGGATCATCGCCGTGGCCAATGAAAAGTCGCAGAACGTTCAGGACGTGTTCCTGAATCACGTGCGCAAGAGCAAGACCCCCGTAACCGTGTTCCTGGTCAATGGGGTCAAACTGCAGGGTATCATCACCTGGTTTGATAATTTTTCCGTTCTGCTGCGTCGCGACGGGCATACCCAGCTCGTCTACAAGCACGCGATCAGCACGGTCATGCCAGGCGCGCCGATCCAGCTCTTCGACGCCACGAAGGTCGAAGGCGCCGCCGTGAGGGAGGCCGCGACTGGTGAAGAATAGCCCAGCCGCGCGGCGCGGGTTCCAGGCGGCGTGACGCGCCACCGGGTAAACGACAATGACCGTCCGGCCGAAGCGCCAGAGGTCACCGACACCGAAGCGCTGCTCGGACTGAAGGACAAGAAGAAATCCGGCAAGGGGCAGGGGGCCACACCCCCCGGCCCGACCCGCGCTGGCGTTATCCTGCCGTGGGAGCGTGCTGAAACCACTGGGGATCATGCCCGGGTGGCGGAAGCCAGGCTGGAAGAAGCCGTGGGGCTCGCCGCGTCCATCGGCCTCGTGGTCGTCCACAGCGCCATCGTGCCGCTGCGTGTCCGCCGTCCGTCCACCTTGCTGGGTTCGGGCCAGCTGGAGGCGCAAGGCCAGGCGCTGGAGGCCAACGAGGTAGAGGTAGCCATCCTCGACGCCACGCTGTCGCCGGTGCAGCAGCGCAACCTCGAGCGGGCCTGGGGCTGCAAGGTGATCGACCGGACCGGCCTGATCCTGGACATCTTCGGCGAACGCGCGGCGACCCGCGAGGGCACGCTGCAGGTCGAACTCGCTCATCTCGAATACCAGCGTTCCCGCCTGGTGCGTTCCTGGACCCATCTGGAACGCCAGCGCGGCGGCTTCGGCTTCCTCGGCGGCCCCGGCGAGACCCAGATTGAGGCCGACCGGCGGCTGATCCTGGACCGCATCGTGCGGCTGAAGAAGGAACTGGAACAGGTTCGCCGCACCCGCGGCCTGCACCGCTCCGCCCGCAGGCGCGTGCCGTTCCCCGTGGTGGCGCTGGTCGGCTACACCAATGCCGGAAAATCAACGCTGTTCAACGCGCTTACCGGCGCGGAAGTGACGGCGAAGGACCAACTGTTCGCCACGCTCGATCCGACCATGCGCGGGCTGCGCCTGCCATCCGGGCGGCGCGCGATCCTGTCCGACACCGTCGGCTTCATCAGCGAACTGCCCACCGAACTCGTCGCCGCCTTCCGCGCCACGCTGGAGGAAGTATCGGAGGCGGATGTGATCCTGCATGTGCGCGACGCCGCCCACCCCGACAGTGCCGCCCAGCGGGCGGATGTGATCGCCGTGCTGGACGGCATGGTGCGCGACGGCACGCTGGACGAGGACTGGCCCTTGCGCAGCATCGAGGTGCTGAACAAGTCCGATCTGCTTGGCGGCGTGTCGGAAGTGCAAACCAGGGCAGGCAGCATCGCCGTCTCCGCCATCACCGGTGAGGGACTGCGCGCCTTGCAGGACGCCATAGACCGGCGGATCGCGGCGGGTATGGAAACCGCCGGCTACGACATCGCCTCGTCGGACGGTGCCCGGCTGGCCTGGCTGTATGCGCATGGCGAGGTGATCGGCCGGCAGGACAGAGACGAAATGATCCACGTCACGGTCCGCCTGCTGCCGGCGGACCGGGCCAGGTTCGAGCGGCCGGATTTCAGCGGCAAGGACTACTGAACAGGGGCGTCCGCCCGCTCCGCCCGCTTCACTGCCTGCCACAACGCCTCCATCTCCTCGAGCGTCGAGTCGGCAGGTGACTTTCCCGCAATCTCAAGTCGTTGTTCGATGCCCTCGAACCGACGGGCGAACTTGTCGTTGGCCTGGCGCAGGCATGCCTCGGGATCGAGGTGCAGCTTACGCGCCAGGTTCGCGAGCACGAACAGCAGATCACCGACCTCATCGGCCAGCCGTGCCGGGTCCGCAGCCGGCAGCTCGGCGCGCAGTTCCAGCACTTCCTCTTCCAGCTTGTCGAGCACGCCGGCGGCATCGGGCCAATCGAAACCGACGCGCGCGGCGCGATTGGTCAGCTTGGCGGCGCGGGTCAGGGCGGGCAGGGCGGCTGGAATGCCCGCCAGGGTGCCGGTTTCGGTCCGTGCGTGGCGCTCGGCGCGCTTCTGCGCCTCCCAGGCACCGGTTTGGACCGCGGCGTCCCGGGCGGCGGCGTCACCGAACACATGCGGGTGGCGGCGGATCATCTTGTCGGCGATCGTCCGCGCCACGTCGGCAAAGCCGAAGCGGTTTTCCTCCTCGGCCATGCGGGCGTGATAGACCACCTGGAACAGCAGATCACCGAGCTCGTCCGGCAACGCGGCGAAGTCCCGCCGGGAGATCGCATCCGCGACCTCATACGCTTCCTCGATCGTATAGGGCGCGATGCTGTTGAAATCCTGCACCTTGTCCCATGGGCACCCGGTCTCTGGATCGCGCAGCCGCTCCATGATGGAGAGAAGGCGGCGCAGTTCGGTCTCAGCGGAAGCGGTCATGGTTTGTTCCCGGGCGAGCGCCTTTGGCACATCCAAATGCCGCAGAAGAAATATTATGGAAATTCGATATCATGGAATGTCCAGCGACTGGCCATCATAGGCAGGCTCAACGCCCGCCGGCAGATTGGCGCGCATCCAGGCCCAATCCATTTCCGGTCCCATATGCGTCAGCAGCGTGCGCCTGGCGCCGACGCGCTTCGCCCAGTCCAGCGCCACTTCAAGGTGCGCATGGGTATTGTGCGGCCCGTGGCGCTGGAAGCAATCGACCACCCAGGTGTCCACGCCGGCCAGCATGGCAAACGCCGCGTCGTTTAGCCGAACGACGTCGGTCGAATACGCGAAGTCGCCGATGCGCAAGCCGAGCGACCTGGTGAAGCCGTGATCCTGGTCGAACAGCCCGACGTTGAAACCGGCCATCTCCACGGTCTCGCCGGGCTCGACCGGACGCTGAACCAGTGCCGGGCGGAAAAATCCTGGGCCTTTCCAGGGTTGGAAAGCGTAGCCGAAGCGGCGCAGCAGTTCCTCCAGGGTTCTCGTCGTGCCGAAGGCGTCCAGCGGTCGGTCGACGATCCGGTTCAGGATGCGCACGTCATCCAGGCCGGTGATATGGTCGGCATGGGCATGGGTGAACAGGATCGCATCCGCCGACGGCACCGCGCAGGCCAGCAACTGGCTGCGCATGTCCGGCGAGGTGTCTACCAGCAACCGCCTGCCCTCGTCGCTTTCGATGACGATGCTGGCGCGGGTCCGCCGGTTGCGCGGCTCGGCCGGATCGCACAGGCCCCAGTCGCCACGCCCGTCCGGACCGCCGATCAGCGGAACCCCGGCGGAGCCGCCGGTGCCTAGGATAACGACACGCATGCGGTTCAGGCCGCCGCCGCGCCCGGCGCGGCCTTGCGGAACAGCCGGCGAAAATTCGCCGTGGTCAGGTCGGCGATCGCCGCCGGGCTCACGCCACGAACCTGCGCCAGCACCTTGGCGGTATGCGCGACCCAGGCAGGTTCGTTGCGCTTGCCGCGAAACGGGACGGGGGCCAGATAGGGCGCATCGGTCTCCACCAGCAGCCGGTCGAGTGGAATATCCACCGCCATCTCCCTCAATTCAGTGGATTTCGGGAAAGTCAGGATGCCGGAGAAGCTGAAATACCCGTCCATCGCCAGCGCTGCCTCCAGCAGCACCCGGGTGGAGCTGAAGCAATGCAGTAGAAACTGGAAATTCAGGCCGCTATCGCGTTCTTCCCGCAGGATTCTGCCGATGTCCTCATCGGCGTCCCTGGCATGGATCGCCAGCGGCACGCCGGCGATGGCGGCGGCGCGGATATGGGCGCGGAAGCTCTCCTGCTGCACGTCCCGCGGCGCCTTGTCGTAGAAGTAATCCAGCCCCGTCTCGCCGATGCCGATGACCTTCGGATGCGCCGCGAGCGCGGCGATTTCCTGGGGGCTTGGGACCGGAAACTCGGCGGCGCTGTGCGGATGGACGCCCACGGTGCACCAGAGATTGGCATGCGCCTCCGCCAGGCCGCGGATTTCCACGGATTGCTTCAGCCTGGTGCCGATGGAGACCATTTCCCCGACGCCGGCTTCCGCCGCGCGCGCCAGAACGTCCGGCAGTTCGGCCGGGGTGTAATAGTCCAGATGGCAGTGCGAATCGATCAACATCAGCTTGCTATGCGGCTTCTTCGACAAAACGCGGGAAAATTCCCTGCGGCGCTGGCAGGGCAATCCCTTCCGGCAACGGCACATCCAGGGCCGCCAGCATGCGCGCATCGCCGGGCACCCCAAGCTGGTCCAACATCCGTCGCATCGCCTCGGGCATGAACGGCTGCAGCACCGTCGCGATCACCCGCTGCACATCGGCCAGCACGCGCAGCACATCGGCCATACGGGCCGGATCGGTCTTGCGCAGCGCCCATGGCGCCTGGTGGTCGATATAGGCGTTGGCGGAGCGAATCACCTTCCACACTTCTTCCAGCGCTTCATGAAACGCCTGCCGGTCCAGTTGCAGGCGCATCGCCACCGGCAAGGCGTGGGCGGCGGCCAGGATCACCGCGTCGGCCTCGGTGATTTCCCCCCTGCCCGGCAATTTGCCGCCGCAGTTCTTGGCGATCAGCGACAACGAACGCTGCGCGAGATTGCCGAGATCGTTGGCAAGCTCGGTGTTCATCCGTGAGATCAGCGCCTTGCGGGAGAAATCTCCATCATTACCGAAGGGCACCTCGCGCAGCAGGAAGAAGCGCACGGCGTCCAGCCCGAAGCTGTCCACCAGCTCGCGCGGATCGATGACGTTGCCGAGCGACTTGCTCATCTTCTCGCCCTCGATCGTCCACCAGCCATGCGAGGAGATGCGCTTCGGCAAGGGCAGCCCAGCCGCCATCAGGAAGGCGGGCCAATACACGGCGTGAAAGCGAGTGATGTCCTTGCCGACCATGTGAACGTCGGCCGGCCAGTATTTCCAGCGCGGATGAGCTTCGTCCGGGAAGCCGCAGGCGGTGACGTAATTGTTCAGCGCGTCCAGCCAGACATACATCACGTGCTCCGGCGCGCCCGGCACCGGAATGCCCCAGCGGAAGCTGGTGCGGCTGACCGACAGATCGCGCAGGCCGCCCCGCACGAAGCTCACCACCTCATTGCGGCGCGCGTTCGGGCCGATGAAATCGGGATGGTTTTCGTATAATTCCAGTAGCTTGTCCTGCCAGGCCGACAGACGGAAGAAATACGACGGCTCGCGCACCCACTCCACCGGTGCGCCGGAGGGCGCGACGAAGCTGCCGTCGGGGCGCTTGGTCAGTTCCTCCTCATCGTAGAAGGCCTCGTCGCGCACCGCGTACCAGCCCTCGTAATGCCCGAGATAGATCTGATCGGCCGCCACCAGACGGCGCCAAAGCTCTGTGGTTGAAGCTTTGTGCCGTTCCTCGGTGGTACGGATATAATCGTCGTTGGAGATTCCCATGCGCCGGGTCATGTCGCGGAAATCGTCCGACACCTTGTCCGTGAACGCCTGCACATCGAGTCCGGCATCCGCCGCGGCCTTCTCCACCTTCTGGCCGTGTTCGTCGGTGCCGGTCAGGAAGAACACGTCGTAGCCGTCCAGCCGCTTGAACCGCGCCAGCACGTCCGCGGCGATCGACGTATAGGCGTGGCCGACATGCGGCGCGGCGTTCACGTAATAGATCGGCGTGGTGATGTAGAAGCGTTTGGTCATGATGGCACCGCTCTGTTGCTCTGCTGGCCGAGCATTCCCAATCCGGCGACGATCGCCTGGCGCTTGTCCAGGTTGAACCGCTCGGTCTCGTCCTGCAGCCGGGTGAGCGCGTCCCACACTTCGCCCCAGGCATCAAGGGGACGCAGCGCGACAAGGCGCATCTGGTCGGGATCGGCCCGCCCCCGAACGGCGTCACGGACGGCCGAGGTGATCGCGGCGCGCAGCAAATCCATGAAGGTGGAAAACGCCCCCTCCCCGCGCGTGATCGTGTCGGCCAGTTCGTAGGCACGGCTCATCTTCAAGTTCGGGCTCGCGGCCAGTACCTCGTCCACCAGGGCCGCCAGCGCCAGCCCCTGTTCCTCGGCCAGCAGCAGCGCGCGGCCCGGCGAGCCTTCCGCCAGGGTGACCAGGCGGTCGCGCTCGTCGGACGGCATCTCCGGCAGGTAGGTCGCCAGCAGCCGGCCCATCGCCTCGTCGTCCAGCGGCGCCAGCTGCAGCCGGCGGCAACGGCTGCGGATCGTCGGCAGCAATCGCCCGGGCGCGCCGCAGACCAGCAGCAGGATCGCGCGCGACGGCGGTTCCTCCAGCACCTTCAGCAGCGCGTTGGCCGAACTCGGGCTCATGTCCTCCGCACCATCGACGATCACCACGCGCCAGCCGCCCTCGGCGGGGGTCAGCGTCATGAATTTCGGGATGTCACGGACATCCTCCACCGCGATCTGCGT
>JBBIQA010000050.1:17981-20014 GCA_037442565.1 Rhodospirillales bacterium
CGCCTCGGGCACCTCCAGCATCAGCGTCAGGTCCGGCACGATGCCGAGCAGCCCGGCCAGCGCCGCGATCATCGCCCGGTCGGCGCCCTGGCCGTAGCCCTGATAGGCCATCGTCGAGTCGGCAAACCGGTCGCAGACCACCCACATGCCGGCGGCAAGGGCGGGGCGGATGCTGCGCTCGACATGCTCCGCCCGGGCGGCGAAATGCAGCAGCGTCTCCGCCGGCGCCGACCAGTCGATGCCGCCGCCCAGCAGCAGGCCGCGCAGCAGTTCCGCCCCCTTGGCACCGCCCGGCTCGCGCGTGCGCAGCACGGGCGCCCCGCGCAGGGCCAGCGCGTCGGCCAGCATCCGTGCCTGGGTGGACTTGCCGGCCCCCTCCCCGCCTTCCAGCGTGATGAAGAACCCGGCCGCCTGCGGCCGCGTGCTCAGCTCAGCTTCCCGTAACGTAGCGCGAGATCACCGCCATCGCCCGGCCCGGCAGGCCCAGCTTCGCCACGTCGGCGCCGGCCAGCAGCGGCACTTCCATCGCCGGCACGTTCTGGCCGGCGACGATCAGCTTGCCGAGCGTATCGCCGCGCGCCACGGGGGCCACGATCGGGGAGTCGTACTGGACCGTGACCTTCGCGGTATCGCGCCACTGCCGCGGCATCGTCACCACCAGGTCTCGCCCGCCGACCAGCGGCACCGTTTTGCTGGCGCCGAGCCACACCGGCACCGTCTCGATCACGTCGCTGGCCGAGAACAGCGTCACGTTCTCGAACTCACGGAACGCCCAGTCCATCACCCGCTCACCCTCCTCCCGGCGCACCTTGTTGGTGGGCATGCCGTTCAACACGATGATCACCCGCCGCCCGCCACGCAGCGAACTGGCGGCGAGGCCGAAGCCGCCGGCCTCGGTATGGCCGGTCTTCAGGCCGTCGGCGGTGCCCTTCTGCACCAGGGGATTGCGGTTTTCCTGCTCTATTCCATTGTATTTGAACGTTTTTTCTGAGTCATAGTGGTAATATTCGGGGAAATCCTGGATGATGTGGCGCGCCAGGATGGCGATGTCATGCACGCTCATGTGGTGGTCCGGGTCGGGCCAGCCGGTGCAGTTGCGGAAACTCGAATTCTTCAGGCCGAGCTCGGCGGCCTTCTTGTTCATCAGCTCGACGAAGGCTTCCTCCGACCCGGCGATCCCCTCGGCCAGCACGATGCAGGCGTCGTTGCCGGACTGCACGATCATGCCCCGGATCAGATCCTCCACCGGCACCGAGCTGCCGAGCTGCACGAACATCTTCGACCCGCCCATCCGCCAGGCGCGCTCGGAGACCGGCAGTTCGTCCGTCAGCTTCAGCTGGCCTTTCTTCAGGCGCTCATAGACCAGATACGCGGTCATCAGCTTGGTCATCGACGAGGGCGGGATCGGCTTGTCGGCGTCCTTGTCGAGCAGCACGGTCCCTGTGGTGAAGTCGATCACCACCGCCCAGCGCGAGAGCAGGTCCAGCGGGCCGACCGGCGTCTGTGCCGGTGAACCGGTCGGCGCGGGGTCGGCGGCCTTCTGGCCGTGGCGGGGCGGCGCCTGCTCCCGCGGCTTGGCCAAGGCCGGCCCTGCGGCGGCGGCGGCCGTCGCGCCGCCTGCCAGCAGCAACAACCGTCGGCCCATACCGCTTTGGCCCGTCCCTGCATGGGCGTTCCCATTATGGGCGTTCCCGATGGGGGCTGTCATGGCATCCTGCTCCTACTCGATGACGATCCGGCCGTCGGTTATGCCGGCGGCGATCACGCGGGCCAGCACGGCATCCGCGTCCGACACCCGATCCAACGGGCCGATGGTAACCCGATAATCGGCCGCCCGCCCGTTACGGATTTTTTCAATTCGCGCCCCAAGGCCGCGAACCTGGGCAAGCCGCATCCGGGCGAACTCGACGCGGCTGAAGCTGCCCAGGCGCACCCACAGCGCACCTGGCGCCGGCGCGGTTCGGGTAATGGTTTCCGGCAGACGCCGCACGGCTTGCGCGGCCGGGGCCGGCTGCACATCGTCGGCGGGGGTG
>JBBIQA010000050.1:20024-21528 GCA_037442565.1 Rhodospirillales bacterium
TCGCAGTCGGCCGGCACGGCCGGGGCGGGTTCCGCAGCGCCGCCCGGCGCGCTGCCCGCCGCCACCGAAGCGGTCCCGCCCGCAGCCTGGATGCCGGGCGGCGGGGCGAGGGTTTCCTGCTCCACCCGGCCACGCGGCGCGGTTGCGACATCCAGCCGGATCGCGCTGCCGCCCCTGACCGCCTCGGCCGCCTCGCGGCTCTCGGTCTGCAGCACCTCCAGCCGCACCCGGGCGGTGCCCGCGGCGGGAAATTCCAGCAGGGCAGCGACCCGCGGGGTCACCGCCAGGATACGCGCCGGATTGGCCGGGCCGCGATCGTTCACGCGCACCAGCGTTTGCAGCCCGTTCTCCAGATTGGTCAGGCGGATCACCGCCGGCAGTTGCAGGGTCTGGTGGGCGGCGGTCAGCAGCGCCGGATCGTATACCTCGCCGTTCGCAGTAAGCGTCGGATGGTCGCGGCCATAGGTCGCCGCCAGGCCGGTTTCGCTCAGCTCGAGGCTTTGGAACGGGTAATGCCAGACGCCCTGTGCCTGCCAGGCCTGGCCCAGCACGTAATGCGGATTGCCGACCGGCGTCGACCGCTCACAGCCGGCCAGCGCGAGCAGAATCGCCAGACATGGCGCACCGAGCCGCATGCCGACCCGCCAGCCGAGTCGCTCGCCGGTCAGGCTCACGCGGCAACCAGGTCGCCCAGCAGAGCGACCCCGAGGGCATAGAAATCGGACGGGTTGTAACGCCGGATGGCGGTAAAATTGGCGCCTACCAGATAGGCCTCGCCGGTGTCCCCGCCATTGACGGTATCGGGCAGCACCAGGGCCGCCGGCGCATCGCCGCCGGGCCAGCCCCGGCCATCGGCGCGCACGCCGAGCCGGCTCCATTCGGCCGGCGTGCGGCGGTTCTCCCGCCCGGCCAGGCTGATGTCGAAATCGGCCGGCACCGTCGCGCGCACGCCCCAGTTCTGGCCGGCCCGCCAGCCGGACTTGGCGAGGTAATTGGCGATCGAGCCGAACACGTCGGCCCGGTCGGTCCAGATGTCGCGCCTGCCATCGCCGTCGAAATCCACCGCATAGCGAAGATAGGACGTGGGCATGAACTGCGGCTGGCCCATCGCCCCGGCATAGCTGCCGGTCATGTGCGCGGGCGTGATGTCGCGGGATTCCAGGATCTTCAATGCCGCCATCAACTCGCCGCGGAAGAAGCTGGCCCGCCTGCCCTCCCAGCCCAAAGTCGCCAGCGCCTCGATCACGTTGAAGCTGCCGGTGGTCGTGCCGAAGCTGGATTCCAGCCCCCAGATGCCGAGGATCACCCGCGGATCGACGCCATAGCGCGCCTGGACGTCGCCGAGCAAAGCGCGGTTCTGCCGCCAGGCCACGCGGCCGTTGGCGATGCGCTGGTCGTTGATCACCAGGGCGCGGTAGCGCTCCCAGGTCATGGTGAATTCCGGCTGGTGGCGGTCGCGCTCCAGCACCTTCTGGTTCGGCGAGATGCCGCGGAAGGCGGCATC
>JBBIQA010000050.1:21628-24305 GCA_037442565.1 Rhodospirillales bacterium
CCGCCGTTTGCGCCAAAGTCGTCGCAACAGGACAAACCAGGAGACGCACCCATGGGTATCACGCAGGAACTGGCGCAGTTCAGCGCCGACATCACGCTCGATAGGCTGCCGAAGGATGTGGTCGACCGGGCCCGCTTCCTGGTGCTCGACCTCGTCGGCAACATCGTGCGCGCGCGCCACGATGCGGAAAGCACGGAATCCTTCCTCGGCGCCGCCCGCGCCATGGGCATGGCGGGCGGCAATTTCGGCGTGTTCGGCGACCCCGCCCGCTACACCCCGCTCGGCGCCGCCTTCCTGAATGGCGCGCTGGCCCATTCGCTGGATTTCGACGACACCCATGCCGCCGGTTCCCTGCATCCAGGCGCGCCGGTGATCCCGGCGGCGATCGCCGCGGGCGAGATGGTCGGCGCTTCCGGGGCGGACGTGCTGGCCGCGATCGTCGCCGGCTATGAGATCACTTGCCGCATCGCCCTGGCCCTGCCCGCCGGCGACCACTACAACCGCGGCTTTCATCCCACCGCCACCTGCGGCGCCTTCGGCGCCGCCGCCGCCGCCGGACGGGTGTTCGGCTTCAATGCCGACCAGATCGCCGGCGCACTCGGCACGGTACTCAGCCAGACCGCCGGTAGCCTGGAATTCCTGGTCAACGGCGCCTGGACGAAAAGATTCCAGGTTGGCTGGGCCGCCAGCAACGGCCTGATGGCCGCGACCCTGGTGCGCGAAGGCTTCAAGGGCGCCGCCCAGGCCTTCGAGGGACCGCACGGCTTCCTCAAGGCCTATGCGCCGAACCCGGTGCCCGAACGCGCGGTGCAGGACCTCGGCACGGTGTTCGAGCTGATGCACACGGCGGTGAAACCCTATCCATCCTGCCGCTACGGCCATGCCAGCGTCGATGCCGCGCTGATGCTCCGCACGGCCAACAACCTGAAGGCCGAGGAGATCGAGAGCGTGCTGCTCGGTCTGCCCAACGCCGGCATGCTGCTGGTCGGCCAGCCCACCGAGAAGAAGTCCAACCCGCAGAACGTCGTGGACGGCCAGTTCAGCGGCCCCTTCGTGGTAGCCTCCGCGCTGACCACCGGCGCGATGGGCTGGGACAGCTACAAGCTGCTGCACGACAAGGCCATCCGCGACATGCTGCCGAAGATCCGCAGCGAGTTCGACCCGGAGATCGAGGCCGAATACCCCACCAACATGTCCGGCAAGGTCACCATCCGCGCCCGCGGCCAGGATTTCGTGCAGAAGGTCGTGATCCCGAAGGGCGAGCCGGAGAACTTCCTGACCGAGGGCGAACTGCGCGCCAAGTTCGCCGGCCTGGCGAACGCCGTGCTGGGCGAGGAACGCGCCGCGCACCTGGCGGACGCGGTGCTGGCGATCGACCGGGCCAACGACATCGCTTCGGTCATACGCCTTTCCACGCCGCTGTCGGCCGTCCGGCTGGCGGGTGAATGATCGTGCTGCATTTCAGTTCCAAGGCCCTCTACGCCGTCACCCACCTGATCGCCACCCGCATGGGCAGCGATGACGCCGAAGCAACGGAAGTCGCCGATCACCTGATCCGCGCCAACCTGGCGGGCCACGACAGCCATGGCGTCGGCATGTTGCCGACCTATGTCCGCCTGCTCACCGATGGACTGCTGGTGCCGAACCAGACGCTGGAGGTCGTGCTGGATGCCGGTGCGTTGCTGGTACTGGACGCCAAGCGCGGCTACGGCCAACGCATGGGCGGCAATGCCGTCCGCGCCGGCATCGCCAAGGCGCGCGAGATGGGCGCCTGCGTGCTGGCGCTGCGCAACAGCGCCCATATCGGCCGCATCGGCACTTATGCCGAATTATGTGCGGCTAACGGCATGGCGTTCATTTCCTTTGTGAACGTGTCCGATCACCACTACTCCCAGGCGCCCTATGGCAGCGCGGAAGCATTGCTCGGCACCAACCCGTTCACCGCCGGGGTGCCGGGCGCGGACGGCAAGCCGGCGGCGATGCTGGACATGGCGACCACGCCGATCGCCGGCGGCAAGGTCCGCGTCGCCTACAACAAGGGCATCGAGGTGCCGGAAGGCTCGCTGATCGACAAGGACGGCAACCCGACCAACGACCCCACCGGCTATATCCGCGACCATGTCGGCGCGCTGGTCTCCTTCGGCAAGCACAAGGGCTCGGGCCTCGCGATCATGGCCGAGATCATGACCACCGCGATCGCCGGCGGCAAACGTGCCGACGAACCGGCCATGGGCGGCACCATGAACTCCATGCTGGCGACGATCATCGACGTGTCGCGCCTCGGCGGCGTGGAGCACGTGGCGGCGCAGGTGGCGGCGACCCGCAGCCACATCACCTCGGCCCGCCGCGCGCCGGGCTTCGAGGAGATCCTGCTGCCCGGCGACCCCGAGCGTCGCTACACCGCCGAGCGGCTGGAAAAGGGCATCCCGGTGGACGAGACCACCTGGCGCGACATCCGCGCCGCCGCGGCCAAGGTGGGGATCACCGAGAGCGAGATCGATGCGGTGGTGGGCAAGAACGCCTAGGCCCGTTCGGCTACAGGAACCCTTGTTCGCCCGGGTGCCACGGGATAACAGTCGGATACGACGGAAGGGTGGCCGAGTGGTTTAAGGCAGCGGTCTTGAAAACCGCCGTGCGTGAAAGCGTACCGTGGGTTCGAATCCCACCCCTTCCGCCA
>JBBIQA010000051.1:0-24169 GCA_037442565.1 Rhodospirillales bacterium
CAGCCGGTGCTGGCGTCGTGCTTGCCGACCTCTTCCATGATGTGCACGAACTCGATCGGCGTCAGCTCGGCGCCGCCGTATTCACGCGGCTGCAGCAGGCGGAACAGGTCGCGTTCGATCAGGGCGGCGAAGAGGTCTTGCGGCAGATTGTTCAGCGCATCCACCTCCGGGGAGGCGGCGTCGATCCGTGGGCCGATCGCGCGGACCTGTTCGAGAATATCGCTGCCGCGCGCGATGCTGGTGACGTTCATGCCGGGCTCCTGTGCGTCTCCCGGCAGTATTCCCCAGCTAGGTCGGCCCCGCCATCCCTGCCCCCGGATGGGCGCCCGATTGCGTGCCCGGATTCGCCCCCGGAGGTGCGCCCGATTGCCTGCCGACCGGCGCCGCCCCCTCCGCGGCCCAGGCGGGGCGTGATCTCACATTCGTCTCGGAACGCGGATTAGCGGCGCCCGTCCCATCGTTCGGGACAAATCCAGAATCCGCCGCTGCGCCATCCGCCGCCTCGCGGCCTTCCGTGGTCATGTCCCCGCCCGTGTCCCCAGCCGCGTCCCGAGTCCCGTCCCCCTTCCTGTGCTGGGCCGTCTCCCGGGCCGCATCCGCTTCCAGCACCTCGGCCAGCATGGCGGCGGCGGCATGCGCCTCCCAGGCGGCGAGATCCGCCGCCGGCGGGTCCATCCCCGTCCGGGTCTTCTGCATCTGCTGCAACGCCCGCAAGGCGCGCCTGGCCTCCCGCATCAGGCTCAACGCCTGCGCCCGGCACTTGAACGCGACACCCGACTCCCGCCGTTTCTCCTGCGCCAGGCGCAGGCAATCCATCGCCCAGGCATCGGCGGCGACGAACTGCGTCGCCAGCCGCCCCTCCGCCGCGTTCACCGGCCGCAGCGCGGCCACCCCCGCCAGCGCCGCCCGGTCCCGCCGCGCTTCCGCCTCCGGCCCCTCCGACACCGGCGGCGGCAACGCGCCGCGCAGGACGAACATAATCTCCTGAAACGCCGCCCGAGGCAGCAAGTGCTCACAGTCGCAAATCGGGCTGGCGGAGCTATCGCAGGGAAAATCGGATGTATGGGGCATCTTGTTAGAATACACGTTCTATATTCTAACGGGCAAGAAAAATCGCACCTTCCGCGTGGGGAAGACCGCGGCCTTGCCAATTGGCCTTACCATCGGGAAGGCCCAGTTTCAGGAGGCAGGCCAGCAGGCTTTCGCTTTTCGCGGCTTGAGGCAAGTTGGACCGCGAAAACAGCTCATTTGGCCGCAAGCCCGGCCATAGCGTTTCAAATGCGATAGCCTTGGGTATCTCGGCTGTCGCGCTTGACTTTGTGTCCACAAATATGTACCGTACGTAATGCGTGTCGAGTGGGATGAAAGAAAAAGGCGCAGCAACCTCGAAGATCACGGTGTGGACTTCAAGGATGCGGCGCTGATCTTTGAGGACATCTTTCTCGAAGCCGAGGACAAGCGCGGCCAGTACGGCGAGCCGCGCTTCCGCGCATTGGGCCGTGTCGGCGATGATTACTTTATGGTCGCCTACACATGGCGCGGCGAGGTGCGCCGGATCATCAGCGCATGGAGAGTGGACGATGCAGGCAAGCGACGATACGAGGCAATACTCGCCCGAAACCCTCAAGGCTGAACGTGCCCGGGGCAAAACCCGCACTCGTGCGGATGCACCCGCGCGTCCCGTGGATGAGGAATTTTGGCGCAACGCCCGGGTAGTGATGCCGCCCCCCGGGAAGGCGTCAGTTCATCTGCGCCTCGATGCTGACGTGCTGGAATGGTTTCGTGGGCAGGGCAGGGGGCACTTGAGCCGTATGAATGCGGTTCTCCGCTCCTTCATGGAGGCGCACAAGCGATAGCCGCCGGCGACAAGGACGGTCTCGCCGTGGATACGCCAAAGCCATTGACTCCTACGCCTATGCTCTCCTGCCCAGCCTCGCCAAGTTGAACGGGCAGATTTGGTCAACCCTGATCGGAGCCGGGGTCGGCGCGGTAGTCGGCGGCCTTGTGACTCTGTGCATCCAGTTTGCCAATCTGCGCGTAATGAGAAGGCAGGAAGCGGCTGCGCAGGAAAAGCGCGATTTGGCAACCGTGACGGCGATGCTGCTCAAGGCTGCGAAGATGTTCTCGACCATCAACCACATCGACACCCACCTGCGGGCAGCGGTCGAGCACGCGAGGCAAGATGGGAGTGCACGAAACCCGCCGTGGCAGATGGTGCCTCCGATGGTCGGAAAGACACCCGAAATCACCTTCAGCGATGATGAGCGGATGCTGGCCGTGGTGGATATGCCGAAGGATTTCATTGCCGTTCTGGAAATTCCCGACATTCGCAACAGCCTTATTGATCTAGTGGATGAATATTCGAGATGGCGTGTCGAGCTTGCAGGCCTCATGCCTGCGGTCTCATCGGAGGGTACGCTGGCAACTACCGAATTGACCGCAGACGAGTATCAGCGGCTAACACCGCGCATGCTCAACCTGCAGAGCTTGATCGATCCAATGATCCAGCAGGCCGCGAATGCACGCACTGACGCCATCACAGTTTTCGATCTTATCAAAGCTGACGGTAATCGGAGATTCGGCGCCGCCTTTCCCCGTCTTGAACTCGACGCGCGCCAAGTTAGCGAAGGCGGGCGATCTCGCGCACCGGCTCGCTAACCAGTGCGGCTCTTCTTCGATTCCAAGGCACTGAGCGTGACATCATCAACGTCCCGGTCGTAAGCTATTTTCACAGGCCGGACGCCGTTCCGTTCACATAGCAGGCGCTTCCGGATGTGGCGCAGCCTGAAATACGAATGCGTCTACCTGCACGCGTTCGAGACCGGATCGGAGCTGCGGACAGGGCTGTTCCGCTGGATCGGTTATTATTACGCCCGGCGTCCCCATTCGGCCCTGACCGGGCGCACGCCCGACGAGGCATATGGCGAAATTGAAATGGAGAGATTGGCGGCCTGACAACACCCAGAACCGCGCTTATCCAGGCAGCCAGACTGTCCAGACGGACGGGACCACCTCAACCCGCTGGAACGTTCCGTATTTTATCGCGGCGTTGGCCGCTTCGGTCGGGAAGGTAATCCGCGTCATCATGCGCAGGACAGTTCATTTTCATTTTTTTTCCGTCGCCGCGAAACCTTAACGCAGCGTCGCCGCCCGCGCCACGCGCCCATGCACGCCCCCCTGGGCAACCCCTGCCTTGACTGTTCCCTCCGTTGCGCGAAGCTGTCGGGCAAATCACGGAGGGAACCCGAACATGAACTTCAACGGCAAGGTGGCCCTGGTCACCGGTGGCGGCGGCGGCATCGGCCGGGCCACCTGCCTGGCCTTCGCCGCCCGCGGCGCCAGGGTGGTGGTGGTCGATCATGATCCGGCCATTGGCGAGGATACCGTCTCGGCCCTGCATGCCGCCGGCGGCGACGCCCGCTTCGCGCAGGCCGACGTCACCCGCTCCGCCGACGTGCAGAATTACGTCAAGGCCGCCCTGAACGCCTATGGCCGCATCGACTGCTTCTTCAACAATGCCGGGATCGAGGGCAAGGTCATGCCGATCCAGGAATACGACGAAGCCGTGTTCGACCAGGTGATCGCCGTCAATCTGAAGGGCGTCTTCCTCGGCCTGCGCCACGTGCTGCCGGTCATGCTGAAGCAGGGCGGCGGCACCGTCGTCAACACCGCCTCGGTCGCCGGGCTGTTCGGCGGGCCCGGCATGCCCGCCTATGTCGCCTCCAAGCACGCCGTCCTCGGCCTCACCAAGGTCGCCTCGGCGGATGTGGCGGGGCAGGGGGTGCGGGTGAATGCGGTCTGCCCCGGGCCGGTGGAAACGCGGATGATGCGCTCCCTCGAATCGCAGCGGAACCCGAACGATCCGGCGGCGATCGCCGATGCCATGCGCGCCGGCATGCCGACCGGGCGCTACACGTTGCCGGAGGAAATCGCCAACACCGTGCTGTTCCTGTGCTCGGACCTGTCGGGCAACATGACCGGCACGCAGGTGGTGGTGGATGGCGGCCGCTCCGGTTCGGGCGGCTCGGTCAGCACCATCCGGCGCTGACGCAGCGCCAACGCCAGGAACAGGGAAACCAACCATGACCGCCCAGGGCGAATATCGCGGACTGGCCTATCGCAACAATGCCGACCTTGCCGCCTGGCTGGCCCGCCGGCCGAAGGAGGCGGCGCTGGAGCCGGAGCTGCCGATCATCGATCCGCACCATCATCTCTGGCACACCGAGCATCGCGGCCTGTATCTTTTGCCGGAACTGCTGGCCGACATCTCCGGCGGGCATAACATCGTTTCCACCGTGTTCCTGGAATGCCAGGCGATGTACCGCGCCACCGGGCCGGCGGAGATGCGCCCGGTCGGGGAGGTGGAGTTCGTCAACGGCATCGCGGCGATGAGCGCGTCGGGCCAGTACGGCCCCTGCCGGGTGGCGGAGGCGATCATCGGCCATGCCGACCTGACCATCGGGGCGCGGGTGCGCGAGGTGCTGGAGGCGCTGATCGCCGCCGGCAACGGGCGCTTCCGCGGCATCCGCTACGGCGTGTCGCACGACCCGAACGAGGCGATCGGCCGGTTCGTCTCCCGCTTCGTGCCGCCGCACCAGCTGGCCGATGCCACCTTCCGCCAGGGCTTTGCCGAACTGGCCAAGCTGGGCCTGAGCTTCGAATCCTGGCAGTATCATCCGCAACTGCCCGATGCCGTCGATCTGGCGCGCGCCTTCCCGGACACCACGATCATCCTCAACCATGTCGGCGGCGTGCTCGGCGTCGGCCCCTATGCCGGCCGGCGTGAGGAGATCCTGGCATCCTGGCGGCGCGACATCTCCGAACTGGCGAAAAGCCCGAACGTGAATGTCAAGCTGGGCGGCCTCGGCATGAGCTCGTTCGGCTTCGGCTTCGAACACAAGGACCTGCCGCCCTCCTCGGCGGAACTCGCCGAGGCCTGGCGGCCCTATGTCGAGCATTGCATCGAGGCCTTCGGCCCCGGGCGCTGCATGTTCGAGAGCAATTTCCCGCCGGACAAGCAGAGCTGCGGCTATACCGAACTGTGGAACGCGTTCAAGCGCATCACCTCCGGCGCCTCGGCGGCGGAAAAGCAGGCGCTGTACAGCGGCACCGCGGCGCGCGTGTACCGCATCACCGCCCCCTGAGAAGGCAACACCGGGATGGCATCGATCCTGTCCGCGGCGCAGCTCGCCGCCTATCACGCCGACGGCTATGTCATCGCGCGCGGCATGTTCGACGCCGAGGAGGTCGATCTGCTGCGCCGGGCGATGGAGGCCGATCCCGAGGTCGCCAGCCATCTGATCGACCGGCTGGACGCCAAGGGCGCGGCCACCCGCATCGCGCTGTGGAACCGGGCGGGCGACAGCGTGTACGGCATGGCGGCGCGCTCGGCGCGGATGGTCGATACCATGGCCGAACTGCTCGGCGGCCCGGTCTATCACTTCCAGTCCAAGCTGACGGCGAAGGAGCCGTTCGTCGGCGGCGCCTGGGAATGGCATCAGGATTACGGCTACTGGTACCATAATGGCTGCCTGTTCCCGCATCTGGCGAGCTGCCAGATCGCGCTGGATCGGTCGGGGATGGAGAATGGCTGCCTGGAAATGGTGCGCGGCTCGCATCTGCTGGGGCGGATCGACCACGTGCCCGTGCCGGGCGAGGGCCAGAACGTCGCCGACCCCGCGCGCATGCGCGACATCACGGCGCGGCTGGCGGTGCTGCCGTGCGAACTGGAGCCGGGCGACGCGGTGTTCTTTCACGCCAACACGCTGCACCGTTCCGCCCAGAACCGCTCCGCGCACCGCCGCTGGACGCTGATCTGTTGCTACAACCGGGTGGATAACGACACCGTCATCCGCGAGCATGACCGCTTCTACGTGCCGCTGGAAACCGTTCCCGACAGCGCGGTGAAGGCCGCCGGACTGCGCTTCGCCAGCGGCGAGGAGCATTTCACCAGCCGGCCCTTCGTGCCCAGGCTCGCCCCCACCGCCTGAGCCCCCCCCCGCCTGAGCCTGGCGCGGTCAGGCCGGGGGAACGCCCGGCTCCTCGATCTCGTCGGGTAGGGAGAACGCGCGCAGCCCGGCGATGTCGTGCACGATCACCAGCCCGCCATGCGTCTCCACCCCATAGTCGCGCAAGGTGGCGAAGGCGCGTGAGAGGCTGTCCTGCCGGCAGCCCAGCCGGGAGGCGAGCAGGGCCTTTTCGAACGGCAGGCGAAACCGCGCGGTGCCGGCGCCTTCATCGGTGATGCGGGCCAGCAGGTAGCATCCCAGCCGCTGCGCGGCCGAGCGCAGCCGCAGGTCGCGGACCTGGCGAACCATGGCGCGGTAGTCGCGCGACACGGCGCCGAGCATGGCGGTCGCCAGGTCCAGTTCGGTATGAATGAGCGAGCGCAGGGCCGGCGCCTGGATCGTGAGCAGGCGGCACGGGGTGATCGTGGTGGCCGACATCAGGTAGGGCAGGCCGGTCAGCGCCGCCGCCAGGATGAAATGCGTCGGCGGCTGCACCACGTCCACCACGGAATCCGCGCCATCGGCCGCGGTGGCGGAAAGCGCGGCCTGGCCATCGAGCAGGATGTACAGCACCGCCGGCACCTCGCCCTGGCGGCCGAGAATCCGGCCGGCCGGCAGTTGCGTCAGTTCGGTGATCGCGTCCAGGCGGCGCAGCAGCAGCTCGCCCAGCCGCTCGAACATCGGCACGGCGCGTAACGTGGATAGTCCGGCGGGCACCCCGATCTCCGTCGATTGCGCGTACGTTTCACCATGATTTCTTTCATTTAGCCGATTTTTTTGCCGAATGCCAAATTTGGCATCTGCGGCCGGCGTTGATTTAGGTCAACGTTGCGTGCCCGCCGACGATGCGACCTGTTGCCTGCCGCAAGAAGCGCGGCGTCATTTCAGGAGATACGACATGCCGGCGGAGCAGGCGGCTATATCGGACGGCGAACGCACACGCGCCCTGGCCGCGAGCACCACGGCCTTTACGGTGTGTTTCGCGGTCTGGTCGATCTTTTCGATCATCGGCATCGGCATCAAGCAGCAGCTCGGGCTCGACGACACGGAATTCGGCCTGCTGGTCGGCACCCCGATCCTCACCGGCTCCCTGATCCGCCTCGTGCTCGGCATGTGGACCGACCGGTACGGCGGGCGGGTGGTTTTCGCGCTGGTGATGCTGGCCGCCGCGGCCGCCACCTTCCTGCTGTCGTTTGCAACCACCTACCCGATGATGCTGCTGGCCGCACTCGGCGTGGGCATCGCCGGCGGCAGCTTCGCGGTCGGCATCGCCTATGTCTCGCGCTGGTATCCGCAGGAAAAGCAGGGCACCGCGCTCGGCATTTTCGGCATGGGCAATGTCGGCTCGGCGGTGACCAAGCTGCTGGCGCCGCTGGTGATGATCGCCTTCGGCTGGCCGGTGGTGGCGCAGGTCTGGGCCGGCGTGCTGGTGCTGATGGCGGTGGTGTTCTGGTTCACCACCACCGACGATCCGGTGCTGCGCGCCCACCGTGCCGGGCAGGGCAGGCGGCTCAGCCTGGGCGAGCAGCTGGCGCCGCTGGCCGATGCGCGGGTCTGGCGCTTCTCGCTGTATTACTTCTTCGTCTTCGGCGGCTTCGTGGCGCTGGCGCTGTGGCTGCCGCGCTATTTCGTCGGCGCCTATCACATGAACATCGCCATCGCCGGCATCCTGGGCGCCTGCTACTCCATCCCCGGCAGCCTGTTCCGGGTCTATGGCGGGGTGCTGTCGGACCGGATCGGCGCGCGGCGGGTGATGTATATCTCGCTCGGCCTGGCGGCGCTGTGCACCTTCCTGCTGTCCTATCCGCCCACCGAGTACATCGTGCACGGCCGGCATGGCGACTACGGCTTCAGCCTGAGCATGGGCCTGGCGCCGTTCGTGGCGATCGTCTTCGGCCTCGGCTTCGCCATGGCGCTCGGCAAGGCCGCGGTCTACCGGCATATCCCGATCTATTATCCGGGCAATGTCGGTCCGGTGGGCGGCGTGGTGGGCATGGTCGGCGGGCTCGGCGGCTTCCTGCTGCCGATCGCCTTCGGCCTGATGAACGACCTGACCGGGCTGTGGACCAGCTGCTTCATGCTGCTGTTCCTCATCGCCACGGTCAGCCTGGCCTGGATGCACGCCGCCATCCTGCGCATGGAACGCCGCGCCCCGGGCCTGACGGACACGCGCTTCCTGGCCGAACTGCAGCCGCAGGGTGAGGAACTGGCCGACTGGAACCCCGAGGACAAGATCTTCTGGGCCGCCAGGGGCCGGAGCATCGCCAACCGCAATCTGTGGATCTCCATTCCCGCCCTGCTGCTGGCCTTCGCGGTGTGGATGGTCTGGTCGGTGGTGGTGATCAACCTGCCCTCGATCGGCTTCAAGTTCAGCCCGGACGAGCTGTTCTGGCTGGCGGCCCTGCCCGGCCTGTCCGGCGCGGTGCTGCGCGCGTTCTACGCCTTCATGGTGCCGATCTTCGGCGGGCGCACCTGGACCACGGTGTCCACCGCGTCGTTGCTGATCCCGGCGGTGGGCATCGGCATGGCGGTGCAGCAGCCGGGCACGCCCTACAACGTGTTCCTGATCCTGGCGCTGCTGTGCGGCCTGGGCGGCGGCAACTTCGCCTCGTCCATGGCGCATATCAGCTTCTTCTTCCCCAAGGAACAGAAGGGCCAGGCGCTGGCGCTGAATGCCGGGCTCGGCAATCTGGGCGTCTCCGTCGTGCAGTTCCTGGTGCCGCTGGCGATCACCGCCGGGGTGTTCGGGGCATTCGGCGGCGCGCCGCAGACGCTCGCGTCCGGCAAGCAGATCTGGCTGCAGAATGCCGGCTTCATCTGGGTGCCGATGATCGTGGCGGCCACGCTGGCGGCCTGGTTCGGCATGAACAACGTGGCCGCGGCCAAGGCATCCTTCGCCGACCAGGCGGTGATCTTCCGCAATCCGCATACCTGGATCCTGTGCTTCCTCTACACCGGCGTGTTCGGCAGCTTCATCGGCTACTCCGCCGGCTTCCCGCTGCTGACCAAGACGCTGTTCCCCGGGGTCAATCCGGTGGCCTACGCCTTCCTCGGGCCGCTGATCGGCGCGGCCAGCCGGTCCTTCTCCGGCTGGATGGCGGATCGCTGGGGCGGCGCGCGGGTGACCATCGGGGTGTTCGCGGTGATGATCGCCGCGGTTTGCGGGGTGCTGTATTTCGTCGCCAACCGCACCGATCCGGGCGCCTTCTGGGGCTTCCTGGCGATGTTCCTGCTGCTGTTCGCCGCCAGCGGCGTCGGCAACGCCTCCACCTTCCAGATGATGCCGGCGATCTTCCGCACCCTGCATCTGCGCCGCGCCGAGGGGCGAGGGGCGGAGGCGCTGGCCCAGGCGCAGCGCGACGCCGCCACCGAGGGCGCCGCCGTGCTCGGCTTCACCTCGGCGGTGGCCGCCTTCGGGGCCTTCTTCATCCCGAAAAGCTTCGGCAGTTCCATCGCCCTGACCGGCAGCCCGGCCAGCGCGCTGGTCGGCTTCATCGCCTTCTACGCGCTGTGTCTGCTGGTCACCTGGTGGTTCTACACCCGCCGCGGCGCGCCGGCCCGGGTTTCCGGCGCGCACGCCCCCGCCACCGCCGCAACGTCTGCCTAGGACACTGAGCATGAGCCATTTCCTCGACCGGCTGACCTTCTTCCGCAAGAACGTCGACAGCTTCTCCGGCAACCATGGCGTGGTGACCAACGAGGACCGCACCTGGGAGGAGGCGTACCGCTCCCGCTGGCAGCACGACAAGATCGTGCGCTCCACCCACGGGGTGAACTGCACCGGATCGTGCAGCTGGAAGATCTACGTCAAGGGCGGGATCGTCACCTGGGAAACCCAGCAGACCGACTATCCGCGCACGCGGCCGGATCTGCCGAACCATGAGCCGCGCGGCTGCGCCCGCGGGGCCAGCTATTCCTGGTATCTCTACAGCGCCAACCGGCTGAAATATCCGCTGGTGCGCCGCCGCCTGGTGGAGCTGTGGCGGGCCGAGCGCGCCACGCTGGGGCCGGTGGAGGCCTGGGCCGCGATCGTGGAGAACCCGGCCAAGGCCCGCCGCTACAAATCCATCCGCGGCCTGGGCGGCTTCGTGCGCGCGAAATGGGACGAGGTGCAGGAAATCATCGCCGCGGCCAACGTGTACACCGCGAAGAAGCACGGCCCGGACCGGATCATCGGCTTCTCGCCGATCCCGGCCATGTCCATGGTCTCCTACGCCGCCGGCAGCCGCTATCTGTCGCTGATCGGCGGCGTGTGCATGAGCTTCTACGACTGGTACTGCGACCTGCCGCCGGCCAGCCCGCAGACCTGGGGCGAGCAGACCGACGTGCCGGAAAGCGCCGATTGGTACAATTCCAGCTTCCTGCTGCTGTGGGGCTCCAACGTGCCGCAGACCCGCACGCCGGACGCGCATTTCTATACCGAGGTCCGCTACAAGGGCACCAAGTCGGTCGTCATCTGCCCCGACTATTCCGAGGCGGCGAAGTTCGCCGATCTTTGGTTGCATCCGAAACAGGGCACCGACGCGGCGCTGGCGATGGCGATGGGCCACGTGATCCTGAAGGAATTTCATCTGGCCGGCCGCAGCGCCTATTTCGACGATTACTGCCGCAGGACCACCGACATGCCGATGCTGGTGACGCTGGAGAAGGCGGGCGAGGGCTTCGCGCCCGGCCGGCTGCTGCGCGCGGCCGATCTGGAAGGCGACATGCAGCAGACCAACAACCCGGACTGGAAGACGCTGGCCTTCGACGAAGGCGACCGGACGCTGCGCATCCCCAACGGCTCCATCGGCTTTCGCTGGGGTGAGAGCGGCAAGTGGAACATCGAGGACAAGGATGCCCGCGACGGCAGCCAGACGCGGCTGGCGCTGACCCTGGCGGACCAGCCGGATGCGATGCTGTCGGTGGCGTTCCCGTATTTCGGCGGCACCGCTCCGACGAGCTTCCATGCCACCGACCATGCGGCGGTGCTGCATCGCAACGTGCCCGTGCGGATCGTGCAGACCAAGGCCGGCCCGGTGCATGTCGCCACGGTGTTCGACCTGATGGTGGCCAATTACGGCATCGACCGCGGCTTCGGCGGCGGCAACGTGGCGGCCAGCCTGGACGACGACATCCCCTACACCCCGGCCTGGGCCGAGGCGGTAACCGGTGTCGACCGCAACCACATCGCCACCGTCGCCCGCCAGTTCGCCGACAATGCGGACCGGACGCACGGCCGGTCCATGGTCATCCTGGGCGCCGGGCTGAACCATTGGTACCACATGGACATGATCTACCGCGGCATCATCAACATGCTGATGATGTGCGGCTGCATCGGCCAGACCGGCGGCGGTTGGTCGCACTATGTGGGCCAGGAGAAATTGCGCCCGCAGACCGGCTGGACCGCGCTCGCCTTCGCGCTGGACTGGAACCGCCCTCCGCGGCAGATGAACTCCACCAGCTTCTTCTATGCCCATACCTCGCAATGGCGCTACGAAAAGATGGAGACCTCGGCCTTGCTCTCGCCGGTGGCGGGGCTGGGCGGGGCCGGGGCGAAGCTGCCGGCGACGCTGATCGACTGCAACGTGAAGGCCGAGCGCATGGGCTGGCTGCCCTCCGCGCCGCAGCTGGAAACCAATTCCCTGACCATCGCCGCCGCCGCGGACGCGGCGGGGCAGGCGGTGCCCGACTATGTCGCGGCGCAGCTGCAATCGGGGGGGCTGAAATTCTCCGCCGAGGACCCCGACGCCGAGGCCAATTTCCCCCGCAACATGTTCGTCTGGCGCAGCAACCTGCTGGGCGCCAGCGGCAAGGGGCATGAGTATTTTCTGAAATACCTGCTGGGTACCGACCACGGCGTGCTGGGCAAGGACATGGGGGTGGAGGGCGGCACCAGGCCGGCTGACGTGAAATGGCACGAAGAGGCGCCGACCGGCAAGCTGGACCTGCTGGTGACACTGGATTTCCGCATGTCCACCACCTGCGTCTATTCCGATATCGTGCTGCCGACGGCCACCTGGTACGAGAAGCACGACCTGAATACCTCCGACATGCATCCGTTCATCCATCCGCTGTCGGCGGCGGTGGACTCGGCCTGGGAATCGCGTACCGACTGGGACATCTACAAGGGCATCGCCCGGAAGTTCTCCGAGGTGGCGAAGGGCCATCTGGGCGCCGAGCGGGATGTGGTGCTGACCCCGATCATGCACGACACCGCCGGCGAGATGGCGCAGCCCTACGATGTCGGCGACTGGAAGCAGGGCGATTGCCCGCCGGTTCCCGGCGTCACCATGCCGAACGTGACCGTGGTGCAGCGCGACTACCCCGCCACCTATGACCGTTTCACCTCCATCGGCCCGCTGATGGAGAAGATCGGCAACGGCGGCAAGGGCATCGGCTGGAAGACCGGCCACGAGGTGGAGTTCCTCGGCAAGCTCAACGGCCTGGCCGCCAACGGCCAGCCGCGCATCGAGACCGACATCGACGCCGCCGAGATGATCCTGGCCCTGGCGCCGGAGACCAACGGCGAGGTGGCGGTGAAGGCGTGGGAGGCGCTGGGCAAGCAGACCGGGCGGGATCACCGCCATCTGGCCCTGCCGCGCGAGGACGAAAAGATCCGCTTCCGCGACCTGCAGGCGCAGCCGCGCAAGATCATCTCGTCGCCGACCTGGAGCGGCATCGAAAGCGAACATGTCAGCTACAATGCCGGCTACACCAACGTGCATGAACGGATCCCCTGGCGCACCCTGACCGGGCGGCAGCAATTCTATCAGGACCATGCCTGGATGCGCGCCTTCGGCGAGGCGCTGGCGGTGTATCGCCCGCCGATCGACACCCAGACCCTGAAGTCGGTGCAGAACCTGGCCAATGAGCGGCCGTCGATCGCGCTGAACTTCCTGACCCCGCATCAGAAATGGGGCATCCACAGCACCTACAGCGACAATCTGCTGATGCTGACGCTCAATCGCGGCGGTCCGGTGGTGTGGATCAGCGAAACCGATGCCAGGACGGCCGGGCTCGTCGATAACGACTGGATCGAGGTGTTCAACGCCAACGGATCGCTGACTGCGCGCGCCGTGGTCAGCCAGCGGATCCAGCCCGGCATGTGCATGATGTATCACGCGCAGGAGAAGATCGTGAACGTGCCGGGCAGCGAAATCACCGGGCTGCGCGGCGGCATCCACAACTCCGTCACCCGCGTCTGCCCCAAGCCCACCCATATGATCGGCGGCTACGCGCAGCTTTCCTACGGCTTCAACTATTACGGCACGGTCGGTTCCAACCGTGACGAGTTTGTCGTGGTACGCAAGATGGCGAACGTCGAATGGCTGGAGGGTCCGCACAAGGACGCAGAGCCCGGCGAATTGCAGACCGCTCAGGGAGTTGTGTCATGAAGATCCGCGCGCAGATCGCGATGGTGCTCAACCTCGACAAGTGCATCGGCTGCCATACCTGTTCGGTCACCTGCAAGAACGTCTGGACCTCCCGCGACGGGGTCGAGTACGCCTGGTTCAACAATGTGGAGACCAAGCCCGGCATCGGCTATCCGAAGGAGTGGGAGAACCAGAAGAAGTGGAAGGGCGGCTGGGTCCGCCGCGCGAACGGCCGGCTGGAGCCGCGCATGGGCGGCAAGTTCAGGGTGCTGGCGAAGATCTTCGCCAACCCGGACCTGCCGGAGATCGACGACTACTACGATCCCTTCACCTATGACTACGCCCATCTGCAATCGGCGCCGCTGAGCCAGGCCTCGCCGACCGCCCGGCCGCAATCGGTGATCACCGGCCAGCGGATCGAGAAAATCGAATGGGGGCCGAACTGGGAGGAAATCCTCGGCGGCGAGTTCGCCAAGCGTTCGCAGGACACGAATTTCGAGGCGGTGGAGAAGGAGATCTACGGCCAGTTCGAAAACAGTTTCATGATGTACCTGCCGCGCCTGTGCGAACACTGCCTCAATCCCGCCTGCGTCGCGGCCTGCCCGTCCGGCTCGATCTACAAGCGCGAGGAGGACGGCATCGTGCTGATCGATCAGGACAAGTGCCGGGGCTGGCGGATGTGCGTGTCCGCCTGTCCGTACAAGAAGATCTACTACAACTGGGAGAGCGGCAAGGCGGAGAAATGCATCTTCTGCTATCCGCGCATCGAGGCCGGCCAGCCGACGGTCTGCTCGGAAACCTGCGTCGGGCGCATCCGCTATCTCGGCGTCATGCTGTACGACGCCGACCGGATCGAGGAAGCGGCCGGCAAGGCGGATGAGCGCGACCTGTATCGGGCGCAGCTCGATATCTTCCTGAACCCCAATGATCCCGAAGTGATCGCCCAGGCGCGGGCGGACGGTATTCCGGAAGCCTGGCTGGAAGCGGCGAAGCTGTCGCCGGTCTACAGGATGGCGATCGACTGGAAGATCGCGTTTCCGCTGCACCCGGAATACCGCACCCTGCCGATGGTCTGGTACGTGCCGCCGCTGTCGCCGATCCAGGCCAAGGCGGAGGCCGGGCAGCTCGGCCTGAATGGCCAGATCCCCGACGTGTCGCAATTGCGCATTCCCATCCGCTATCTGGCCAATCTGCTGACCGCGGGGGAGGAATATCCGGTGCGTTTCGCGCTGGAACGGCTGCTGGCGATGCGCGCCTACATGCGCTCCCGCCATGTCGAGGGACGCGAGAACCTGGAGGTGCTGGAGCAGGTCAATCTGGACCGGGCGACGGTGGAGGACATGTACCGGATCCTGGCGCTGGCCGCCTATGAGGACCGCTTCGTGATCCCGACGACGCACCGCGAATATGCCGAAAACGCCTATGACCTGAAAAGCGCCTGCGGCTTCAGCTTCGGCAATGGCTGCGCGGGCGGCGATAGCGGGCTGTTCGGCCGGGCGAAGCACAGCCACGGCGTGCAGGCGCCGGCCGATGCCAAGGTGGGGTTCTGATCATGCAGACCTTCCGCATTCTCTCGGCCCTGCTGTCCTATCCCGAGGCGGACCTGATCGCCGCCCTGCCGTCCTTCGCGCCGGTGCTGCGGGCGGAGGCGCTGCTGCCGGCCGGCCCGGCCGCGGCGCTGGATGGTTTCATCCAGGACCTGGCCGCGCTGCCGCTGCTGGACGCGCAGGAACGCTATGTCGGGCTGTTCGACCGCAACCGCTCCCTGTCGCTGCATATCTACGAGCACGTGCACGGCGAATCCCGTGATCGCGGCCAGGCGATGGTGCGCCTGGCCGAGCTGTACCGGCTGCACGGCCTGCACATCGCCGCCCAGGAACTGCCGGATTACCTGCCGCTGTTCCTGGAGTTCCTGTCGCTGCTGCCGGCGCAAGCCGCGCGCTCGCTGCTGGCGGACGCGGTGCATGTGCTGGCCGCCCTGCGCCAGAAGCTGCAGGGACGCGACAGCCCCTATGCCGCCGTCCTTGCCGCCACCGAGGCCCTGGCGGCGCGGCCGGCGCAGCCGCGGATGGTGGCGGACACCGTGGCGGCGCTGAAGCCCGACGCCGATACGCTCGCCGCACTGGACCGGCAGTGGGAGGAGGAAGCGGTGCGCTTCGTCTCCGCCGCCGGGCCGGACGGCGCCGCCCCCGCAGCCGCTTGTGGAGCCTGATCCGATGCTCAATTCCGTCCTGTTCGGGATCTATCCCTATATCGCCGGCGCGGTATTCCTGGCCGGCAGCCTGATCCGCTTCGACCGGGAGCAATATACCTGGCGCTCCGGTTCCTCGCAGTTGCTCGGCAGGAAGCTTCTGCGCGTGGGCAGCAACTGCTTTCATGTCGGCATCCTCGCCATCCTGGCGGGGCATTTCGTCGGCCTGCTGACGCCGCACGCGGTCTATACCGCCCTCGGGCTGTCGGTGGAGAACAAGCAGTTGCTGGCAATGGTGGCGGGCGGCGTGTTTGGCGCGGTGTGCTTCCTCGGCATCACTTTGCTGGTGTTGCGCCGGCTGTCCGACCCGCGCATCCGCGCCACCAGCAGCGTAATGGATATCGCCATCCTGCTGATGCTGTACGCGCAACTCACGCTTGGGCTGGCTTCCATATTCGTGTCCGCCCAGCATCTGGACGGCAGCGAAATGCTGAAGCTGGCCGGCTGGGCGCAGCACATCGTGACCCTGCGCCCAGGTGCCGCGGAGCTGATGCAGGATGTCCATCCGATCTTCAAGCTGCATATCCTGTTGGGGCTGACGATCTTCCTGGTGTTCCCGTTCTCCCGCCTGGTGCATATCTGGTCCGTCCCGGTCGGCTATGTCGGGCGCAGCTATCAGGTCGTGCGCCGGCGCGGCGGGGCCGGCGCGGCGCGGGGGCGGTGATGCGCGACGTGATCGTCAATCGCACCGTGCTGCCCGAGGCCGCGATCGCGGCGGAGATGCAGCACCACCCGGCGGCGACCGCCGAGGCGGCCTGGGAACAGGCGGCGAAGGCCCTGGTGCTGCGCACCCTCCTGCTCGATGAGGCGAAGCGCCTGGGCGTTTCGGGGGAGGCGGACGAGGACAGCAGCGCCGAGGAAGCCACGATCCAGGCGCTGCTGGCGCGCGAGATCGCGGTCCCCGTGGCCGACGAGGCCAGCCTGCAGCGCTACTGGCAGGCCAACCGCGCGCGCTTCCGCGCGCCCGATGTGTATGAGGCGGCGCATATTCTGTTCCCCGCCGCGCCCGAGGACGCGCCGGCGCGCGCGGCGGCGAAGCAGGCGGCGACGGAGGTGCTGGCCTTGCTGGCGGACCGGCCGGAGCGGTTCGCCGCGCTGGCGCGGGAACGCTCGGCCTGCCCGTCGCGCGAGAGCGGCGGGCTGCTCGGCCAGCAGAGCCGCGGCGATCTGGTGCCGGAACTGGAGACCTTCGTCTTCAACCTGGAAAGCGGCCGCATCTGCCCGCTGCCGGTGGCGACGCGCTACGGCTATCATGTGCTGCGGGTGGACCGCGTGGCGCTGGGCCAGGACCTGCCGTTCGCGGCGGTGCAGGACCGGATCGGGCGGCATCTGGCCACCCATGCCTGGCAGCGCGCGGTCAGCCAGTATCTGCGCGTGCTGGCCGGGCGGGCGAAGATCGACGGCCTGGCGATGGACGCCGCTTCCAGTCCGCTGGTGCAGTGACCGTCAACGGCCGAGGTCCTAATTCGACACACCTTCGAGCAGCTTGACCGTTTCGCGGATATCCGCCTCCGTCTCCAGCGCGCCGAGGCGGTCGAACAGCGGCGCGATCTGGCCGTACGGCAGGCTGCGTTCGGCGCAGTCGCTGAACTTCTCCCATAGTTCGTCGCGGGTCATGGCGTTGTCGCCGCCACGGCCGATCAGATCGTCAATCCGGCGCGATACCTGTCGGCCGCCGTTCAGCGTCACGATCACTTCCGCGCCCCATTGCTGCGCGCTGTCGTCGGCCATGTCTGGATGCGGCCGGGCCGTTATGCGCGGCAGCAGGTCGCGGATGGCCGGGTCGAGATGGGCGTCGTGCTCGAAATCCTTCAGCCGTACCGACCGGTCCAGCAGGGCGCGGGCAATGACGTACTGGTGGCTGAACTTGGCTTCCAGCGCGGTGCTCGGATCGGGGTTGTCGGTGTGGCGCAGGCGGCGCGCGTGCGGCAGGATTTCGATGGCGGCCACATCGGCGGGGCGGATGTCCTCGGCGCGGACCAGGTCCAGCATGGCGGAGATGGCCGGGTGGGTGCTGCCGCAGCAGGGGAACTGCTTCAGCGCGATGGAGGGTTGCTCGATCTCCAGCGGCGCTCCCCAGTCTTCCAGCAATTTCGCCGCGTCGTATGTGCCGGGGCCGTTGAATACGTTGAAGAAGCCTTGGTGGTGCTCGAAGGCCTCCGGGTTGGCATCGAAGCCGCCTTCGGCCAGCAGGGCCGCGAACAGGCCGTTGCGTGCGCTCTGGCCGACATGCAGCGGTTTCACCATGGTGCCAAAATTGGCCTTGAGGCCACCGGCGAGCGAGGCGGCGATGGCCAGCGCCGTGGCCGTGCGCACTTCATCCAGGTCCAGCAGATGCGCGGCCGAGGCGGCCGCGCCGATGGTGCCGAGCGTGGCCGTGGGGTGCCAGCCCTTGTCATAGTGATGGAAGTTCACCGCGCGCGCGAGGCGGATCTCCGTTTCCACGCCGACGGTGTAGGCAAGCAGGATCTGTATCCCTGACGTGGCGCGGTCCTCGCCCAGCGCGAACAGCAGTGCCACCAGGGGCACCGACTGGTGTCCGCCCATCACGCCGGAAAAATCGTCGTAATCGAGCGCGTGGGACGCGCAGCCATTGATCATCGTGGCATCGAGCGCGCTGGTGCGCTGGCGGCTGGCGAACACGAGGGCCGGGCCGGCGGCGGCGCCGATGCCGGGAACCCGCCGGACGATATCGGTACAGGGTTCGGCATGGCCGGCGAGGGTGACGCCGATGGTGTCGATGATCGCGGTTCGCGCGCATGCCAGTGCTCTCGGCGTGAGTTGCTGGCGGGAGAAAGCGCAGATCCGTTGGGCCATCTGGCTGGCGAGTGCCGGGGCGGCAGCGGGCATTGGATAATTCCGATTGACTGTGTGTGAAACGTGTCGGCGCGGATGGCAGAGGGGAGGTAAGTTCCCGGTGGACAAGTGTGTCGCCGAGGGGGCGTGCGGGCAAGGTAAAGGTCCGTTGATGGCGGCGGCAGGATAGGTGAAAGCGTCCCGGGGTCGGCAAACCGGGACTTGCGTGAATTTACCGTGATGGTTGGATTGCCTGAGTCGGCGATCCGGATGAATTTTATGCTGGATCAACCAAATTATATCAATTTTGATAAACAATGATCAGAACAGAATAAAAAATGCATTCCAAAATATATTACGCATGTAGATTATCTTCAAATTAATGTGATCATGGCGAGCCATGGACTTCCAATGCCCGTTCATATTATCAGTGTCGCGGGTTGCGGAAATAATCAAAATATCCACGTCGGAACTTATCAATAACAATTCGAACTGGACGTTCCGATGATTCGGAAATGACTTATTCGAATTATCGAAGGGAATGCGCATGACTGTATCCTACTCAGGCACGCCGGGATTAACCGGCGTCGTGAATGCCGTGCTGCCAGCCGGCACGCATGTCCTGACGGTCGGGGTCGGCAAGCAGTATGCCACGCTGTCCGCGGCGATTGCCGCGTCGGCGGATGGCGATGTCATCCGGGTGGATGCGGGGACCTATACCAACGATTTCGCCACAATCACCCATAAGATCACGATCGAGGGTATGGGCGGGATGGTCAACATGGTGGCGACGATCCCGCCGCCGAACAGCAAGGGGATCCTGGTCGTCGACAACGACGTCACGATCAAGAACCTGTCGTTCTCCGGTGTCGCCATCTCCGCTGCCCTGGGCGGCAACGGCGCCGGCATCCGCTACGAGGGCGGGCAGATGGTGCTGATCAACGATGCGTTCATCGGCAACCAGAACGGTGTGATGGGGGTTCCGGTGATCGCCGGACTGACCAACACGGTCTCCCTCGATCACTGCCTGTTCTCCGGCAACGGGTCCGGCACCGGCCAGACGCATAATTTCTATATCGGCGCCGTCGCCAGCCTGACGGCAACGAACAGCATTTTCGAGAAAGCTGTGGTCGGGCACGAGTTCAAAAGCCGTGCGATGATCAATGATATCGAGAACAACATTTTCCGCGACGGGCCGACCGGCACCGCGAGCTACAGCATCGATCTGCCGAACGGCGGGGTGGACCTGATCAAGAACAACCTGATCGAGAAGGGGCCGCTGTCGCAGCAGAGCAACATGATCCATTTCGGCGGCGAGGGTATTCCCTATGCCGGATCGAGCCTGACCGTGACCGGCAACAGCTTCGTCAACGACCGGACCAGCACGACCGTCGGGGTGCTCAATCAGACCCCGTTCAGCGTCAGCATCACCGGTAACCAGTTCACCGCCATCCCCGCGGCCAACATCGCCAGGGGGCCGGCGGTCGAGACGAGCAACATCGACGGTTCCGGTGCCTCCCTGCCGGATTCCACCCTGACCGGCGTGCTGCCGGGCAGCTCGCTGCTGATCACCGACGCGCTGCCCCATACGGTTACCCTGACCGGAGCCCTGACCGCGGTCGTGGGCGGGGCCGGTCTGCTGACGGTGACGGCGATCAACGGCCACGTGACCGCCATCGGCGGGTCGGGCGGCTTGAACTACACCGAGGTCGCGCCATCCGGGGGCAATCTGATCGGCACCGTCGCGGGTTCCGTCAACACGCTCGTTCTCAGCGGGCAGGACACCGTCGACAGCGAGGGGACCGACCGCATCGTCGGCGGCACCGGCAACATCTCGGCGCAGGTCGGGGGCGCCGCCACCATCGATGACGGGACCGGCGCCAATCAATGGACCGTGACGGGCACGGCGGCGATTACCGGCCATGGCGGCAGCACGGTGGTCAATGTCGGTACCGGCGCCGCCGTCACGCTCAATGGTGCCTACGGCTATCTGGCGGTGCAGACCAATGGCGGCACGACGGCGTTCGACATCTTTCAGGGCGGCGCCGAGGAAGCCGTCTCGATCACCGGCGGGGGCGTGATCGCCAAGGTCTATAGCGGACAGACGACGATCAACACGGCCGCGTCGGCAACTGGCGCGACGATCCGCCTCGGCGCCGGCAAGGCGCTGCTCAGCAGCCTGGGCAAAGACACCATCTATGCCGGCTCGGGCAACGACACGGTCATCGTCTCCGGCCAGGCGACCGTCTATGCCGGGACCGGAGCCCTTACGCTGTACAACCACGGCAGCAGCGGGGCGAAACTATATGGTAACGGCGGTGACTATCTGATTTCCGGCGATGGCGGCAATGTCACCTATTACGGCGGCGCGCTGGCCAGCACGATCGAGGCGCAACTCGGCTACCTCACGCTGATCGGCGGGGCCGGGCGGCTCACCGTGAACGGCGGCGCGCGGGAGACGATCATCGGCGGATCGGGCGGGCTGACCTATCTGGCCAACGCCACCAGCGCCGCCAATACCATCACGACGCTGGCAGGCACCTCGAACCTGCTGTCCATGACCGGCGCCAACGTGGTCAACAGCTGGGGGAGCGATGTCATCTATGGCGGTTCCGGGAACCAGCTGATCACCGTTCACGGCAATTCGACCGTGAACGGCAGCACCGGCGTCAGCACGGTCACCTTCAGCGGCACCGACACGCTCAACGGCGTCGGCAATGACCGGGTCACCGTGACGGCCGGCGCCAACGCGACGATCCATGCGGGCTCCCTGGCCACCGTGCAGGAGACCGGTGCGAGCGTGCAATTCTCCATCGGGTCCGGGGTCTATGCGGCGAGCGCGACGATCGTCGGTGGCGTCGCCACGGTGACCGGCGGCACCGGAACGGCGCTGTCGGTTTCGACACAGGCGGGCACCTCGACCGCGGTGACGCTCACCAGCGGCCCGGCCTCGGTCTATTCGCGTGGCAGCGACGTGATCACCGGCGGTTCCGGCGCCGACACGGTGACGATCACCGCCGCGAACACGCAGATCTGGGGCGGGTCGGGTTCGCTGACCGTGACCAACTACGATTGGACGGCGGGCCACGTGCAGACCGTCCATGGCGGATCGGGCAGCGCGACCATCAGCGCCGGCGCCGGTGTGCTGACATTCATCGGCGGCTCCGGCAGCGCGGTCATCACGGCGGGAAGCGGGTCGCTGTATCTCACCGGCGGGTCGGGCAGCCTGACCGCCTCGGGCGGGGCCGGCGCCACGCGGTTCATCGGCGGTTCCGGCACGTCGAACCTGACGCTCAATCCGGCGGGCGGTGAGGTGACCTTCGGCACTGGCAACACCACCGTGCAGGTCGCGGGCTGGGGCAGCGGCGTGCTGTTCGACTTCGTGGCCGGCGCCGGCGGCGGGGTCGATCTGATCAAGGGCTTCCGGGTCGGGACCGATAAGCTGGCATTGGTCGGCGGCGTCGCGGTGCAGAGCCAGAGCGTGATCGGCGGTTCGGCTAGCCTGGTGCTGACGGATGGCACCAAGGTGCAGCTAGCCGGCGTCACTACTACCGCGCATCTGTTCGGATAGATCGCCGCCTAGCCTGACATGCGCGGCAGCCGGGTCGCCAACGCCGCATAGGCCGCCTCGTCCGTGCGGTCGAAGCGGACCGGGGTAACGGCGACCCGGCCGGCCCGCGTTGCGTCGGCGTCGCTCTCCGGCCCCTGTGGGCGCGGGCCGCGGCGGAAGTTGATCCAGTGATACTCCATGCCGCGCGGGTCGGTGCGGGTTTCCACGATCATTCCCTGCACCAGTCCCAGGCCCTGGCGCGCCAGGGTCAGCGGGCCCGCGGCCTCCGGCGGGCAATCGGGGAAATTGACGTTCAGGCAGGTGTCCGGGCTCCAGCCGATTTCCAGCAGTTGGCGGATCGCCGGGGCGCCCAGCCGGCGCGCGGTGTCCCAGGGGACATTGGCCCGGTCGGACCAGCACTGGCTGAGGGCGATGGAGGGGACGCCGAGCAGCATGCCGGTCATCGCGCCGCCGACGGTGCCGGAAAAAACGGTCTCCATGCCCAGGTTGCCGCCGCGGTTGACGCCGGACAGGATCAGGTCCGGCCGTTCGGGCATCAGGTGGCAGACGCCGAGAACGGCGCAGTCGCCGGGGGTGCCGTCCACTCCGAAGCGGCGGGTGCCCTGGTGGGAGATGCGCAGCGGGTGATGCAGGCTCACGGCGTGCGAGACGCCGGACTGGTCGTGCTCGGGGGCGACCACCCAGACTTCGCGGGCAAGTTCGGCGGCGATGGCTTCCATCACCTCCAGGCCCGGCGCGTCGATGCCGTCATCGTTGGTGATCAGGATACGGTTGAGCACGGGCTTGGATCTCCGTTGCGGGACGTCAGGTTGCGGTTGACCGGGTGTCTATGACCGCGAGCGCTCATCTGTCCATGGGAGGCCCGAATCCTCGCCAGCAGAGGTTGTGGCCGCTTTGTTCGTCAGCCGGCATGGGTTGTCTTCGCGTATGGGAGCGTGTTGACTGTCTCCAACAAAACAATGCGGCTGCGGTCGCGATTGTCTGGAGAAGTTTACAATGTCCGGATATGCGTTCCGTAGCCTGGCCGTGCTGATTTCGGCGGCGTTGGCGGCTCCGTTGCCCGGCATGGCCCAGAACGCGGCGTCGCCCCCTGTCCCGAATGACCCATCCGCTCAGGTGGGCACGCCCCCAGCCGATGCCGCTCCTGAGGTGTACAACCAGGAACAGCTCGATGCGCTGTTGGCGCCGATCGCGCTGTATCCCGACACGCTGCTGACCCAGGTGATGATGGCCTCGACCTTTCCGGTGCAGGTGATGCAGGCACGGGTGTGGCTGGACAACCCAGCCAACAAGGCCCTCAAGGGCGACGCGATCGCCAAGGCGCTGGAGACCCAGAACTGGGATCCGAGCGTGAAGTCGCTGGTGCCGTTTCCCCAGGTCGTGGTGATGATGGCCGACAAGGCCGATTGGATGCAGCAGCTCGGCTATGCCATGTCGGTGCAGCAGGCCGATGTGCTCAACAGCGTGCAGCGGCTGCGCTTGCAGGCGCAGCAGACCGGGGCGCTGACCACCACGGCGCAGCAGACGGTGACAATGACCGCCTCGGCACAGGCGGGCGCTCCGCCGGTGATCGTGGTGGAACCGGCGGACCCGCAGGTGGTCTATGTGCCGACCTATAACCCGGCCCAGGTCTACGGCGCCTGGCCGTACCCGGCCACGCCGCCGGTCTACCTGCCGCCGCCTCCCGGCTACGCGATCGGCAGCGCGCTGGTGACCGGCATGGCGTTCGCCGCGGGGGTCGCAATCGTCGGCTCGCTGTGGAACATCGGCTCGCCCAACTGGGGCTACAGGGGCGGCTATGGCGGCTACGGCGGGGTGAACGTCAACGTCAACCGCTACAACAACGTCAATGTGAACCGGACGCAGATCAGCAATTCCAACTGGCGGGCGCCTGCCAGCGCCGGCTACAACCGCCCCGGCGGGGGCGCCGCGGGTGGTGCCGGCCGGCCGGTGCGTCCGCCCGCCGGGCCCGTCGGCATGCCGAGCCGCGGCAACGGCCTGCCGGCCAATGCCATTGGCCGCCCCAGCGTTTCGGTGCCAGGCGGCGCGGTGAACCGGCCGCCCAAGCCGCCCGGCATCCCCGCCGCCGGGGGCGGTGCCAATCGTCCCGGCGCGCCCGGCGGCGGCGCCGGTCGCCCGAACCCGCCCGGCGGCGCCAATCGCCCGAACCCGCCCGGCGGCGCCGGCC
>JBBIQA010000052.1:0-16805 GCA_037442565.1 Rhodospirillales bacterium
TACTCGGATTTGGACTTCTGAGAAGGAAGGCCGGGGCTCCGCCCCAGACCCCGGCGGGCGCTGCCCTGCACCCGTAAGGGGACTCGTCCCCTACCCCCATGGACGGGTTTGTCGGAAAAGGGGGCAGAACCTACGTCGCCGCTGATGGGCTTCGGTAAGCCCCCTTTTCCGACAAACCCATTCGAAAGGGTCCAGGGAACGAGTTCCCTGGCGGGGTGGAGGGGCGGAGCCCCCCTGGGGTCTGGGGCGAAGCCCCAGCCTTACCCCTCGGCAGCCACATCCTCGTTATCGGCGGCGAGTTCGAGCATCTGTTCCGCCTCCGCCTGGTCCATCAGGCCCACGTCCTTCAGCTTGCGGCCCACGGCGCGGGTCCGGGTGCGGGCCCGTTCGATGGTGGTGGTGAATGTTCCGGCCTGTTTCAGCAGGCGTTCCAGCACGTCGTCCATCTTCAGCATTTCCGTGCGGGTGGCGCCCAGCAGCGTGCGGATCTGGTCGGCCTTCTGCTCCAGCGCCAGCGTGACGAAGCCCAGATGGATGGTGCGCAGCAGTGCCGGGAACAGGCTCGGGCCCATCACCAGCACCCGGCAGTCGCGGCCGATATCGTCGATCAGGCCAGGGATGCGCGCGACCTCCGCGTATAGAGCGTCGGTCGGCAGATAGAGCACGGCGAATTCCACCGTGACCGGCGGATTGATGTATTTGGCATGGATCTTCTTCGCCTCGTCGCGGATGCGCCGATCGAGGCCGCGGCTGGCGGCGCGTTCGGCGTCCGCGTCGCCGGCCTCGGATGCGGCCAGCAGGCGCTCGTAATCCTCGATCGGGAATTTGGCGTCGATCGGCAGCAAAGGGCGGGTTTCGCCGCGCATCGGCATGATCACCGCGAACTCCACCACGTCGTCGCTGTCCGCACGGACCTTGTGGTTGGTCAGGTAGGTGCCGGGCGGCAGCACGTCGTCCAGCATCGCCTTCACCTGGGTCTCGCCCCAGCCGCCGCGGGTTTTCACATTGGCGAACAGCCGCTTGATGTCGCCGATCTGCGCGGTGACGGCCTGCACGTCGGTCATCGCCTTCTGCACGGCGGTGAACTGGTCGATCACCCGCTCGAAGCTGGTCTTCATCTGCTTCTCGACGGCTTCGTGCAGTTGCTCGTTCACGGTCTTCTGGATCTCGGCCAGCTTCTTCTCGTTGCCCTCGCGCATTTCGCCGAGCTTGGTTTCCAGCAGGCTGCGCGTGGTCTCGAACTGCACGCCGATGGACGACGCGGTCTTTTGCTGGCCGTCGGCCAGGGCGAGGCGCAATTCCCCCTGCTCGCGCGACAGGGTGGTGCGCACCTGCTCGATGCCGGTGTTCAGCGTCCCGCCCAGGCCGGTCAGTCGCTCGATCGTGGCGGCGCCGGCGCCGCGCAGTTCCGCGCGCGTGGTCTCCGCCTCCGCCCGGGTGCCGGCCAGCGCCTGCTCCGCCAGCAGGCGCAGATGCGCCAGTTCCCGCCCGCGCGCCGCCCCCTGGCGCAGAACCGCGATCAGGGCGAGCACCGCCGCCAGCGCGGCAACGCCCGCCAGCACGACGGCGAGGATCCTGGGGTCGGCGAGAGATTCGAACTGCATGAGGGAATTTCCGGAGATTGGCGAGGCAGTATCGGTCCTGCACGGAGTCGCGGGCGAGAGCCTGTTACCGGCGCGGCCGCGCGGCCGGTCAGCCCCCTTGCGCGAGTTCCGGCAGCAGCGACAGCAAGGCCGTCAGATCCCGTTGGGCGACGCAGACCAGGTACTGGCAGGCAGCCGGCGTCTCATCCGGCGCTTCCGGCAGCGGCAGGCCGTCGGCGCCCAGCGGCAGGGCGGTCAGGCCGATGTCGCCATAGACCTTCAGCAGCCCCGGCCCGGCGCGCCAGAAGGCGGGGTCCAACCCTTCCTGGATCGCCAGGTCGCGCATGCGCCAGATCGCCGAGGCCCGGTCCGATTCCGCGCCGACGGGATCGCCGAGCCCGAGCATTACCCGGCCCACCCGGCGGAAGGCGATCGCCGCGCGGTCCGCCTCGCCCCAGACCAGCCCATCGGCGCCGCTCATCGGCAGCGCGCCGAGCCGGGCGAATTTGGCCCGCGCCTCCTGGCCCCAGGGCTGGAAGGCCACGCGCCCGGGCATCAACAGCCGCCACAGCGCGACCAGGGCGAGAAGAACCGTCAGCGCCAGCGTGACCCGCAGCGAGTTCGGCACCCCGCGCGACAGCACGATTTCCCACCAGGAATTGTCGGGATGATCGCGGAAGGTGCGCTCCGAGGCGATCAGCATCAGCACGCAGCCGGCCAGTGCCAGCACCGACAGGGCGGTGGACGGGTCCATCTTGCCCGACAGCAGCCTGGCGTGGCGGTAGAAGCTGGCGCGGAACGGCGCCAGCACCAGGGCGGCCAGCACCAGCACGCCGGCGATCCACATGCGTTGCGTCTGCGCCTGCGCCGCGATGAACACGGCCCCGCCCAGCAGCAGCACGATGGTGCCGCTCCAGGCCAGATTGACCCGCTGCGACAGCCCGATCGCCAGCACCAGCAGGCCGGCGCCGATCAGCGAGGGAACGAACTGCCCGGCGCGGGCGGCAAGCTCGGAGAAATCCGGATCGATCCAGGTGAAATCCGGCACCGGCGCCAGCACGCCCATGGACAGCAGCAGGGCGCCGCACAGCGCCACCACGCTGGTCGCCGCGGCCACCGGGAAGTCCGGCTCGCTCCAGCGGCCGATCGCCTGCACGCCGCTCAGCCGGCTGGTCCGGCGCAGGAAGCTGCCGCCGCGCAGCAGCACCTCGTTGCCGGCGAACAGGCTGCCGGCGAGGAACAGCGGGATGATGTAGTAGTAAAGGCGGAACACCACGATGCCGCCGACGATGTGCGGGGCGTCCAGCCATGGCGACAATCCCAGCAGCATGGCGGTGTCGAACACGCCGATGCCGCCCGGCAGGTTGGCCGCGAGTCCGGCGGAATACGACGCCAGGTACACGCCCATGAAGCGCAGCCAGGTCAGGCCGGGCGTCGCCGGCAGCAGCGCGTAGAAGATCGACGCGGTGACCGCGACGTCCACCGATGCCAGCAGCACCTGCAGGATCGCCATCCGCCAGCCCGGCAGCTCGGCGGTGTGGCCGAACAGCGTCACGCTGCCGACCACGCGCGACAGCGTGACGTAGGCCCCGACGACGGCCCACAGCCCGGCGCCGATGGCGTACATCAGATACGTGGGGATCTTGTCGCCGAAGAACGGGATGGTGGTCGGCTCGACGAACAGCACGAAGCCGCCCAGCACCATGCCGCCCAGGCCGAAGGTGAGCGAGCAGAACGCCACCGTCTTGGCGATCTGCACGGGCGTCAGGCCCCAATGGGCATAGAGGCGGTAGCGCACCGCCGCGCCGGAAACCGCCGCGAAGCCGAGATTGTGCGACAGCGCATAGGCGCAGAACGACGCGAAGGCGACCCGGCCGTAGGAAACCTTGTGTCCGGCATAGATGGTGCCGAGCCGGTCGTAGAAGGTCAGGATGCCATAGGACAGGATGGTCCAAAGGAACGAGATCGCCAGCGCCCGGTGGGGGATGCCGGCCAGCGCCACCTCGATATCCGCCATCTTGAGATTGCGGAACTCCCGCTGCACCACATAGATGGCGCCGCCGAGCAGCGCCACGCCGAGCAGGGCCGGCAGGTTACGCAGCAGCTTTTTGAGGGCGTTCACGAAGCGGAGTGTTCCAAACTGTCAGGCCCAACTGTCAGGCAGCGTCGGCCGGACGCGACAGCGCCGAGCGGATCAGGGCGATGGTTTCCTGTATGCCGTACAACGCCACGAAGCCGCCGAAGCGCGGACCTTCCTGCTGGCCGAGCAGCACCTGATACAGGCAGCCGAACCAGTTGCGCAACTCGGGGAAGTCGTGGCGCTTGCCGACCGCGAAGACGGCGTTCTGGATCGCCTCGGCATCGGCGTCCGCATCCAGGGCGGCCAGCGTCTCGGCCAGGTCGGTCAGCGCCGCGCGTTCGTTCTCGTCGGGCTGGCGGTACTGCTTCGTCGGGCGGACGAAGTCCTGGTAGTACGCCACGGCATGATCGACCAGTCGCGCCAGCATCGGCTCGGTCTCGGCGTTCGCCTCGGGGATATAGCGGCGGATGAAGCCCCACAGCATGTCCGGCCCGGCCGCGTTCACCACGCTGGCGAGGTTGAGCAGCATCGCGAAGGAGATCGGGCTGCCGGCCGAATTGGGCATCCGCCCGGCATGTATGTGCCAGGCCGGGTTGGTCTGCTGCTCGTAGCGCTGCTGCGCCAGGGCCTTGCCGGCATTGGCGATATACTCGTCCACGGCGCGCGGAATGGCGTCGAAATACAGCCGCTTTGCCCGCTGCGGCTGGTTGTACATGAACTGCGACAGGCTTTCCGCGGGGGCGTAGCGCAGCCAGTCATCCACCGACAGCCCGTTGCCCTTGGACTTGCTGATCTTCTGCGCGTGCTCGTCCAGGAACAGCTCGTAGGTGAAGCCGTCCGGCGGCGGCGCGCCCAGGATGCGGCAGATCCGTCCGGACAGGCGCACGCTATCGATCAGATCCTTGCCGGACATTTCGTAGTCCACCCCCAGCGCGTACCAGCGCATGGCCCAGTCGGCCTTCCATTGCAGCTTGCAATGGCCGCCCTTCACCGAGGTCTCGAACGCCTCGTTGGTGTCGGGATCGCGCCAGACGATGGTGGCCGCGCCGGTGTCGCGCTGCTCGACCGGCACCTGCATGACGATGCCGGTGCGCGGATGGATCGGCAGCAGCGGCGAATAGGTGGCGCGGCGGTCCGGCCCGAGGGTTGGGAGAATGACCTCCATCACCGCGTCGAAGCATTCCAGCACCCGCACCAGCGCCGCGTCGAACCGGCCCGAGGTGTAGTAGTCGGTGGCCGAGGCGAAATCGTACTGGAAGCCGAAGCCGTCCAGGAAGGCGCGCAACCGGGCGTTGTTATGGGCGCCGAAGCTGTCATGGGTGCCGAAGGGATCGGGGATGCGGGTCAGCGGCTTGCCCAGATATTCAGCCAGCATCTCCTTGTTCGGCACGTTGTCCGGCACCTTGCGCAGGCCGTCCATGTCGTCGCTGAACGCCAGCAGCTGGGACGGCAGGCCGGTCAGTTCCGTGAAGGCGTGGCGTACCCAGCTGGTGCGCGCGACCTCGCCGAAGGTGCCGATATGCGGCAGGCCGGACGGACCATAGCCGGTTTCGAACAGCGCGTGCGTCTTGCCCGAGGCCGCCAGGCGTTTGGCGACTTTCTGTGCTTCCTCGAACGGCCAGGCCTTGGGAATGGTGATTTCAGCGGTATGGGCGGGATGGGACATGGGGTACGAAGCTATTGAACGGAGGATGCCTTGGTCAATCGGCGGGCGCCTTTATAGTGTGCGTATGAGCGTCTGCGCCACATGAGCATTTCTTTACCCGCGCGGACCCTGCTGCCGGAAGCCCCCGCGGTGGTGGCCGGCCATGGCCGCGCCGCGATCCTGACGGCGGACGGGGAGCTCTTCTGCGGCACGGCGGAGCAGATCGCCGCCCGGCTGCGCGCCCTGCCGCCGCCGCTGCTGGTGCATGCGCCGGCCACGCTGCGACGGCTCGGCCTGAAGGCGCTGCCCTGCTTCGACCTGCTGGAGCTGTTCGCCTTCGCCCTGCCCGCCCGCCCGGCCGCGCCTACCCCGCGCGGCCTGGCGCTGGCACTGGACCTGGACCCGCCCGGCGCCGGGCTGGAGGCCGCCGCCGCGCTGCTCGGCGACATCGCGCGGACGCTGCTGAACCATCTTTCCGCCGGACGGATGCTGGCGCTGAACCGCGACGTGGCGGGTCTGGCGGCGCAAATGGGCCTCGGCGGCTGGGGTTGGGCGGGCTTCGCCGCCGCCGCCCTCGGCCGGCCGGACGCGGTGCCCTCGGCGGAGGCGCTGAAGGTGTGGAAGCGCCTGCCGGAATGGGAGGACGCGGCGCCGCAGCCGGCGCCTTCCGCCTTCCCGGTCAGCGAGGCTGAGGCACGCGCCCGGCTCGCCAAAATCCTCGGCGCCGAGTCGGAACAGCGGCCCGGCCAGGCCGACTACGCCGGCGCCGCGGCCGCCGCCTTCGCCCCGCGCGAGCAGAGCGGCGATCCGCACCTGGTGCTGGCCGAGGCCGGCACCGGTACCGGCAAGACGCTCGGCTACATCGCTCCAGCCAGCCTCTGGGCCGAGCGCAACAAGGGCGCGGTCTGGATCAGCACCTTCACCCGCCATCTGCAGCGCCAGATCGACGCCGAACTCGCCCGCCTGTTCCCCGACCCCGCCGAGCGCCGCCGCCGCGTGGTGGTACGCAAGGGGCGGGAAAACTATCTCTGCCTGCTCAACCTGGAGGACGCCACCGCCAGCGCCTCCGGCGGTTTCGCGCCGTCCGGCCTGATCCCGTTCGGCCTGATCGCCCGCTGGGCGATGGCGACGCAGGACGGTGACATCCAGGGCGGCGACCTGCCCGGCTGGTTCGCCGAGCTGTTCGGCGGCGCCACGCTTTTTTCCCTTGCCGACCGACGCGGCGAATGCATCCACGCCGCCTGCCCGCACTGGCGGCGGTGCTTCGTGGAACACACGATCCGCCGGGCGCGCACGGCCGAGCTGGTCGTCGGCAACCACGCGCTGGTCATGGCGCAGGCCGCCTGGGGCGGGCTGGACGACAACGCCGTGCCCACCCGCTACGTGTTCGACGAAGGGCATCACCTGTTCGACGCCGCCGACAGCGCCTTTTCCGCCGAGCTTTCCGGCATGGAGACCGCCGAACTGCGCCGCTGGCTGCTGGGGGCGGAGGGCGGACGGTCGCGCGCCCGCGGCCTGAAAAAACGGCTGGAGGAACTGGTGGCGGCGCGCCCGCTGCTGGAAGCACCGCTGGACGCCGCGCTGCAGGCCGCCCGCGCCCTGCCGGCGCCGGGCTGGGCCGCGCGCCTCGGCGGCGGAGCGGAGATCGCCGGCCTGGAGGCCGGAAGGCCGAACCCGACCGAGGCGTTTCTGCGCTTTGCCCATCGCCAGGTGCTGGCGCGCACCCAGGGCGACGGCGACCCGCGCGGACCCAACCCGTATGCCTACGGCGCGCAGGAATGCGATTTGTTCCCGCCCGCCGACGGCATGCCGGAAGCCGCCGAGTATCTCGGCCGGGCGCTGGCCAGGATCATCGAGCCGCTGACCACCCTGCGCACAAGGCTGCTGGCGCGGCTGGAGGACGAGGCGGAGGACATGGATGCCGCCACGCGCAACCGGATCGAGGCCGCCTGCCGCTCGCTCGGCCGGCGCGCGATCGATCCGCTTGGCGCCTGGCGGGCCATGCTGGGGGCCATCGCGAACCCGCCGCCCGAGCCTGGCACGCGCCAGGACCACATCCTGTTCCTGCGCCTGGACCGGCGCGACGGCACCGACCGCGATGTCGGGCTGCATCGGCATTGGCTCGACCCCACGGTGCCGTTCGCGATGACCCTGGCCGCCCCCGCCCAGGGCCTGCTGGTCACCTCCGCCACCCTGCGCGACAGCGGCGACCAGGATCCCGAACTGGCCTGGGAAGCGGCCGAGGCGCGGGTCGGCGCGCCGCATCTGCCGTCTCCGGCGATCCGCGTGGCGGTGGCGAGCCCGTTCGACTATGCCGCGCAGACGCGCGCCTTCGTGGTGACGGATTTGATGGGTGGCGACATCGGCGCGCTGGCCGCTTCCTATCGCGCGCTGTTCATGGCGGCCGGCGGCGGCGGGCTCGGCCTGTTCACCGCCATCAGCCGGCTGCGCGCGGTGCACCAGCGCATCGCGCCGGACCTGGAGGCGGCCGGCATTCCCCTGTACGCCCAGCATGTCGATGCGATGGACAACGCGACGCTGGTCGACATCTTCCGCACCGAGGAGGAAAGCTGCCTGCTCGGCACCGACGCGATGCGCGACGGCGTGGACGTGCCGGGCCGGGCGCTCAGACTGGTGGTGTTCGAGAAAACGCCCTGGGCCAGGCCCGATATTCTACACAGGGAGCGGCGCGTGCACCTGTCGGGCGGCGATCCCAAGGGCTACGACGACCGCATCGCCCGGCTGCGGCTGCGCCAGGCCTTCGGCCGGCTGATCCGCCGCGCCAGCGACAAGGGCGTGTTCGTGCTGCTGGACCGCCAGACCCCGACCCGGCTGCTGTCGGCGTTTCCGCCGGGGGTGGCCGTGCGCCGGGTCGGGCTGGCGCAGGCGGCGGCGGAGACGCGGGAGTTCCTGGGCACCGATCTCTCCCCTTGATCGCCCGATGGGGTTCCCGCACGCTCCGCCGCCATTCAGGGGAACAACATGGAACAGCACCGCATCCAGGCGAACGGCCTGACCTTCAATGTTTGGCGCGCCGGAAGCGGCCGCCCGATCCTGCTGCTGCATGGCTGGCCGGAATTCGCCGCCGTCTGGCACAAGGTGATGCATCGGCTGCAAGACCGGTACACCTTGATCGCGCCCGATCTGCGCGGCTTCGGCGACAGCGACAAGCCGGACGCGGGTCCCACAGACCAGGCGGGCGCGGACGTGCATGCCGCCGACATGCTGGCCGTGCTGGACGCGATGGGCATCGGCAGATGCGGCATCGTCGCCCATGACGTCGGCGCCTATGTCGCCCAGTCCATCGGCCGATCCCGCCCCGGGCGCGCATCCGGGCTGTTCTTCTTCGACTGCCCCTATCCCGGCATCGGCGCGCGCGGCGCCGCGCCCGACCATCTGAAGGAGATCTGGTACCAGTTCTTCCACCAGCTGCCCTGGGCGGCGGAAATGGTTTCCAGCTCGCGTGAGGCGTGCCGGCTGTATTTCAGCCATTTCCTGCGCCACTGGTCGATGCGCAAGGACGCCTTCGAAAACGACATCGAGATGTGGGTGGACAACTTCCTCAAGCCCGGCAACATGCAGGGTGGTTTCAATTGGTACATCTCCAACAACGCCAGCCGGCTGGCGATGCTGCGCGGCGAAGCTGCGCCGCCGGCGGCGATCACCGTGCCGACCTGCTGCCGCTGGGGGGAGGGCGGGTCGGTGCTGCCGGCCTGGTGGGGCGACCGGATGGGCGAGTTCTTCACCGATGTGGATTTCAAGCCGCTGCCTGGCGTCGGCCATTTCCCGCATTGGGAAGACCCCGATCTGGCCGCTGCGGAAATCGCCGGCTTCTTCGCCAGGCTGCCGGAGGCTTCCTGGCAGGCATGAAGATCCCCTCGGCCCATCCGCCGAAACGGCCCGAGCTGCGGAAGGAAGCTCCGAAGGATCCGGTCCAGGTGGCGCCGCGCATCGTCAACCGCGATCGTTCGGACCAGCTCGTTCGCTACGGTTTTGACCGGCATTGGTGGCAGGACAACTACCACAGTGCGCTGACCGTCTCGTGGTGGGGGTTTCTGCTGATTACCTCGGGGGCCTATCTCTCGCTGAACCTGTTGTTCGCCTGCCTTTACCTGGCGCAGCATGGATCCATCGCCAATGTGCCGGATCTGGACTTCGCGGATGCCTTCTTCTTCAGCGTGCAGACCATGGCGACGATCGGCTACGGCCAGCTGGTTCCGCTGACGATCTACGCCAACACCCTTGTCACGATCGAGGCGTTGATCGGCATGCTGTTCATCGCCCTGACCACCGGCCTGGTGTTCGCCCGGTTCTCACGGCCTACCGCGCGCATCCTGTTCAGCAAGGTCGCCGTGATCGGCAATTATGACGGCGTCCGCACCCTGTTCGTGCGCGCCGGCAACGAACGCCAGAACCAGATCCTGCGGGCAGACGTGTCGATGCATTTTCTCCGCACCGAGGTTTCCCGCGAGGGCGCGAACATGCGGCGCTTCTATGACATGAAACTGGCCCGGGATCGCACCCCGCTGTTCGGGCTGACCTTCCTGATGATGCATGTGATCGACGAGGGCAGCCCGTTGTTCGGGCTGACGGGGGAAAGCTGCGCCATGATGGACGGCGAGATCGTCGTTACCATATCCGGGCTCGATGAAACGATGTCGCAAACCATCCACGCGCGGACTTCCTACACAGCCGAGGAAATTCGCTGGGATCATCGTTTCGTCGATATATTCGGATTTACCGAGGACGGCCGCCGCGCGATCGATTTCGGCCGCTTCCACGATACCGAGGCCTTGTAGGCGGAGCGGCCTGGCCCGATCGGGCCAGGCCGCTATGTTCCGCTACCGGCTGGCTGCGTCGATTTCGGCGATGGAGGCGGCATCCAGCTTGATGCCCGGAACGGCGACCAGTTCCGCGAGCTGGTCGAGGTTGGTGGCGCTGACGATCGGCGCGGTCACGCTCGGGCGCGCGATCAGCCAGGCCAGCGCGATCTGGCCCGGCTTGGCGTTGTGGCGCGCCGCCACCGCGTCGAGCGCCGCGAGCACCTTGAAGCCGGCCTCGTTCAGGTACTTCGCCACCCGCGGCGCCCGCGCCTGATTGGAGGCATCGGCCGGCGAGCGGTACTTGCCGGTCAGGAAGCCGCTGGCCAGCGAGTAGTAGCCGATGACGCCGATCTTCTCCTTCAGGCAGAGCTGCTCCAGCGGTCCCTCGAACTCGGTGCGCTCCATCAGGCTGTATTGCGGCTGCAGGCTGTCGTAGCGCGGCAGGCCGAGGCGCTTGCTGGTCTCCAGCGATTCCGCGAGGCGCTCGGCGGTGAAGTTGGAGGCGCCGATGGCGCGGACCTTGCCCTGCTTGATCAGGTCCTGATAGGCGCCGAGCGTTTCCGCGATCGGGGTTTCCGGATCGTCGCGGTGCGACTGGTACAGGTCGATATAGTCGGTCTGCAGCCGGCGCAGACTGTCTTCCACCGCCTGGAACATATAGGCGCGCGACAGGCCCTTCTTGCCCGGTCCCATCTCGATGCCGAGCTTGGTGGCGATGATCACCTTGTCGCGGTTGCCGCGCGCCTTCAGCCATTTGCCGATGATGGTTTCCGACTCGCCGCCCTGGTTGCCCGGATGCCAGCGGGAATACACGTCGGCGCTGTCGATGAAGTTGAAGCCCGCGGCGACGAAGCCGTCGAGCAGCCGGAACGACATCGCCTCGTCGGCGGTCCAGCCGAACACGTTGCCGCCGAAGGTCAGCGGCGAGACCTTGAACGGCGCGTTGCCGAGTTGGCGCATTTCCATGGTTCTGTCCTTTGTTGGTCCGGCATGGCCGGTTTGCAGGGGCGGTTTGCAGGGGCAGTTTGCAGGGGCGGATCAGAGCAGAACCGGCGCAATGCGCAAGTGCGCCGCCAGGGAGCGGGCCGAGGCGCGGCAGACAAAACGGCGGATCGGTCGTACCGTCGTGCTCCGATCCTTGGAGACCGCAGCATGACCGGCACCCCCACCTTCGCCATCCCACCCGGCTTTCTGGGCGTCGCCCGGCATGACGGCGCGGCTCCCTTCGTCATCGCGGGCATTCCGCTCGACATCGGCACCACCAACCGCGCCGGCACCCGCGACGGCCCGCGCGCCATCCGCACCGCCAGCCGCATGCTCACCGACGGCGCACACCCCACCTTCTGGGTGGAGCCGGCGGCCATGGAATTGTCCGACATCGGCGATTTCGAGATCGCGTTGGGCGACATCCCGGCCAGCCTGGCGCGGATCGAGCAACAGGCAGCGCCGATCGGCCATCTGCTGGCGCTGGGCGGCGAGCACGGCATCACCCTGCCGCTGCTGCGCGCCTTGTCCAGGCGCCTGGGCGGGCCGCTCGCGCTGGTGCATTTCGATGCCCATGTGGATACCTGGGCCGATAATTTCGGCCAGGCCTACGGCCACGGCTCGGTCTTTTACCACGCCATAAGCGAGGGGCTGGTCGATCCGCGCCGGATGATCCAGATCGGCATCCGCTCCCCGGTGCAGCGCGAAGTATGGGACTGGACGCTGGCCCAGGGCGTGCGGGTGCTGACCGCACAGGACGTGCATTCCGCCTCCCCGGCCGCCGTGGCCGCGTTGATCCGCGATACCGTGGGCAGCCATCCGGCCTATCTCAGCTTCGACATCGACGCGCTGGATCCCGCCTTCGCCCCCGGCACCGGCACGCCGGAGATCGGCGGCCTGGCATCGTGGCAGGCGCAGGCGATCCTGCGCGGATTGGGCGGCGTGCGCTTCATGGGCATGGATATCGTCGAAGTGGCGCCCGCCTACGACACGGCCGAGATCACCGCGCTCGCGGCGGCGACCGTGGTCTGGGAGTATCTGGCGCTGCTGGGGTCGCGCGGCTAGGCCCATGCGATAGGGGTCTGACACAGCCCCGGAAAATGCATTGCACCGGCCAGCGCATTTCCCCTATAAGCCGCCTCCCGCCTGGCCCGGAAGGTCCGGCGGTTCTTGACGCAATCGCACGTGCCGCGAGCCCCGATCCAAGCGACCAGGGGCACAGCAACGACGGAACGCGTTCTTTTCGTCCGGTCCGGCCATTCGTGGGCCGGGGTCGTTAGGGAACACGCCTATGTTGGCTGATCGCACCACCGCGCTGCGTCCCGCCCGCCGCAATCTGGCCGGCCGAAGTCCTCGCAGCCACGACTGAGTTCGCCGCCGGCGTGTAAGCGCCCGGCGCCGGAACTCGCTTTTTCCCCCGTGGTTCCCCCCGCGGTTCCCCCCGTGGTTTCGGGGCGCAGTCGCGCCCGCCTGCTGTTGCGAGGATATTTCCCATGGAAATGCTGCGCGTTCGTTCCGCCGTCTCTCCGCTCCGCCGTCCCGCCGATGCGCCGTCCAACCGCGTGACCGCGCTGCCGCGCGTCGACGACCTGGTCGCGGCCCTGCGCCCGGAAGACCCGGTGCATTGCCTGCGCCCCGCCGTGCTGGCGGAGACCGCGCGCAAATTTTGCGCCGCGTTCCCCGGCGAGGTGCTGTACGCCGTGAAGTGCAACGCCGATCCCGCCGTGCTGCGCGCCCTGTGGGCCGGCGGCGTGCGGCATTTCGACTGCGCCTCGCCGAAGGAAGTGGCGCTGGTGCGCTCGATGTTCGCCGATGCGGACATCCATTTCATGCACCCGGTGAAGGCGCGCGGCGCGATCCGCGAGGCCTGGGCGCGGCACGGCGTACGCGACTTCGTGCTCGACAGCACCGACGAACTCGCCAAACTGCTGACCGAAACCGCCGCCACCGGCGTGCCGGGCGCGCTCGGCCTGATCGTGCGCCTCGCGCTGCCGAAAACCGGCGCGGTGATCGACCTGTCCGGCAAGTTCGGCGCCTCCATGGAAGATGCCATCGCGCTCCTGCGCGCTGCCCGCCCGCACGCCGCGCGCCTGGGCGTCAGCTTCCATGTCGGCTCGCAATGCCTCGACCCGCTGGCCTGGCGCCAGGCGCTGGACATCACCGGCGAGGTGATCCGCGCCGCCGGGGTGGCGATCGACATCGTCGATGTGGGCGGCGGGTTTCCCGTCGCCTATCCGGATGTTGAACCCCCGGCCCTCGGCGCCTTCATGGCGGAGATCGAGGAAGGGTTCGAGCGGCTCGGCCTTCCCGATGCGCAGCTTTGGGCGGAGCCCGGGCGCGCGCTGGTGGCCGAGGGCGGCTCCGTCGTCGTGCAGGTGCAGCAGCGCCGCGGCGACGCGCTCTATGTGAACGACGGTGTCTACGGCAGCCTGGCCGACGCCGGCGCGCTCGGCTTTCGCTATCCGGTGCGCCTGATCCGTCCCGACGCGGGCGCGGATCAGCGCCTGATGGGCTTCAGCTTCTATGGCCCGACCTGCGATTCCGCCGATGCGATGCGCGGACCCTTCTTCCTGCCGGCCGACATCGCCGAGGGCGACTGGATCGAAATCGGTCAGCTCGGCGCCTATGGCGCGTCGCTGCGCACCGGCTTCAACGGCTTCGACCAGGCGCGCGTCGTCGAGGTCGGGGACGCGCCGCTGCCGATGGACCAAATCGGTCATCCTGTCGCGGCAGACACGGCGCTGGCCGCGTGATAGCGATCGGCCGGAGCGCTTTCAGAAAGAGTGAAAGCGCTTCGGCCATCTTCTAGCGAGCGGTTTCATCGGCCGAAGACCGCTTCGCGATTCCTGTCAGGCTGATACGGCTCCCGTTCTCCGGCCGGCTTCTCCCTTCAGCGCGCAAGGACCATCAGCGATGAAACATGTTTCGTTCTCCGGCCGGCTGCTCATGCTCGGCTTCGGCAGCATTGGCCAGGGCGTTCTGCAGCTGATCCTCCGGCATATCGACATGCCGAAGGAGCGGATCTCCATCCTCACCGGCGATGACCGCGGCGCGGCGGTGGCCGCCGAATACGGCGTATCGTACCGTGTGCAACCACTGACGCGGGAGAACTACCGCACGGTCCTGGCGCCGCCGCTGGCCGCGGGCGACTTCCTGCTGAACCTGTCGGTGGACGTATCCTCCGTCGCGCTGGCCGAGCTGTGCCGGGAACGGGGCGCGCTGTATCTCGACACCTGCGTGGAGCCCTGGGTCGGCGGCTACACCGACCCGTCGCTGACGCCCTCGCAGCGCTCCAACTACGCGCTGCGCGAAAGCGCGCTCGCGGCCGGGCGGGCGGTTGCCGGCGGCCCCACCGCGGTGATGACGCACGGCGCCAATCCCGGCCTGGTCTCGCATTTCGTCAAGGAGGCGATGCTCAACATTGCCCGCGACACCGGCAAACCCGCCGCGGTCCCGACAACCCGCGAGGGCTGGGCGGCGCTGGCGCAATCGCTGGGCGTCAAGGCGATCCACATCGCCGAACGCGACACGCAGGTCGCCGGCTTCTGCAAAAGCCGAGGCGAGTTCGTCAACACCTGGTCGATCGACGGCTTCGTCGGCGAGGGTTGCCAGCCGGCCGAGCTCGGCTGGGGCACGCATGAAAAATCCCTGCCGCCCGACGCGCGCCGGCATGATTTCGGCTGCGACGCGGCGGTATACCTGCTGCGCCCCGGCGCCTCCGTGCGGGTGCGTACCTGGACGCCGCAGGAGGGCCCGTTCCACGGCTTCCTGATCACCCACAACGAAGCTATCTCGATCGCCGATTACTACACGGTGCTGGAGAACGGTGTTCCGGCGTACCGCCCCACCGTGCACTACGCCTATCATCCCTGCGACGACGCGGTGCTGTCGCTGCACGAATTCGCCGGCAAGAACTGGCACATCCAGGACAGCAAGCGGCTGATGATGGACGAGATCGTCGCAGGCGTGGACGAGCTCGGCGTGCTGCTGATGGGCCACGAGAAGGGCGCCTATTGGTACGGCTCGCATCTGTCGATCGGCCAGGCGCGTTCGCTCGCGCCGCACAACAACGCGACCAGCCTGCAGGTCACTGCCGCGGTGCTCGGCGGCATGGTCTGGGCGATGGAAAACCCGCGCGCCGGCATCATCGAGGCCGATCACCTCGACCATGCCCGGGTGCTGGAAGTGGCGCGGCCCTACCTGGGCGAGATCGTCGGCGCCTATACCGACTGGACGCCGCTGCAGAACCGCGGCGAATTGTTCGAGGAAGACCTGGACACGGACTGTCCCTGGCAGTTCCGCAACGTGCGGGTCGCCTGAGAGCCTTGCTTCCTTCCCCCGCCTCGGTTGTGATGGCGGGGCAACTGGAGCGCGTGGCATGCAGCCGACCGATGCCTTCTTTCTGGCTCGCGGTATCGAGCATCTGGCCGTTGCCGGGATTGGCGTGTTCGTGATCTGGCTTGGCTACCGGCTGTTCCGCGACATGCCGCTGCGCCGGGAGGGCGAGGCGAAGATCGCCTTGCCTGGCGGCATATCGATCTTTCTGTCGCGCGTCGGACCGGGCGTTTTCTTCGCGTTGTTCGGCGCCGCGCTGGTCGGCTACACCGCGACGCGGCCGGTCAGCTATCAGCAGGGCGGTTCGCCGGGTTCGCCGGCGCGCAGTTTGAGCGGTCTCTTGCCAGGCTCGGCACCGGCTTCCGATACTGCGGCCGTCATGGTTCCGCAGGATGCCGGCCTGCCGACGGATCGCCTGGTGCATACGCTCGCGGAGATGGCGGCGGAGGTCGCCGCCACGCCGATGGATGCCAGGCATGTTCAGCGGGAGCTTGCCCTGCGCGAGGCGCGAGCCCGGCTGATGCTGCAGAACTGGAACCCCGGCTGGGGCGACGCCGGGGCGTTCCGCGCCTGGGTGTTCGAGCGTGGGGAAGCCGGTCCGCCGCCCCCCGCAGCCGCCGGGGCGGTCGCGCTGTATCGCGGCGGCGCGTGAGGCCGGCGCTCATTCTTCTGCTTCTGCTCGCGGGCCTGCCGGCGTGGGCCGAGGGCATCGATTCGATCTACCCTCCGGACGTCCTGGCGGAGTGGCAATTCCGCATTGGCCGGTTCGCGCATGGGGTGCTGCGCGAGGAGATCCTGCCGGCGCTGTTGCCGGCGGAACGCGAGCGTCTGGCGCGCGTCGAGATCGACGTGCCGCTATCCGCGCCCGGCCAGGAGCCTTTCGCCTTCTGGCGCGATGGCGATACGGTGCATCTGTCCGCTGCTTCGATGAAGCTGCTCGGCGACCTGCTGCTGGCCTATGCCTGGCTCGGTCGCAACGGCTACGTGCCGGGCACGGTGGATGACTACATGCGGATGCTGGCCTATTGGCACGCGGACACGCCGCCCCCCGCGCCGCGCGTGGCCCTGGCCATTCCCGACGCGGCGCGCGACGATCCGGGCACCGACCGTTTGGCGACCCTGCTGACCCACGATGCGTATTTGTTCGTTCTCGCGCATGAACTGGGTCATGTGCTGCATGGCGATGCGGCCTCCGCCACGCTCGATCCGGCCACGTCCCAAGCTGCGGAGATGGCGGCGGATCGTTTCGCGCTGGATGTTCTGGGCCGGATCGGCCGTGTGCCGTCCGGAATCGCCACTTTCTTCCAATTCGCCAGCGCATTCGCATCGCCCAGTGCTTTCGCACCGCCCAGTGC
>JBBIQA010000052.1:16905-19116 GCA_037442565.1 Rhodospirillales bacterium
GGCCTATGCCGCGGCAGGCCGCCAGACCCACCCGCTGTCGCTCGCTCGCCTGCGCCAAGTGGCCGCGGAGATCGGCCTGCACGCCCGGCTGTACTCCCGCGACCAGGCGCCGGACACGCTGGCGGCGTTCCGGCTGCTGGCCGAGCAGTTCCAGACCCTGGCCGACCTCGAGGGCGATCCCCGCTCGCAGGCCTTTCTCGCCCAGCGCGGACCGACCGTGCGGCCGGAGGATCTCGCGCCGCGCCGTCCGGGGGAAATCATCGCCCTGCCGCCCGGACGCGGCACGGAAGCGGGGCCATTCGCCGGCAAACTCGTTGGCACGATCACGCTCGCCGGCGTGCCGTTCGACGCGGAAGCGGTGTTGGAACAGCGGGACGGGCGCGTGATCGGCGACTATGGCGCGGCGGGAATGTTCGGTCATTTCGAGGGATTGCCGGACGGCGACGTCCTGCCATTCACCTGGTCATCCGGCGGCGCCCGCGGTCGCGGTGTGCTGCGCCGGCACGCCGATGCCTATGCGGGGTCGGCCGGAATCGGTGCCGCGACCACTGGTACCGTCTGGAACCTGCACCGCAGCGGCAGATAGGGGATCGGTCAGGCCGCGCTTGCGTGAAAGGAGGCGGTTACCGCCGGCCAACCGCGATAGGGCGACATGGCCGGCGGTGGTGAGATCAATGACCCAGTATCAATGCCCCAGCATCAATGCCCCAGTGCGGAAACGACAGCCTTGGCCTGGGCCGGGTCGAGATGAGCGGCAAGGGCGCGGATCGCGCTGGCCGCAGCGATCTTCGCCTTCTCGGCCGAGATGGCGCCGTGCTGGTCGGGCGCGGGATCCCCGCCATGAATGGCGAGCCACAAGGCGATAATCCAGGCGGGATCATTGGTATGGATGGCGGTAATAGGTCTGATGGCCATGCAGCGGTCCTCCGTTTTTGGCGCGGAAAAATTCCCGCGCCGAAAACGCTTAGATCACTCCTCCGTGGCCCGGTATGATCCAGATCACCTGCAATGGCGCCGGCAGGCGTTCAGATGCCGCCATCCGAACCTATGCGCCTCAGGACAGCATCAGGCCTTCATATCCCTTTGCCGCAACCTCGTCGCACCTGGCGCGATAGGCCGGCGCGCTGCCGGCGTATCGGTTGACGATGCGGACCTGCTTGCCCTCCACATTGGTGTTCACGCCGGTCATCCAGGAATTGACCTCAAAGGTCAGCACCCCGTCACCCAGCGACTTGACGTGATCGGTCCAGGTCTTCACTTCCGCCGCCGTCGGTTCCACGCGCGTTATCTTCTTGTCCTGCACGTGGCGCAGCAGGTTCGTCACCCAGTCCACATTGTGTTCGATGCTGCGTGGGATATTGCCCAGCGCCATGTGCGGTCCGATGATCATCATCATGTTGGGGAAGCCATCGACCATGACGCCGAGGAAGGTTTCGGGCCCGTGCTTCCAGCGGTCCTTCAGCCGTTCGCCGTTCACGCCGCGGATGTCGATGCGATCGAAACTTCCGGTGATGGCATCGAAGCCGGTGGCGTAGATGATCATGTCGAATTCGCGTTCCGCATCGCTGGTCTGGATGCCGGTCTCGGTGATCCGCTGGATCGGGGTTTCGGTGATGTCCACCAGTTCGACGTTGTCCTGGTTGTATACCTCGTAGTACTTCGTCTCCATCGGCACGCGCCTTGTGCCGAAGCCGTGGTTCTTCGGAATGAGCTTCTCCGCCACCTTCTGGTCCTTCACCCGCTGGCGGATCTTGTTCGCAACGAAGGCGCTGATCTCGTCGTTCGCGCGGCGGTCGGTCAGGATGTCCTTGAAATTGCCGATCCAGATGCCGAAGCCTGGTTCGGCGTACAGCTTCTCCCAGAACGCCTGGCGCTCCTCGGGCGAAACCTCGAACGTGCCGCGCGGGTCGGCGGTATGGATGAAGCAGCCGAAGGTTTCCAGGCAGCGCTGGAACAGTTCCGGGTAGCCGGCCCGGATCTTCGCCATCTCCTCCTTGCTGATCTTGGCGTTGAGCAGGGGCGCGCACCAGTTCGGCGTGCGCTGGAACACGGTCAGCTGTTTGGCGGTCTTGGCCACCTCCTGGATGGTCTGCACGCCGGTGGCGCCGGTGCCGATCACCGCGACCCGCTTGCCCTCGAAGCTGACCGGCTCATGCGGCCAGTTGGCGGTATGGCAGGATTGGCCCTTGAATGTCTCCACGCCCGGGATAT
>JBBIQA010000052.1:19216-24073 GCA_037442565.1 Rhodospirillales bacterium
TCCTTCGAGAAGGAGAACTGGTAGGAATAGCTTTCCGAATCGAACCGGGCGCCGGGATAGCGGTTCCAGTACCAGGTGCCGCCGACGCCTGTGCCGGCTTCCAGCACCTTCACGGTCATCCCGAACTCACGCAGGCGGTAGAGCTGATACATGCCGGACATGCCGGCGCCGATGATGATGGCGTCGTATTGCTTCGCGCCCGCTTCATTGGGCCGGTCCATGACTTCCTGCGAGGACGACATTGTATTTTCTCTCCCATTTCGGACGCGCGGTCAGGGCCGAGGCTATCCGCTGAATACGTGGAATAGTGAAATTCCTCATATTATGAGAATTTCCAGCTGTCAAGCGGAATGGCCCACGATTCCCGTATAGACAAAATTTTCTTGTTTCTCAAATTGAGAGAATTCGCATAGTATCGCTGTGCGGCCGGCGGTTCTGGAGGCGCCCCATGGGGGGGTCGCGCCGAAAACCCGGCTCCGTTCCGGCAAGGTCAACGTAATGGACGACATCAGCTTTCCCGTGGACGCCTCACCCAGCCCCACGCCGCCCGCGGACGCCAATCCGACGCGGCGCGTGGATACAAGCATTACCCGGGTGCTGGGCATACTCGACCTGTTCACGCCCGAGGCCGCGGTCTGGACCGTGGACATGCTGGTGGAACAGCTCCAACTCGCGCGCGCCACGGTTTATCGCTATGTCCGCGCCCTGTGCGACGCCGGCTTCCTGGTGGCGGTTTCCGGCGCCGGCTATGTGCTGGGACCGCGCTTCATCGAGTTCGACCGCAACATCCGGCTTGCCGATCCGCTGCTGCAGATCGCGCCGCCGGTGATGGCGGAGCTGCGTGACACCGTGAACGGCGGCCAACTGCTGTGCGCCTTCTATGGGCTGCGGGTGCTGAGCGTGCTGGAGGACAAGACCGACCCCAACATCACCATGAGCATGGAGCGCGGGCGGCCGTTTTCGCTCTTCAGGGGGTCTCCGTCGCGGGTCATTCTGGCGAACCTGCCGACCTATCAGCTGCGAAATCTGGCGTTGAACCATGGCAAGGAGATCGCCCAGGCAGGCCTTGGCGAGAACTGGCTGGAATTCCGCGACAACATGCGCGCGATCCGGCGCACCGGCTATCTTGCGGCGAGCGATATCGACAAGGCGCTGATCGGCATCTCCGCGCCGATCTTCCACGCGCCGGGCGCGGTCAGCGCCAGCCTGTGCCTGGTGCGAACAAAAGAGAACGCGCCGCCGGAGCAAATCGCCTTCCTCGGAGATCTCGCGGTGACCGCGGCGCAGCGGATTTCTCGGGAACTGCAGGAATTTCGGCCGGCGCACGCGGATCGGACCACACCCGCATTTCCGGTATCGCGCGTGCGTTGAAGCCGGTCCCGAGGAATGCTTTCGTACGACCGCGGGCAGTCGATGAATCGCTGTTTGCGCGGGGTTCTGGCGGAGAGGGTTCCGCCGATTGTTAATTTACGCGATTGATATAATTGACTGTTTTTATCGACCCATTTCTAGCCCACAAATGAGCCACCAACCTCAAACTCAACGACCCATCCCGGCACCCGATCTGCACCTCCCAACCCCGCATCCTAAGGGTTGTGAAACGCCGTCAGACGATCATGCAGCCCGGAGCTGATCAACCACTCGCTGAACCACTTCCAGGAAGTGCCCCCACTTCACAGGGTCTGCAATCTCACCCAAGGACAAGCGGATGTCAGCGGCAAGGTTGGTCACGACCACCTTGTAGCCCATCGCTGCCCCAACTCTCGACACGATCTCGGCTCGGGCACTGTCCTCTCGAAACGGGTCATAGTTCTTGAGATAGCCCAGCGGGATCGACGCCTTGCCATTGGCGACGATGAAGAATGGGTAGGTCTTCTTCACACCTTGCATGACCACCATGCCGAATGACGGGTTCTGGGAAGACGTGGTGAATGTGCTGCTCCCAGCCTTTTTCGTCCACGACATGAGATCCCGCGCGATGGCTCCGTTCTCAGCACCGTGCCGGCTTTCAAAGGCGGTATCCAAGCATCATCGGACATTCCGATGATGGCCGATGGCTTTCCCGCAATCGCCAAGTTGGATCCTGTCACCGTCGTCGCCAGCACCTGGCTAAACTTACCCGCGTGCTGGCGTATCTCGACAAGATAGACCTCAACATCACGGAGCTGGCGGCTCAGGAAATCCACGATGCGACGCAGCTCGTCCGGAATGATGTCCACGACGAAAACCATCCGCAGTCGCCCGCGACGCAAATTGTCCTGGACGACGCTCCAGTAAGCCTCGGGGTCTCGATCTTGCCCAATCAGGGACGCGAGTGCTTCCCCGGGGTCTTGGCCAGCTGACCGTTTAGAGGCATCGAAGGCCTCCTGGATCTCCCCCATGCTACAGTAAGCCAAGTCGTTGGCCGCATAGTCGAACATCTGCCCGACCACCTCGCGCCTGCTTCGAGTGTCTGACCGGCGCTTGACCTCGACCAAGGCAGGCATCGCATCCTGGTCAAAGAACAGATGATCCAGCGCCCACAGGTTTGGCCCCTCAGCGCCATCAGGCACGGTCATTTCTCGGGCCATCAATGCCCACCGGCGCGGCTCACCCTGGCCGAACTGATTTCCGTCCAGGGGTATCCTATGGGTTCAAGAGGCGGCGTCCATACCTGACTGGGTTATTGGGCTCGTCAGAAGGCCGCTCCTAGACGCACTTCGGACAGGCCGCGGAGGCTACCAGATTACCGATCGGGCCGAAGCAACCGACCACGCCCCCTCGGGCACATTGCGAGACCGGGGGGTGGGTAGGGGAATAGGACACGCCGGAAAAATTCTTGCCGCGGCCGCAAAAGCGGACTGAGGACCCAACCCAGGCAGAACGACCGCTTTCGGACCCATTTAGCGAATTGCACGTAGGATATTTCAACTTCTGGCACTTCCAACGCATAATGGGTACTGAGTGAAATGCTTGGGTTCATCGACTTACGTCGTCTTTAAGGGGGCAATGTGTGCTTAACGAACTGCTGCGGCTTCTTGCCCCAATTATCGCCAAAGACTGGGTCATCCTCACCATCGTCTGCGCTCTCTTTTTCTGGACTGGAGCTTCCGGGCTAAATTTATACCGGGCCAGCCGTCGTGTAACCGCTAGCTTCAGCGGCGCAACGGCACAATGTCTCCAAAGCTCCGATGCGGTGGCTTTCACGCAAAGATACGAGGCCGCGTCTGAGGAGATCTCAGCGGATCGCTTGCTCGGCCCAGGTTGGCGTGGCTACTCCCAAACCTTGATTATTCCGCAGGCTGTCGGAAAGCCCATTATCGCAACATCCGATTCGCGGCTATGGTTTGACCTGCCGGGCCTATTCAGAGCTGCTGGGAGCGATCTGCGGTATCATGCTGCTCTCCCAGGCCTGCTTGTTGGCGCAGGCCTGCTCTTCACCTTCTTAGGCCTTGCCGCTGCCCTATCGGCGGCCAGCGATGTGGTCGCAGAGGGCGTTGAACAAGCAACACGGAATGCAGCATTGCGGACCCTCTTGGGCGCAGCATCTGTAAAGTTCGTGACATCCCTGGCCGGACTCGGCCTATCAATTGGCTATGCACTATTTCGCAAAGTCCAGCTGAAACGCGTGGAAATTACGTTCTCTAATTTTCTGAATGCCCTGCAGGAGCGGCTTCCATTCCGGACCCCTGCTTTCCTCCAGGCCGAGGCAAACGCGGTGCTTGAAAGGCAATATGCGGATGTTCAGCGGATCGGCAGTGACTTTTTCGTAAACCTGGGGAGCACGTTGGAGCGTGAGTTTGGGGAGGGTCTGCAGCAGCACATTGGCCCGCTCGCGGCTGCCATTGAGAAGCTTTCGAACGGCCTCGCGAGTCAGAGTGAGGATGCCATGCAGCTAATGCTTCGAACATTCCTAGAACGCCTTGAGGGTGCGGTCGGCGAGAGCATGCGCTCAACGGCAGCAGTCCTGGCAACTCTTGGCGAAAGGCTGGACGGTCTCCAGGGAGGAATGGATGCTGCTGCACAGCGAATGGGCAAAGCGGCCGAAGACATGGCCTCTGGCATGGGCCGGGGAACTGCGCAGGCTGTTGACAACATAACTGAACAGATGGCGGCCCTAGTTCGCACCATGCGAGATGCGGCCGAAGAGGCAGGCAGGACCAATCGGGCTGCGGGCGACGAACTCGCGCGACAGATGGCAGGAACGGCCGGCGCGCTCACCATCGCGATTGAGTCATTTCAACGACGCTTGGAAGACAGTGCTGCTGACGGCGTTGGCCGCCTGGCCGCGCCGATTGACGCGCTTTTGTCTCAACTTAGAGACCTTACAGCACAGCAGCGAGAAACGGGCAAAGAGGCCTCGTCCGAACTCGCGGCAATCATAGGTCGTGCGGCTAATGCTTTGGAGTCAACCGCGACCAAGGTCGCGGACGTGCTTGGCGGTGGCGCTGCTGATGCCAGCGGCCGCCTGATTGCCGCCACCGAAGCAATGCGGGACGACCTACGCGGCGTCCTGGAAAGGTTCGGTACAACACTCGATGCGACGGGCGCGGCGATTACCAAAGGGGCCATCGAGGGTGGCGACGTTCTTCGAGGTGCTGCTACGGCGTTGGGTCAAGATTTCACAGCTACCGCCGCTAGCCTGCGCGAAGCTGGAGAAGCCGCCGGGACAGCGCTGCGCGAAGGGGGTAACGAAGCGCGTGCAGGCATGGACGTAGCGGCCAGAACCTTGGTTCAGGGGAGTGACGGCCTAGCTGCGTATTTGAAGAGCCTAGCCAGTGCTGCCAGCGAATTAGCAGATAGAGCGGCTGTTCTGAATGAAGCTGAGAGGTGGCCCCATTCGTTTGGACAGGTTGGCGGCGAAGATAAGCTATCCCC
>JBBIQA010000053.1:0-9262 GCA_037442565.1 Rhodospirillales bacterium
ACGTGCCCCTTCGGGAAGGGCGGGCGCGGCTCCATGTTGAGCGAGCGCATCACCCGGTCGTCGCGGTAGTAGCATTGCAGGATCACCCGCGAGAGGGTCGCGACCGGTGTTCCGCCCTCGGCGCGGAAGGCCGCCGCCACCGCTTCCTGCCGGGTCTTGGGAAGCGCGTCGAACCGGCCGCCGGCCAGGGTATCGAGCCGCGCCAGCGCCTCGCGTACCGCTTGGGCGTCGCGCCCGAGGGTGTTCAGCATGTCCGCGAGGATCGCCGGATCGTCGGCGGCGGGCACGCTGTACTCGGCGCTGGCGGGAATCATCAGCGCGGCCACGTGGGCCAGGGTACGTTGCTGTTCGGGGGTCAGGCTCTGGGTTTCGGTGTGGGACATCGTTGCCTCAATCGAACAAGGTGGCCAGGCGCTGCTTGATGCTGTCGGCGATATAGAGCGCCAGCGCCTGGATGGTGGAAGTGGGGTTCGCGCCGCCGGAGGTGACGAAGATGGAGCCGTCGACGATGAACAGGTTGCGCACGTCGTGGCAGCGGCCCCATTCGTTGACCACCGAGCGTTCGGGATCGGTACCCATCCGCGCGGTGCCAAGCAAGTGCCAGCCGCCATAGGCGATGGGGCTCTCGTAGCCCACATCGTAGGCGCCGGCGGCGCGCAGGATCTCCGCGCCGCGGGCCATGGAATGATCCAGCATGCGCCGGCTGTTTTCGCTCAGCCGGTAGTCGATCCGCGGGGCGGGAATGCCGTGTCCGTCCTTCAGCAGCGGATCGAGCGTGACGGTGTTGTGTTCCTCCGGCAGGTCCTCGCAGATCGCCACCATGCCCATGCGGTGGTTGTGCATGCGGCGATAGACGCGGTGGTGGTCCTCGCCCCAGGGCAGCCGGCCGGTCGCCATGCCCTGCACCGCATCCGTGATGGCGCCGGCGCCGCGGCCGAACTGGTAGGTGTAGCCGCGCAGGAAGCCGCGCGCGGCGTCGGTCTCGTAGAATTCCTGGCTCCACAGGCACAGCGGCGGGCCGCGATACCCGTCGGTCTCCCGCTCGAAATAGCCGTAGATGCTGGCATAGGGGTGGAACATCAGGTTCTTGCCGACGAGGCCGCTGGAATTGGCCAGCCCATTCGGGAAGCGGGCGGAGGCGGAGTTGAGCAGCAGCCGCGGCGTGCCGACGCCGTTGCAGGCGATGATGACCATTTCGGCGGCCTGGAACCGCTCCACGCCCTCGGCATCGTAGTAGATCGCGCCCGCGGCCATACCCTGTTCGTTGGTGGTGATCTCGCGCACCCGGCAGCGGGTGCGCAGTTCCACCCCCGCCCGGATCGCCTGCGGCCAATAGGTGATGTCGGTGCTGGCCTTCGCCCCCTGGGCGCAGCCGTACATGCAGTGGCCGAGATTGATGCAGCGTGCCCTTCCCTCGTAGTCGGTGGTGGCCAGCGTGCTGTCGGACGGCCACCAGTGCCAGCCGAGATGGTTCATGGCTTGCCCGAACATGGCCCCGGAGCGGCCGAGCGGCAGCGGCGGCATCGGCGGCTGCTTGGCGGGATAGGCAGGATCGCCGATGAGGCCGGAGACGCCCATCATGCGGTCGTTCTCGGCGAAGAACGGTTCCAGCGTGGCGTAGTCGACCGGCCAGTCATCGGCCACCCCGTCGAGCGAGCGGACGCGGAAATCCGACGGGTGCAGGCGGGGAAAATGGCCGGCGTAGAGGATGGTGCCGCCGCCGACGCCGTTGAAGTTCACCACCTTGATCGGCGAGTTGTCGTCGTTGACCGGGTAGTCCGTTGGCCGCGCCCGGCGGTTCGGACTGATGGCGAAATCGCCCTGCTGGCGCGCCTCCCAGTCCCGCCCGTTGCTCGGATAGTCGGTGGGCTTCATCCAGTCGCCCTGCTCCAGGCAGACGATGCGCATCTTCGTCTCGGCCAGGCTCCACGCCACCGCCGCCCCCGAGGCGCCGGAACCGATGATCAGCACATCCACGACATCGCCCATTCCGCGCCCCCGGATCGTTTTCCCAGCCGTAGTCGATGCCCGGTCGGGTGGCTTGTCAACGCCCGCCCAGCCGGGCTGGCCCGCTTGCCAATGGCCGCGCATGCCGCCCGTTCCGTTGGCAACCATAGGGTCGGCGAGCGGCGCGTTCACGGGAGCGGACGCTCGACCCCTTCGGTGCGGTCGAAGGTGATCAGCGGCTGGGCCATGCGCCTTGCCGCGATGTCAAGCGCGGCATCGGCCAGCTGTGCGCCGGCATGCAGTTCGAAGCTCATCTCGTGCACGCCCTGATCGGTGTAGGTGTCCCGGGCGTGGTAGACCGGCGCGTCGATGCCCTGCCAGGCCATGCGGGGGCTGCGCAGCAGCGTCCATTGCCAGGCTGCGCCGTCGGCGCTGAGGCTGTAGGCGTCCTGGGTGAGCAGTGCCAGGTCAACACCCCGGACGCTGAGACGGGACCAGCCCTGCACCGGGTATTCGGCCGTCGAAAGTGGGCGCCGGATCGCGCCGCCGGGGACCGCGTCCGTGCGGCGATCCGGGACATGCGCGAGATGGATGCCAAGTTGCAGCAGCGTAAGGCGTTCGTCGAAGTTGATCTCCAGATGCAGAAAGACCCGCGGATCGTTACGCTGCAGGCGGAGGGTCCAGCGCAGGCGCGAGCTGCCGATTCGGTGCTGCATGCGCACGCTTGCGCGCAGCGGACCGGTCTCCTCTACCTCCCACGCACCGCCGGCGAGCGTGGCGGCGAGCGGTTCGGTCCAGCTTACGGCCGTGGAGCCCCAGGTGTCGGTATGGTCGTGGCGCAGTTGCAGCACCATGCCGGGGGCTGCCAGCAGGGGGCGGCCATCGAAGTCGATGCCGGAAATCCCGGCCGGTCCGAGCGTCAGGGCGAGTCGGGAGTTGGCAAGGCGCACCGGGGAAACCGCGAGATCGGTGGCGGTGTCGGCGATGGCCGGCGGCGGCCCCTGGCGCAGCCGCAGGGTCGTCGCGGCACGGGGCGGAATGCGGGCCGGGAACAGCAGGCGTGGGATGCGCTGCATGGCATCCGGCTGGACCTGCTGGAACGGCACCGGCGTGCCGTCCGCGTCGGCCAGGGACCGGTCCCGCCAGAGGTCGTAATCGAGCCAGGTTTCGCACTCGACGAGGCCGTCGAACGGCGCGTCGTCGGTGTTGATGGCCACGATCTCGGGCTCGGGGCATGGCGGCAGGGCGCGATGCGACCAGGCTCGCGTGGTGTCGAGCAGGACCTCCTCGGCAGCGATGCGGGCACGGCCCTGCATGGCGCGACAACTGGCCCAGGCCGATGGCGTGGCGGTGCCGGTGACGATATCGTGAAAGCCGGTGAACAGAAGGTCGTTCCAGGCAGTATCGATCTTCGCCAGATGCCGCGCACGCCCGTCACGGTCGGTCGCGAATGCGACGGTCGCGCGTTCAGCCTGGTCCAGCAGGTGCTCGCCCCGCCGCTGGGCGCGCTTGATGTCGCCCATGGCGCTGTAGCAGCCCGGAAAGCAATGCTGCAGCTCACCCTCGACCAGCGGCAGGGCGTCGTAGCTCGGGGCGATCGCATCGAAGAAGGCCTGCGGGGTGGACAGGCGCAATTCGATGCCGGGGAAGGCCAGACGGTGCTCCAGGATCCAATCGAGCTGCAGCCGGGTCGGGCCGCCCCCGTGATCGCCGACGCCGTAGAAGCACATGGTGTGGCCGAGCGAGGGATCGGCGTGGGCGAGCGCCTGCAGGATGTGATTGTGCAGGTCGGGCAGGCTGTAGGCGTAGCCGGGGATGATGCGAAAGGCCGGCAGTTGGGCGCCGCCCGCGCCGCGCCAGCGGAAGGCGGCGTGGGGGATATCCATCTGGTTCGGGCCGGGGCGGCCGAGGACATAGGCGGTATAGCCGTGCTCGGCGAGCAGGTCGGGCAGGAAGGCCGGGTGGCCGAAGCTGTCGATGTTGTAGCCGATGCGGGGCCGGACACCGAGACGGTCCCGGAACCAGGCCTGGCCGTGGCGGATCTGCCGGCGCAGGGCCATTCCGGTGGGCAGGTTGAGGTCGGGCTGGACGTGGGTGCCGCCGACGACGAACCAGCGACCCTCGGCAACCAAAGTGCGGATGCGGGCGAACAGGACGGGGCGAAGGCGTTCGGCCTGCTGGTAGAGCCAGGCCTCGCCGCAGGTGAATTGAAAGCCCGGGTATTCGTCACAGCGGTCGGCGGCGGCGGACAGCGTCGCCAGCGCTTCGTCGACACCGGCCTGCCAGCCCCAGAGCCAGACCGGATCGATATGGGCATTGCCGATCATGTGCACGATGGTCATCGGGGCCGGTCCTTGCGTTTCGGGCGGGATCGCGCGCCCCGGTTCGCATCAGCCCGTCGATCGCGGGTTTCTGTCAACTCTGATCCGTGGTCCACATGCGATGCCCATACTGGGGACGCAGGGGGAGAGACACGATGAGCCTGGCGGAACGGTCGGTGCCGCATGTGCATGCCGATGCGGCGGGCACGGCATGGACGCTGCACTGGAACGGCACGCGCTTCGACGTGCGGCTGCAGGAAGGCGCGCTGGTGTGCGACCATTTCGGCCCGGAGATTCCGGCGCCGCCCGCGCCGCTGTGGGCCGGCTGGCGCGAGCGCGACATGCTGCAGAATGCCCGGCTGCCGGCGATGGTGGAGATCGGCCCGCGGGCGGACTGCGTGCTCTGGCGGCTCGACCGCTGGGAGACGCCGGTGCCGGGGCGCCTGGTGCTCACGCTGGCGGCCGAGAAGGTACCGCTGGAGTGCGAGGTGACCTTCGAGGTGGATGCGCCGACCGGCATCCTCCGGCGCGGCACCGTGCTGCGCAACCGGGGTCTCGCGGGGAGCGCGCCAATCGCCATTGCCGGCGCGCTCAGCCTCTGGCTCACGCTGCGCGGGCGGATCGAGGAGGCCGATTACCTGTCGGGGAGCTGGGGCGCGGAGGCGCAGCCGCAAGGGCAGCCGGGCGGGCACGCGGCGCTGGAACTGGACAGCCGCACAGGCAAGACCGGCTTCGAGTTCCAACCCTGGCTGGCGTTGCGCGCGGCGGGCGCGACCTGGCTGTGCGAGCTGCTGTGGTCGGGCAACTGGATGCTGCATCTGCGCCTGCGGCCGGCGGCCGCGACGCTGTCGGGCGGGCTGAACGATTGGGGCTTGCAGCACCACCTCGCCCCCGGCGCGGCGCTGGCGCTGCCCGAGGCGCTGCTCGCCTATGCGCAGGGCGATCCCGGTGCCGCCACGCGGCGGCTGCATGACTGGCGCCGCGCCCGCCGGCCGGACCCGCAAAGGCCGGTGCCGGTGCAGTTCAACACCTGGTACGCCTGCGACGAAACGCCGGACGCGGTCCGGCTCGGCGCGCTGGTGCCGCACGCCGCAAGGCTAGGCTGCGAGGTGTTCGTGCTCGATGCCGGCTGGTACGCCTCGCTCGATGGCGATCCCGATGCCGACTGGTACATGCGCGTCGGCGACTGGGTGGTGGACCGGCAGCGCTTTCCCGACGGGCTCGGCAGTGTGCGCAAGGCCTGCGCCGCGGCCGGCATGGGCTTTGGCATCTGGTGCGAGCCGGAGGCGGTGGGGCCGCGCGCGCGGCTGCGCCGCGCACACCCCGAGTGGCTGCATCACCTGGACGGCAAGCCGCCGGCGCCGGCGGCGCGCGCCGTGCTGCATCTCGGCGTGCCGGAGGCGTGGGAGCATGCCCGCGACCTGCTGTTCGGGCTGGTCCGCGACAGCGGGGCGGCCTGGCTGAAATGGGACTTCAACACCGATCTCGATGCCGGTGGCTGGGCGCCGGGACTGCCGGCGGAGCTTACCGGCCAGGACCCGCTGGTGGCGCATTACCACGGGCTGTACCGGCTGCAGGATGCGCTGCGCGCCGCCTTCCCGCTTCTGGTGCTGGAAATGTGCGCGAGCGGCGCGGGGCGAATGGACGGAGCCATACTGTCGCACGCCCATACCAGCTGGCTGTCCGACCAGCCACAGGCGGTCGCCAAGCTGGCCATCCATTTCGGCATGCAACGCGCCCACCCCGCCGTGTGCTGCAACGACTGGTTGGTGGACTGGCCGCCGCGCGCCCATTCCGGGGTGGAGGGGATCGACCGTCGCGGCGACCTCGAATTCCGCCTGCGCGTGGCCATGCTGGGCAGTTTCGGCATCAGCGCGCCGATCGACGGCTGGAGCGAGGCGGATTTGGCGATCGCGGCCGCGCATGTCGCGCTGTATCGCGACCGGGTGCGGGCGCTGATCCAGGATGGCGACCAGTACCAGCTTACCGAGGCGCCGCCGCTGCACGGGCAAGGCGACTGGGCGGCGATCTGGCGGGTGGCCAAGGACGGCAGCTGCGGCGTGCTGTTCGCCTTCCGGCTGGAGGGGGCGGCGGAGCGAAGTTTCGCGTTGCCCGGGCTTCGCGAAGGGCTCTGGCGCGTCACCGGCGAATGCGGCGCTCCGGCCGGCAGCGGACTGCGGGTGACGCTGCCGGAGCGGTTCCGCTCGGCGCTGCTGCTGGTGGATGTGCTGGACCCCGCCGCGAGCGGGCCGGATCGGCATTGAAGGCGTTGGGCACGCGGCCCCCTGCCCTCGCCTGCTTCCCAGCGCCAGCGGATCAGGCCATGGCCATTTTCCGTTGCCGGGTGGCCTCGGCGAAGGTGACCATGCGCCCGCGTGCCTCGTCCCACAGCGCATGGCGGGAGGCGCGGATGCCGCCCCACAGCGTCAGCACCGGTGCGGTGGCGAAGCTCGGATGGGCGGCGTGGCAGGCTTCCAGCCGGTAGTTCGGCACCCGCGGCGAGGCGTGGTGGACGTGGTGAAAGCCGATATTCCCCGTCACCCATTGCAGCAGGCGCGGCAGGCGGAGAAACGAGGTGCCGCGCAGGGCGGCGGCCACCGGGTCCCATTGCTCGTGCCGCGCCCAGAGCGTGCCCTCGAAATGGTGCTGCAGGGAGAACAGCCAGACGCCCAAAATGCTGGCCGGCACGACGACCGCCAGCAGCACCGCCGCGACCGGGCCGAAACCCAGCAGCAGGCCGAGGCCGCCATGCAGCACCGCCAGCGCGAGGTTGGTCAGGTAGACGCTGCGGCGCTCGGCCTTCCACTTGGCCGGCGCGTCGTAGGGAAGCCGGTGCAGCCCGAGGAAGATCAGCGGCGGCAGCACCAGCAGGCTGACCGCCTGGTGCTTGACCAGCCGATGCAGCCGGCGCTGCCAGACGCCCAGCCCGTTATATTCCTCGACCGTCAGGCAGGACGAGTAGATATCGAGCGAGCGGGCATCCGCCCGGTCCAGGATGTTCCAGGCGCCATGGTGCTGCGCGTGCTGGCGGCGCCAATAGGCATAGGGCGTCAGGGTCAGCAGCGAGCAGAAACGCCCGAGATTGTCGTTGATCCGGCGCGAGCGCAGGAACGAGCCATGGCCGCAATCGTGCTGAATGATGAAGGTGCGAACGGTCAGCGCGCCGGCGGGGATGCCGAGCGCCAGCAGCGGCCACCAGCCGATGGCCATGCCCACATGCATCGCCGCGATCATCGCCAGCAATGGCACGAGAGTGGAGATGATCTGCCAGGTGGCCACGCCGGGCGATGCGTCCTGGAAGCGGGCCGCGACTTCGCGCAGGGCGATCGCGTCAGACAGCGCCGTCGGCGCTTTGCTCGAATGGTCCAAGGGGTGCGGTTTCTCTCTGGGGGTGATGCAGGTACGGCGGTGGATCAGGTCACACGGCGCCTGCCGGCAGCGCTTCTAGACGATTTTGCCCGCCGATGCATCTGTCTTGCGCGACCGCGCGCCGCTTTGGCCGGGGCTCACTCCCCAGGCTGACCTTCGTGAACCCCTGGCCCATGAGCCCCTGGCCCGCGACCTTGTGCATCATGTCCATGGCCGTGGCTTTCGCGCGAGCGGCGGTGCGTACTGGACCCGAAAGCAATCAGTGTGCCTTGGGCATCATGGATTTCGGTGCTGGCGAAGAAGATGCTGCGGCCCTGGCTGGCGATGCGCGCGGTGGCGACCACGCGCCCGCCATGGGCGCGGCCGGTGAAATGGGCGTTCAGATCGACCGTCACGGAGCGGCGGACCTGGCCGGGCGTGTCGCTCCAGTTGCCTGCGGCCGCGCCGGTTTCGTCCAGCATCGCCAGGATCACGCCGCCATGCGGAATGCCGTGCCGGTTGAGGTGATGCGGCTGCAGATCGACGGCCATGCGGGCGAAGTTCTCCCGCCACTCCAGCAGCTGGAACCCGACATGATCATGGAACGGCGACCGCAGGGCGGATCCGTCCACGGGATGTGCCTCCGGGTGTGTTTCTGCGTGCCGGGCGGGGTCTGTGGTGTTCTGCATGATCCTCGCATCGCCCGATCGGCCGCCCGCGGTCAAGGCCTGCCCATCAGGCCTGCGCGGGGTGTCAGGCGATCTGGACCGACTGGACTGCCTCCTCCAGTTCCTGAAAGCTCGGCATATGCGCGTTCGGGACCATCTTGCGCCCCGCCTCGACGCTGACCTGCGGCGCGTTGCCATGCAGATGGGCGACGATCACCGCCCGGATCACCTCGTAGAACTTCGCCTCCTCCTCGACCACGCCCTTCAGCCGCGCCGCGCAGGGGCCGACCATGCCGTAGGCCAGCAGCACGCCGAGGAAGGTGCCGACCAGGGCGCCGCCGATCATCTCGCCGAGCACGGCGGGCGGCTCGTTGATGTGCGACATGGTTTTCACCACCCCCAGCACCGCCGCGACGATGCCGAGCGCCGGCAGCGCGTCGGCGATGTTCTGCAGGGCGTGCGCGGGATGCATTTCCTCGTTCAGGGTCTTCTTCAACTCCCGCGCCATCACGTCCTCGATCTGGTTCGGGTCGTCGGCGTTCATGCCGACCATGCGCAAATAATCGCAGATGATCGTGCTGGCGTGGGGGTTGGCGAGGATTTTCGGAAACTTCTGAAACGCCGTGCTTTCCTCCGGCTTTTCGATATGCGGTTCCAGCGCCATCGTGCCCTTGGTGCTGGCCAGACGAGCGAAGAAATAGAGCAGGCTGAGCAGCTCCACGTAGTCGGTCTTGTGGAAGCTGGCGCCTTTCATGATCTTGCCGAAGCCGCCTATCGTATGTTTGACGTCGTGCATGGAATTGGCCATGGCGAAGGTACCGATCGCGGCGCCGCCGATGGTCCACAGCTCGAACGGCATGGCCTCCAGCAGCGGCGCGATGCTGCCGCCGGACGCCAGATAGCTGCCGAACACGCAGATCAGCAGAAAGACCAGGCCGCCGATGGTCAGCATGGCGGCACTGGCAGCCGGAAGATCCG
>JBBIQA010000053.1:9362-12749 GCA_037442565.1 Rhodospirillales bacterium
GGGCTGAGCCATTGGGGGCCGAGCCATTGGGGGCCGAGCCATTGGGGGCCGGGCCATTCGGCGTGGGCACCAGAACCGCGTGGATCATGCCCGGATGGTTCTCGGTCCGGCCCTCGCTCGCGGCCTGGCCCTGGCTTGCGGTTTGGCCCTGGCTTGCGGTTTGGCCCCCATTGGCCGCGCCACTCACCGCTGTCTCGGATTGGGCCGGAACCGCATCGGCATCGGGATCCTGGGACCGGACGCGCGACGGCGCCGGCTGCGCCGCCTGCGGCACGTCCTCCTCGTCGGCGTCAACGGCGGGGGCCTTGCCATGGATGATCTCCACCGCGCCACGATCGGACGCCAGCGAGCCATGCACCGTCGCGCTGTTGCCGCCGAAAGGCTGGCCGGTCCCCGAGGAGGATTGGCTCATGATGTTGTTGGGACTGAAATAATCGGCCAGCCCCTTGCGCTGTTCCTCGGTGGTGGCGTTGAGCAGCCACATCAGCAGGAAGAAGGCCATCATCGCGGTCACGAAATCCGCGTAGGCCACCTTCCAGGCGCCGCCATGGTGGCCACCCTCGACAACCTCCTCCCGGCGGATGACGATGGTCTGGCCCTTGCCGTTCTGCTTGTCGCCGCGCTTCGCCGCCATCGCCAACACCGTGCCTGCCTGGGTGGCCAGACTAGGCGGGGCTTGCTTAACCCCGGACTAATGTGCGGAAACCGGCCCCGAAGCCACGCGCGGCAGCACCACCACCGGCGTGCCGGCGTCACGGCCACGGACGCGATACAGGCGGTAGCCCTCCACCGTATCGCCGCCGTTGTCGCGGCCTACCCGGCCGATCTCCACGATGTCGGCCCAGGGCGAAACATCCACGTCGTCGCCCCGGCGCAGGCTGCGCACCAGCAGGCCCTGGCGCCCGGCGACCGGCGCCGGCGGCAGGCCGAACAGCGCCCAGCGCGCCCCGGTGGCCAGAACCGGAACCCCGATTTCCGGCGCGCGGGCCAACTCGGCGGCGGTGCCGTACTGGTCGGCAACAACGAAGGCGGCCCCGTCCCGCTGCGCGGCCGCCGCGATCTGCTGCGCGAGACCGGGCCAGCCGCGCAGCAGCCGGGTGACCGGGTCCAGCCGCGCCGGCAGCGGAAACGGCGACAGGCTCGCCTGCAGATAGACCAGCGCCGTTAGCCCGAAGCCGAGCGCCAGTGCCGGGCGGAACAGCCGCCGCCAGCGGCTGCCCTCCAGCCCGGTCGCGGCGATGGCGGCCGCGGGATAGACGATGGCCGGCCAGTTGCCCTGCACGCGGTCACCGATGGCGTGCTGCACGAACACCGCCGCAGGCAGCAGCGTCAGCGCCGCCAGCAGGGTCCAGCCCGGCTCGCGCGCCCGCCACGCCTGCCGGGCGGCCAAGCCGGTTCCGGCGGCGCAGAACAGGAAGACCAGCGGGGTCACCAGACCGGCCTGGCTGCCGAGCAGCTCGCCCAGAAAGGTCAGGGCGCGGCTGGGCGACCAGTCCCCGGCCCGCCCGCCCTGCTTGAGGAAACTGGCCCAGCCGTGCGAGGCGTTCCAGAGCACGACCGGCGAGAACACCGCGCCGGCCACGACCAGCCCGAGCCAGGGCGCCGGGCGGGCCAGCCAGGGCCGCATCCGCGGCGTCAGCAGCAGCCAGGCGCCGACACCGGCGCCCAGCAGGATCGCGGTGTATTTGCTCGCCAGCGCCAGCCCGGCCGCCAGGCCGAGTGCTATGAACCAGGCGCCACCGCCGCCGGCCGCGATCCGCGCCAGTGTCCACAGCGACAGGGTCCAGAAGAACAGCAACGGCGTGTCCGGCGTCATGATCACCGCGCCGGCGCCGACCAGCAGCGTCGCGTTCAGCAGCGCCGCCGCCCGCCAGCCCGCTTGCCCATACACCCCTGGGCCCGGCAACAGAATCTCGGCCGCGTCCGCCAGCAGCAGCGAGCCCAGGGCGACCGAAAGCGGTCCCAGCAGCCGGACGCCGAGGGCCGTGTCGCCGGCCAGCCAGGTGCCGGCGCGGATCCACAGCGCCACCATCGGCGGGTGATCGAGATAGCCGGGCGCCAGCGCGCGCGACCACACCCAGTAATACGCCTCGTCCGGCGCCAGCGGCGCCCAGGCGGCGACGACCAGGCGCAGCAGGGTCAGCGCCGCCAGCCCGGCCAGCAACGTCCGGTTGGAAGGGGTCAAGGCACGCGCCCGAAGGTCAACGGGCGCGCCAGACCAGCGTCGCCGACACCGCGTAGTTCCACACCACGCCGATGATCGCGCCGGTGGCGCCGGCAAAGGTCCACCAATTGGTGTTGCTTTCGTACAAAGTGCGGGCGATGCCGACATTGGCGACCGCGCCGATGCCGCAGACCAGCATGAACAGCAGCAGCCCGCGCCACAGGCGCGGTCCACGCAGGCGCTGGTCGCGGTAGGTGATCTGGTTGTTGAGCTGGAAGTTGAACACCATCGAGACGATCGTGCCGGCGATCTGCGACGTGAAGAAACCGAAATCGCCGGTCAGCCGCGCCACGGTCAGCACCGCCAGATGCACGGCCACGCCGAGCAACCCGACGAAGCAGAAGGACAGAAAGCGCAGCGGCAGCAGGCCGTCGAACACCTTGTCCAGCAGCAATCCCGCGAACTGCACCAGCACCAGCACGTCGAGCTTGCTCTCGCCGGCCAGTCTGGGATGGAACTGGCAGGGGATCTCCCGCACCCGCAATGTCGCCGGCGCGCTCATCACCAGGTCCAGCAGGATCTTGAAGCCCTGCCCGGTCAGATGTGGCGCCAGCGCCTCGAACGTATCGCGTCCCAGCATGAAGAAGCCGCTCATCGGGTCGCTCAGCCGCACCGGCAGGAAGGCCTGGGCGAGCCGGATGCCACCGTCCGACAGCGCGTGGCGCCAGCGCGAGGAAAGGCCCGCATTGTCGCCGCCCGCCACGTGCCGGCTGCCGACCGCGAGGTCGAACGCGCCGGTCCGCAAAGCCGCCAGCATGTCCGGCAGGCGGGTCTCGTCATGCTGCAGGTCGCCGTCCATCACCGCGATGTAGACGGCGGAGGAGGACAGCGCTCCCTCGATGACCGCCGAGGCCAGGCCACGCCGGCCGATGCGGCGGATGCAGCGCACCCGCGGGTCCGACGCCGCCGCGCGGCGCACCTCGGCGGCGGTGCCGTCAGGGCTGTTGTCGTCGACGAAGATCACTTCCCAGGCAATGCCGGCCAGGGCCGCGTCCAGCTTGCGGATCAGCGGCAGCACATTCGGCCGCTCGTTGTAGCAGGGCACCACGACGCTGAGTTCGGGGCTGGCGAGCCCGGTTATCGCGGGAGAGAGGTCGGCCATGGGATGCGCAGTCTTCCTGTCGAAATTGCCGGCCGGAGCGGGACACGGTGCCGGAACCGGG
>JBBIQA010000053.1:12849-18921 GCA_037442565.1 Rhodospirillales bacterium
CCGTCAAGCCTGTGTCGCGCCGAGGCGCGATCTCGGGCAGGATCGCGCCCAACCGAACTCTTACCGCAAGGCCCCGCACATGCGCGATCCCGACGACGTCCATTTTTACGAACCATCGAAAGGCCATCGGCTGCCGCACGACCCGTTCAACGCCATCGTCGGGCCGCGGCCGATCGGCTGGGTGTCCACGCGCGGCGCGAGTGGCGGGCTGAACCTGGCGCCCTATAGCTTCTTCAACGCCTTCAACTACACCCCGCCGATCATCGGCTTCTCCAGCACCAGCCCCAAGGACACCGTGCGCAACGCGCGCGAAACCGGCGAATTCGTCTGGAACCTGACCACCCGGGATCTGGCGGAGCCGATGAACGCGACCTGCGCCGGGGTGCCCTACGAAACCGACGAGTTCGCCCTGGCCGGCCTGACCCCGGCGCCGTCCCGGCTGGTCGCGGCGCCGCGCGTGGCGGAAAGCCCGGTGAACTTCGAATGCAAGGTGTCGGAAATCGTGCAGCTGAAGGGGTATGCCGGCAACCTGACGCAGGCCTGGCTGGTGCTGGGGGAGGTGGTAGCGGTGCATATCCGCCGCCACCTGCTGAAGGACGGCCTGTTCGACACCTTCGGCGCCGGGATCGTGCTGCGCGCCGGCGGCCCATCGGGCTACGCCCTGATCGGCCCCGAAAACCGCTTCGACATGCGCCGGCCCGATTGAACCCAGCGGTCCCTCGGGCGGCCGGCTCAGGTCAGAACCGCTTTAGCAGCCGGTCGATATAGTCGAGTTCCTCCTGCGGCCGGGAGCGTTCGGCGCCGCGGCGGCGGAGTTCTTCCTGGATGGCCTGGGCGCGTTGGCGTTCGCGCTCGTCCGGCACCCGCACATCGCTGCCTTCGTCGAACCCGCTGGTGCCCTCGCCCTGCTGGCGGCCGAACGGGTCCCGGTTGGCGCCCCGGCCGGGCGGCTTTCCGGCACGGCCGCCGGGGCCGTTCCCTTCCCCGCCGGGAGTGTTGCCCATCTGGTCGCCGTTCGAGCCGTCGCCGTCGCCGGGAACCTCCCCGACACCGCCCTGCCCGGGCCCGAACTTCCTGGCCATGGTCTGGCCCATTTCCCGCCCACCCTTCTGCAACGCCTCGATCGCGCGCTGCTCCGCGCCGGCGGCGGCCGGGTCGGCGCCCTCGGCGAGCGCCTGCCCGGCATCGCGCATCGCGGTGTCGGCCTTCGACAGGCCGTCCGGCACGCTGCCGGTCAGGTCGCCGAATTGCTGCATCAACTCGCCGAGGGCCCGGCGCAGGGCCTGCTGCACCCGCTGGTCCGCCTTGCGTTCCCCGCCCCGGTCCGGCGCGGTTTCGGCCGGCCTTTCGGGTGGCCTTTCCGGACGTCGCGCTTGGGATCTGCCTTGGGCATGATCGAGCAGGCCGCCCTCGCGCGCGATCAGGTCCTGCACCGCGCCGACCTGCTGCTCACCGCGCTGGCGCTTTTCGGCGCGTTCCCGGGCGGCTTTGCGCGCCGCCTGGGCGTTGGCGGACTGGCCGTTCTTCAGCTGGTCCAGCATCTCCTCCAGCTCGGCCATGCGCTGCCTGGCATCGTCCATCCGTCCTTCCCTGGCCGCCTCGCGCGCCGCTTCGGCCTTGCGGTCCATGTCGCGCTCGTCCAGCTGCATCGCCTGCGGGTCGATCCGCTCCCCGGGGTTGTCGCGCCGGGCCTGATCCAGCAGCGCCTGCAGGCGATCGTGGATGGCCTGTTCCAGTTCCTGCAGCTTGCGGTCGAGGTCGGCGCGGCTGGCCTGGTCGGGTTGGCTGGCGGCGCGGTCCATGGCGTCGCGCACCGCCTGGCGGGCGTTGTCCAGCGCGCGGGCGGTGCGCTCCGCCTGGCCGTCCTCCAGGTGGAGCGCCAGTTCCCACATCCGCTGCTGCGCCTCGGGCACGGCGGTGGCATCACGCTCGCGCACCAGTGCGGAGTAGATGCCGGCCAGATTGAGATAGGCGCCGAGGTCGCCATCGAACGCCTTCGGCGCCAGCAGCATTGCATCCAGCGTGGCCAAAGGCTGGTCGTGGTCGGCGGGGTGCAGGGTCAGGCCGCGGCGAAGCTGGATCAGCGCGCGGGCGATCGGGTTCAGGAACCGCCGTTCCGGCAGGGTGAAGGTGACCTCATTGCTTTCGCCGACCTGGCCCAGGGCATCGCGGACGATCAGCCGGGCGCGTACCGGCAAGCCGGCCCAGGGATGGGCGGAAAGATCCTGCAAGGCGACCCCGTGGGCCTTGGCCGGGCTGTCGCCGGGCAGGGGCAGGGTGAGCACCAGCGCCGCGGGCGGCGGGTCCACCGTCTCGTTCAGCACCAGGGAGGCCTGCAGCGAGACCACGCCGTAATCGTCCTCCGCCCGCCAGGGCAGGCGCAGCTGGGGCGCCCGCGCCGTTTGGTCCCCAGTGGAAGAGCCTCCTGTGGGCGCACCCCGGGTGAACGGACCGGGAGGCTCGGCCCAGGCAACGCTTGGCGGACGATCGGCGATCACCGTCAGGTTCCAGGCCGCCAGGTCCCGGCCATCGTGGCGAACGACCAGCCGGCCGCCGGTCCGCAGTTCCCGCTCGGCCTGGAAGCTGGATTTGTCGAGCGGCTGGAGCGGGGTTTCCGACGTGCCGAGGATCAGGCTTGGGGGATTGGCCTGCGCGGCAGCGCCGCCGGTGACGTTCACCGTCAGCCGCGAGCCAGCCGGCGCCGCGACGTCCGCATTCCCCGGTTTCAGGAACACCGGTGGCAGGCGGGTATAGGCCGGCGGCAGGATCCAGGCCTGGATTTCCATCCCCGGCGCCGGATCGGGGCGCGGCCAGGAGGGGGTCAGCGCCTGCGCCAGCAACGACGGCGCGTCCAGCCCGGCGATGGCGACGCAGGCGACCAGCGCCACCCCGAGCCCGGCGCGCAGCGCCCGCCGATCGATGGCGGCCAGGCCCGGCCGCGGCAGGCCGACCCGCAGCCGGAGCACCTGCTGAGCGGCGCGCAGCAGATGCGCGTGCCAGAGCGCCGCCGCGACGGGATCGTCGCCGGCCGGGCGGTCGGACAGGGCGGCCAGCGGGCGGTGCGACAGTCCGGACGCCCGCTCCAGCCGCCGGTCGGCCGCGATGTCGCCCGGCAACGCGACGGACCGCGCGGCCCGCGCCAGCAGGGCGAGAATGACGATGGCGAAGCCGCCGAGCAGCACCAGATGCAGCCAGGGCGGCAGCCGGCCGGGCAGATCCAGCAGCGCCACGCAGACGAACACCCCGGCCACGCCGAGCGGCGGCCACAGCGCGGGCCAAAGCTGCTCGAACAGCAGCACCGCGCGGGCGGCGGCGCGACGCGAGCGCAGGCGGCGCAACAGGCCCTCGGGGTCGGGTCCTGAATGGCCGCCCGTCTGGGTCATCCGATCCCCATCACTTCAGCCACTCCGGCACGATCTCGGCCGCCCACAGATCCTCGTGCTTCTGGCGCCGGCGGATCACCGTGAAACCGTGCGGCCCCGCCGCCGGGTCCAACATCGCCTCGGCCGCGAGCGGCCTGGCGTTGTAGGTGGAACTCATCACCGCGCCGTAGGCGCCGGCATCCAGGATCGCCACCCGCGCGCCGGCGGCCAATGGCGGCAGAAGCCGGCCGCGCGCGAAGGTGTCGCCGCTTTCGCAGACCGGGCCGACGACGTCGGCGGCGCCCGCCGGATGCCGCGCGTCCACCGCCGAGAGCGGCACGATGCCGTGGAAGGCGTCATACATCGCCGGCCGGATCAGGTCGTTCATCGCCGCGTCCAGAACCACAAAGCGCGACCCGGCGGCCGGGTCGCCCGCGCGCTTTTCCAGCACCACGCTCGCCAGCAACACGCCGGCCGGTCCCACCAGCCAGCGCCCGGGCTCCACCATCAGCCGCAGGCCCAGATTGTGCAGGCTGGCGCGGATCGCCCCGGCCAGCGCCGCGGGGTTGCCGCCCGGTTCGTCGGCATAGCCGATGCCGAGGCCGCCGCCGCAATCCACGCTCTCCACCGTCAATCCGGCGGCGCGCAGTGCCTGCACCAGTTCGGCGATGCGCGCATAGGCGGCGCGGTACGGCGCCACCGAGAGGATCTGGCTGCCGATATGCACGGCGAGACCGACGGGCCGGATGCCCGGCAGCGCCGCGGCGCGGGCATAGAGCGCGGCGGCGTCGGCATAGGCGATGCCGAACTTGTCGCGCGCGCGCCCGGTGCTGATCTTGGCATGGGTGCCGGCATCCACATCCGGGTTCACCCGCAGCGCCACGCGCGCGGTGCGCCCCGCCGCCGAGGCGACGGCGGAGAGGATTTCAAGCTCCTCGGCGCTTTCCACGTTGATCTGCGAAATGCCTTCGGACAGCGCCAGGCCCAGTTCGGCGACAGTCTTGCCGACGCCGGAAAACACGATGTCGTCCGGCGCGATCCCGGCCAGCCTGGCGCGGCGCAATTCCCCCTCGCTGACCACATCCGCCCCGGCGCCCTCGGCGCCGAGCACGCGCAGCACCGCCAGATGATCGTTGGCCTTCACCGCGTAATGCACCTGCGCATCCAGCCCCGTCTGGTCCAGCGCGTGCGCCATCGCACGGTAGCGGGCCCGCAGCGTGGGGGCGGAAATCACCCAGGTCGGCGTTCCCAGCGCATCGGCGACGGCGTTGAGCGGCACCCCGTCCATCAACAATCCGTCCATGGCGTGCATGGACAGGTTGGGATGCGAGGCGATGAGGTCGGCGATTCCCGGTTCGGGCAGATCGGCGAGACGTGCGGTATGTGCGGCCATGCCGGCTAAGATAGGGTGTTTTTGACCAGACTGAAATCAAAGAACAGCCGGACGGAGTTGGGTATGTCAGAGGCCGAGTGGAAGCGGGCGAATCGCGCCAGTTGGGATGAGCTCGTCGGCATCCACCTGGCGCCCGGTGCCTACGATCTGGCGGAATTGCGCGCCGGCGCCGGCCGGATGAATGCGATCGAGGAGGCGGAACTCGGCCCGGTCGCGGGGTTGCGGGTGCTGCACCTGCAATGCCATTTCGGCCGCGACAGCCTGATCCTGGCGCAGCGCGGGGCGGACATCACGGGCCTCGATTTTTCCCCGCCGGCGATCGCGGCGGCCCGCGCCCTGGCGGACGAACTGGGCCTTGCCGGGCGGGCGCGCTTCGTGGAGGCGGATCTTTACGACGCGCCGGACGCGATCCCCGAGGCCGGCAGCTTCGACCTCGTCTACGTCACCTGGGGGGCGATCATCTGGCTGTCCGATATCCGGCGATGGGCACGGATCGTGACTTCCTTCCTGAAGCCGGGCGGGCGGCTCTATCTGGCCGAGGCGCATCCGGCGGCGCTGGTGCTCGATGACCTGGCGGCAAATGCGGACGGGATGCCCGGCTTCCACGCGCCGTACTCCGCTGCCGCGCCGCTCGCCTATGAGATGACCCACGACTACATGAACGAGGCCGCGGCGCTGCGGAATACCAGGCAATATTCCTGGATCCATCCGCTGGGAGAGGTCGTCACCGGCCTGCTCGATGCCGGCCTGGGCCTGGACTGGCTGCACGAACACGATGCGGTCGCCTGGCGGATGTTCCGCTGCCTGCGGGAGGACGAGGCCGGACTGTTCCGATGGCCCGGGCCGGCCTGGTTGCCGCTGGCATTCTCGTTATCGGCGACACGACGCTGAGGTTATCGTCTCGTTGCCATCGATCGGTTGCCCGTTCCGCTACCCTGATCGGCTGACCCGATTACGGCTCGGCCGGCGGCGGTGCCGGGAACGGCTCGGGCTTCGGATAGCCCATGGGATAGATGATCTTTTCCGGCGGCCCGGGCGGGCTCGGCGGGCCTTTCTTGCCGCAGGCGGCGAGCGAGAGCGCGAGCATGGGGGCCAGCGCGAGCAGCCGCAGCGCCGGCCTCATCCCAATTGCTCCAGCCAGCGCGCGGCCTGCGCGGCGACGTTCGCCGGCGCGGTGCCGCCGTAGCTGAGCCGCGAGGCGACCGAGGCTTCCACCGTCAGCACCGAGAACACATCCAGGCTGATGCCCGGCTCGACCGCCTGCATCTCCGCCAGCGACAGATCCGCCAGATCGACCCCCTTGGCCTCGGCCACGGC
>JBBIQA010000053.1:19021-23689 GCA_037442565.1 Rhodospirillales bacterium
GCATCTCCGCCAGCGACAGATCCGCCAGATCGACCCCCTTGGCCTCGGCCACGGCCACCAGGCGGCCGGTCACGTGATGGGCGGTGCGGAACGGCAGTTTCAGCACCCGAACCAGCCAGTCCGCCAGATCGGTGGCGGTAGCGAACCCCGAGCCCGCGAACTGGCGCATGCGCTGCGTGTTCGCGGTCATGTCGCGCACCATCCCCGCCGTGGCGGCCAGCACCAGCGTCCAGGCCTCGGCGGCGTCGAACACCGGCTCCTTGTCCTCCTGCATGTCCTTGGCATAGGCGAGCGGCAGGCCTTTCATCACCGTCAGCAGGCCGACCAGCGATCCGTTGATCCGCCCGGTCTTGGCCCGCACCAGCTCGGCGGCGTCCGGGTTGCGCTTCTGCGGCATGATCGAGCTGCCGGTGGTGAAGGCGTCGGTCAGGCGCACGAAGCGATAGGGCGCGCTGCACCAGATCACGATCTCCTCGGCGAAGCGCGACAGGTGCATGGCCGAGATCGCGGCGGCGGAGAGGAACTCGAGCGCGAAGTCCCGGTCCGACACCGCATCCAGCGAATTGGCCGTCGGCCGGTCGAAGCCGAGGCTGCGGCTGGTCATCTCCCGGTCGATCGGGAAGCTGGTGCCGGCGAGCGCGGCCGAGCCGAGCGGGTTCTCGTTCAGCCGCGCCCGGCAATCGGCGAGGCGGCCGCGGTCGCGGTTCAGCATTTCCACATAGGCCAGCAGATGGTGCCCGAAGGTCACCGGCTGGGCGGTCTGCAGATGGGTGAAGCCGGGCATCGGATCGGCGGCATGCGCCCGGGCCTGTTCGGCCAGGCAGCGCATCAGGTCCTCGATCTGGGCGGTGATGCCGTCGATGGCATCGCGCACCCAGAGGCGGAAATCGGTCGCCACCTGGTCGTTGCGGCTGCGCGCGGTGTGCAGCCGCTTGCCGGCCTCGCCGATACGCTCGGTCAGCCGCGCCTCGATGTTCATGTGAATGTCCTCGAGCGCCTGCTCGAAGGGGAACTGGCCGCCCTCGATCTCCGCCGCGATGCCTTCCAGCCCGGTGCGGATGGCAGTTTCGTCCTCGGCGGAGATCAGGCCGATATGCGCGAGCATGGCGGCATGCGCGAGCGAACCGCGAATATCCTGGCGCCAGAGCTTGCGGTCGAAGCCGATCGAGGCATTTATCTCCTGCATGATCACCGACGGCCCCGCGGCGAAGCGCCCGCCCCACTGGACGTTCGCGGCCGCGTTGCGCCTGTCTTCGTTCGGGACGGGGTTCGGGGTGTCGTTCAATTCAATCGTCTTTCCAGGCAAGGATAGCACAGGATGTTGATGTCTCGCCGGCGTGTCGTGGCAACCGGGCTGTTGGGCGGGACCCTAGCGGCGGGGCTGCCGGCGCGCAAACCCGTCGCCGCCGAGCGTCTGCCGGAACTGGCCGACGTGCTGACCCCGACCGACCCGCCGGTGGCGCCGGCGCCGATCACCTTCGTCGACAAGAACGGTACCCCGCACCAGCTGGCGGAGTTCCTCGGCCACGGCATGGTGATCAATCTCTGGGCCACCTGGTGCGTGCCCTGCGTGGCGGAAATGCCCGCCCTGGCGGCCCTGGCGCGGACGCTGGCGCCGGACGACATCGCGGTGATGCCGCTGTCGTCCGACCGCGGCGGGCTGGCCAAGGTGCAGGCATTCTTCGACCAGCACCATATTTCCGACCTGCCGATCCTGCTCGACCCGAGGGGCTCGGCCGGCGAGGCCTGGGGCGCGCGCGGCATTCCCACCACCCTGGTGATCGACCGGCGCGGGCGCGAGCGCGGCCGCGTGGAGGGCCCGGCGGATTGGGCGACACCGGCGGCGGCGGCACTGATCCGCAAGCTGGTGGCCTGAGGAGCTGAAGCCAGCCGGCCGCTACGCGTCCTCGCTCACCTGCACCACGCCGAGCAGCCGGGCCTGCAGGGCCGTGTCGTCCTCCAGCGCCCGGGCGCTGCCTTCGTACGCCACCTGGCCGTTCACCAGCACATAGGCGCGGTCCACCAGCGGCAGCACGGTCTCGGCATGGTGCTCCACGATCACCATCGCCACCTTGCCGCGCAGGCGCACCAGGGCGTCCATCACCTCCTTGACGATGGCGGGCGCCAATCCCTCGAACGGTTCGTCCAGCAGGATCAGCCGCGCCGGCACCATCAGCGCGCGCGCGATCGCCAGCATCTGCCGCTCCCCACCCGACAGGCTTTCCGCCTTGGAGCGCTGCAGGATGCGCAGCTTGGGGAAGATCTCGTAGATCTCCTCGAGCGAGGCGCCGCCGGGGCGCTGGGCGATGCGCAGATTGTCCAGCGTCGTCAGGTTGGGGAACAGCCGCCGCCCCTCCGGCACCAGGGAGATGCCCGCCTGGTTGATCTCGTAGCTGCGGGCGTTGGTGATGTCCTTGCCGTCCAGCGTCAGGCTGCCGCCGCTGGCGCGCACGGTGCCGGTGATGGCGCGCAGCGTGGTGGTCTTGCCGACGCCGTTGCGCCCCAGCAGGGCCACCGCCTCGCCCTCGTGCACCGTCAGGGACAGGCCCTCCAGCACGATGCTGCCGGCGTAGCCGGCGCTCAGGTTTTCCAGCACGAGCACGGGCCTTCCGGCGGCGTGCTGGCGGGCCTCGGCATCCGAGGGGGCCGGCGGGGGGATGATGCGCTCGGTGCCGAGATAGGCGGCGATCACGTCAGGATTGCCCGCGACCTCGGCCGGCTTGCCGTCGGCGATGACACGGCCCTGGTGCAGCACGGTGATGCGGTCCGACAGCGCCAGCACGCGGTCGATGTCATGCTCGATCAGCAGCACGGCGTGGGTCTCGGCCAATTGGCGGATCAGCGCGCTGACCACCACCCGGTCCGCCTCGGCAAGCCCGGCCAGCGGCTCGTCCAGCAGCAGCAGCTTGGCGTCGGTGGCGAGCGAGATGGCGATTTCCAGCAGCCGCTGCTCGCCGTGCGAGAGGTTGGCGCAGGGCTCGGCGGCACGGTCCTGCAGGCCCACCGCCGCCAGCAGCGACCAGGCGCGGGCGTTCAGGTCGTCATGGTCATAGGCATCGCGCCACAGGCCGTGGCTGCGCCTATCCTGTGCCTGCACCGCCACGCGCACGTTCTCGAAGGCGGTCAGGGTGCGGAACACGCTGAGGATCTGGAACGAGCGCGACAGGCCGAGGCGGATGCGCCGGTGGATCGGCATCTGCGTGATGTCGTGGCCGTCGAACTCGATCCGGCCGGCATCCGGGCGATGGATGCCGGTCATCATGTTGAAGAACGTGGTCTTGCCCGCGCCGTTCGGGCCGATCAGGCTATGTAGGCGGAACGGATGCACCTCCAGATGCACATCCCCCGCCACCACCAGAGAGCCGAAGCGCTTCTGCAGGCCGGAGACGGTCAGCACCGGCTTGCCTGCCTGCAGATGGGCGCCGCCGCCGCGGAACGGCTCGATCACCGCCGGGCGGGGGGGAATGCCGCGCCGGGTCAGGGTCCAGTCGTCACGGCCGATCAGGCGGAAGACCAGGCCCTGGACGCCCTCGGGCGAGGCGAGCGCGAACACGATCACGATCGGCGCGAAGATCAGCCACCAGCTTTCGGTGACCGCGGACAGCCGGTCTTCCAGCAGGATGAAGGCGATGGCGCCCCATAGCGGGCCGAGGAAGTGATGCACGCCGCCCAGCACCGTCATCAGCAGGCTGTCGCCGGCATGCTGCCAATTGAGATTGTCGGCATAGGCGCCGTTCAGCATCAGCGCCAGCAGGCCGCCGGCATAGCCGACCATGCCGCCCATCAGCACGAAGGCGACGAACTTCACCCAGAACGGGTCGTAGCCCAGGCTCTGCACCCGCTGTTCGTTGTCGCGCAGGGCCTGCAGCACCCGGCCGAACGGGGCATGCGCGATGCGCCAAAGGATGTACATCGCACCGGCCACCGTCAGCACGGTGAAGGCGTGGAACACCCATTCATTGGCGAGCCAGGTCCGCTGCACGCCCTGCAGGCCGTTCTCGCCGCCGGTCACGTCGGTCCATTTGAACGCGATCTCGAAGGCGATCTGGGAGAACGCCAGCGTCAGCAGCGAGAAATACAGGCCGCGCCGGCGCAGGATGATCAGCGCGATGACCGCGGCCAGCGCCAGCGAGAACAGCACCGAGAAAACCAGCGCCACGATCTCGTTGCCGACGAAACGCAGCATGGCGATGGCCACGGCGTAGCTGGCGCAGCCGAAGAACACCGAGGCGCCGAACGGCACCAGGCCGGTATAGCCGACCAGCAGGTTCACCCCGGCGCCATACAGCGTGTAGATGGCGATCTGCGTGATCAGGGAAATCGGCGCGCCGATCGCCTGCCAGACCGCCGTGAGCAGCGCCAGCACCACGACGATCAGGATTACTGGGTGGCGCATCAGGTGGGGTCCTTGGGAAGTAAGGCCAGGGGCTCCGCCCCTGGACCCCGCCAAAGGCAAGCCTTTGGAATCCATTTATTTATTTGGGCGTGGGTTCTAAGGGCTTGCCCTTAGCGGGGGTCGAGGGGGCAGAGCCCCTCGCCTTGCTACAACAACCCAGAGGACCACGGCGATGGATGCTGTAGCGACGATCGACTATCTGGCGCGCGCGAAAGCGTTGGCGCCGATGCTGGAGGCGGCGGCTGACGACATCGAGCGGCTGGGCGAGTTGC
>JBBIQA010000054.1:0-5208 GCA_037442565.1 Rhodospirillales bacterium
CTCTCCACATCGCAGCGCGCCCCGGGGTAGCGGTTCCAGAACCAGGTGCCGCCGATGCCCGAACCGGCCTCGAACACTTTCACCTTCAGCCCCATGCCGCGCAGCCGGTGCAGGGCATACAGCCCGCCCAGGCCGCCGCCGACGACGACCACATCGAACTGCGCCGGCTCCCGCACGGCCGGACGATCTTCCTGCATGGCTTCAGACATGTTTCCGCTCTCGATTGTGTTGCTGTTGGCAAAACGCTCGGGATTTTGGCCTGCGGTGTCAAGCATCCGGGGCCGCATCCCAGGCCCCCATAATTGCCAGCGGGAATTGACACCGAGCGTCCCAACCCCGCACCGTCGCCGCCAACAGAACGACAATAATCGGAGCGAACGAGCATGAGCCAGGCCCTGTCCGGCATTCGCGTCATCGACATGACCCATAACCAGGCCGGCCCCGCCTGCGCGCAGATGCTCGGGTTCCTCGGCGCGGACGTGATCAAGCTGGAGGAGCCCAGCGGCGGCGACGTCGCCCGGCAGAACATGCGCGACAAGGACAGCGACAGCCTGTTCTTCCTGCTGCTGAACGCCAACAAGCGCAGCCTGACGCTCAACCTGAAGTCCGAGGAAGGCAAGGAGCTGTTCAAGCAGGTGATCGCCAACTCCGACGTGCTGGTGGAGAATTTCGGCCCGGGCGCGCTGGACCGCCTCGGCCTGGGCTACGACGTGCTGGCGAAGATCAATCCGCGGCTGATCTACGCCACCATCAAGGGCTTCGGCACCTACGGCCCGTACAGCAACTTCAAGAGCTTCGAGCCGATCGCCCAGGCGATGGGCGGGGCGATGAGCGTGACCGGGTTTCCAGAAAACCCGCCCACCTACACCTACCCCGCCATCGGCGACAGCGGCACCGGCATGCACATGGCCATCGGCATTCTCGCCGCCCTGCAGCAGCGCCACGCCACCGGCCAGGGCCAGCACGTGGAGGTGTCCATGCAGGACGCCGTGGTGAATCTGATCCGCGTCAGCCTGCGCGACCACCAGCGTTACGGCCACCCGATGCCGCGCACCGGCAACCAGCTCGGCCGCAACGTGCCCGGCACGACCTATGCCTGCGCCCCGGGCGGGCCGAACGACTACGTGTATATCTACGCCCAGCCACAGATGTGGCCGGCGGTGGTGCGGGTCATGGGCCAGCCGGAACTGGCCGAGGATCCCCGCTTCAAGACGCTGGAGGCCCGCTGGGAGAACCGCGCGGCACTGGATGCCATCGTCGAGACCTGGACCCGCCAGCGCGGCAAGCACGAGGTGATGAAGCGGATGGGCGACGCCGGCGTGCCCTGCGGCGCCTGCCTCGATACCGGCGAGGTGCTGGCCGACCCGCATCTGCGGGCGCGGGAGATGATCGTGGATGTCGACTACCCGCCGCGCGGCACCTACCAGACCGTCGGCTGCCCGATCAAGCTGTCGGACAGCCCGGCCGCGATCCGCCCCCCGCCGCAGCTCGGCGAGCACACCGACACGCTGCTGGCCGAGATCTGCGGCACCAGCGCCGAGGAATTGCAGGCCCTGCGCAGGAACGGGGTTCTCTGACCGGCGGCCACGTAGCCCGGATGGCGAATGGCTGCCATAATCCGGCCGAGGAAACGCAAACAGGAAAATACCAAATGATACTGGCTCGACGAACCGCCCTGAAGGCCGCGGCTGCCGCCGCAATCCTGCCGCTGACGCGCGCGCGGGCACAATCGCCGCGTGGGAAGCTGAAGCTTGGCATCATCACCGATCTGTCGGGCCCCTACGCGGACCTCTCGCGCCCGTCCGAGGCCTGCGCGCACCAGGCGCTGGAGGATTTCGGCGTGGCGGCCAAGGGCTGGGACGTGGAAGTGCTGGTCGCCGAGCATCAGAACAAGCCGGACAACGCGGTCACCATCGCCCGGCGCTGGTTCGACCAGGAAGGCGTCGACGCCCTGCTCGATGTGAACACCTCGGCCACCGCACTCGCCTGCGCCACGATCGCGCGCGAGAAGAACAAGCCGATGATGCTGTCCGGTCCCGGCACAACGGAGCTGACCGGCAAGCAGTGCAGCCCCAACCATGTGCACTGGGCCTGGGATACCTATGTGCTGGCGAATACGTCCGGCACCGCGATCGTGAAGAAAGGCGGCAGCAGCTGGTATTTCATCGCCCCCAACTACTCGTTCGGCCAGCAATTGGCGAAGGACGGCGCCGCGGCGGTGATCAAGAATGGCGGCAGCGTGCTGGGCACGGCGTTCTATCCCTTCCCCGACACCTCGGATTTCTCGGCCCTGCTCCTGCAGGCCCAGGCATCCGGCGCCAAGGTGCTCGCCCTGTGCAATGGCGGTGCGGACATGGTCGGCAGCATCAAGCAGGCGCGTGAGTTTGGCCTGACCAAGACGATGCAGATCGTCTCCCTGCTGTCCTACGACACGGACATTCGCGCCATCGGACTGGAAGCCGCACAGGGGCTGATCGCCACCCAAACGTACTACTGGGACCTGAACGACCGCACCCGCGCGTTCAACAACCGGATCAAGCCGAAAACCCCGAAGCTTTGGCCCAACATGGCGAACGCGGGACTGTATTCCAGCACGCTGCACTACCTGAAGGCGGTGGCGGACATGGGCCTGGAAGAGTCGAAAAAGGATGGCGCGGCGGTGATCGCCCGCATGAAGGCCATGCCGACGGATGACGACGCGTTTGGCCCCGGCAGGATCCGCGAAGACGGGCGCAAGCTGCATCCGGCCTACCTGATGGAGACCAAGAAGCCATCGGAGAGCACCAGCCCGTATGACGTGTTCAAGCTGATTTCGACGGTTCCCGCCGATCAGGCCTTCCGCCCGCTCAGCGAGGGCGGCTGCCCGTTCGTCAAGGCCTGACCGGCGTCAGCCGGCCTCCGGCCGCAAGGGCTTCCTGGCCGCGCCGTCGCGTCGCGGCCAGGGACTGCCATCAAATGGTCCTTCGTCTTGCCGCCCCGGGTTTGCTATACAACGCGCGAAGCACACGGCGGCGGACAATCCGGGCCACGCACACCGGCGGCTCGGTTGCCGTCGACGCCCAGGTTTCCGTTACCGATGTCATCAGGAGTGGCGCCCCCGATGAGTGACACGAACACCAAACCGAAAGCCAAGATCGAGCTCAAGACCGAGCGGCCGCGGCTGCACAAGGTCATTCTGGTCAATGACGACTACACGCCGCGCGAATTCGTCGTGATCGTGCTCAAGGCCGAGTTTCGCGTCAGCGAGGACCAGGCCATGCGGGTCATGATGACCGCGCATCGGCGGGGCGCCTGCGTCGTCGCCGTCTATACCAAGGACGTGGCGGAAACCAAGGCGACCAACGCCACCGACGCCGGGCGGAAAAAGGGCTATCCGCTGCTGTTCACGACCGAACCGGAGGAATAGGCCACCGCGGGCCATCCTGCCTGAGGCTTGCAACCGCACCGCAGTTGTGTGTTTACCTGTCGCGGCTGCTTCTGGCCTGCGCGCCCTGCATCGAACGGGACCATCCAGCGCCCTCCCTCCCATCGCCGTGAGCCTGCCCGCCGATGCTGTTCAATTCCGACGCCTTCATCCTGGTCTTTTTGCCGGTCGTGCTGAGCTTGTATTACTGGGCGGCGGACCGGCGCTGGCTGCGCCAGGCCATCGTCGTGCTCGCCTCGGTGGCCTTCTACGGCTACTGGAACATCCGCTTCGTGCCCCTGCTGGTGGGGCTGACGCTGGCCAACTACGCCATCGTGCACCTGTACGGACGGCTGGGCTGGCGGTCGCTGCCCACGGCGGGCGTGGTGCTCAATCTCGTCGTGCTGTGCATCTTCAAATACGCCGATTTCTTCGGCGCCAATGTCTCCGCGGTGCTCGGCGTGTCCTTCCGGCCCTGGGACATCGTGCTGCCGCTCGGCATCAGCTTCTTCGTGTTCCAGAAGATCTCCTACCTGATCGACCTCAGGCGCGGCGACAAGCACATCTACGGCTTTCTCGATTTCTGCATGTTCGTGACGTTCTTCCCGCAGTTGATCGCCGGTCCGCTGGTTCGCCACAACGAGATCATCGGGCAGTTCCCCGCGTCACCGCGCCGGCCGGAGATGTGGGAGAATCTGGGCCGCGGCTTCGTGCTGTTCCTGCTGGGTGCCGCGAAGAAGGTCGCCGCCGCCGACACCTTGGCGATGGCCTGCGATCCGTTGTTCCAGAAGGCCGCCGGCGGCGCGTTGCTGAACGGCGCCGAGGCCTGGGCGGCGGCGCTGACGTACTCGCTGCAGATCTACTTCGATTTCTCCGGCTATTCCGACATGGCGATCGGTCTGGCACTGATGTTCGGCCTGCGCATACCGTTCAATTTCGACGCGCCCTACCGCTCGCTGTCGATCCGGGAGTTCTGGCGCCGCTGGCACATGACCCTGTCGCGCTTCCTGCGCGACTACCTCTACATCCCCTTCGGCGGCAACCGCCACGGCGCGATCCGGCAGGCGCTGAACGTGATCGCCACGATGCTGCTGGGCGGGTTGTGGCACGGGGCGGCCTGGACGTTCGTGGCCTGGGGCGGCCTGCATGGCCTGGCCCTGGCGGTGAACGGCGCCTGGAACCGGTCGGGACCGCGCCTGCCCTGGCCGGTCGGCTGGGTGTTGACGATGCTGTTCGTGATGGGCGGCTGGGTGCTGTTCCGTTCGCCGGACTTCACCACCGCGGCGCGGGTATTCCAGTCCATGGCGCTCGGGAACGGCATCGGCTCGGTGAAACTGCCGAATGGCTGGGTAGTGCCGGTGGCGGCCGGGTTCGCGGTTCTCGGGCCATCGACGCAGCGCCTGGCGCTGGAGTATCTGCGCCCCTCGCCATGGCTGGCGGCCCTGGCGGGCCTGGCGATGGCCCTGGTGCTGCTGCTGATCGGTGGGCGGCTTCCCAATGAATTCATCTACTTCCAGTTCTGACATGCGGAACAGACCGCCCGCGGCGCCGGACTGGCGCCGCTTCTTCCGCCTCGCCGTTGCCTCGGCGCTCGGCGTCATGGCGTTCATCTATGCGTTCGTGGTCATCGTCGATCCCTGGGACATCCTGCCCCTGTCGCCGCCCTTCCACCGTGGCCCGGTCTCCACCAACGCCCGCTTCTCGTTTCCGGCCCTGGCCCGCAAGCCCAACTTCGACAGCGCCATCACCGGCACCTCCACCAGCCGGCTGCTGCGCCCGCAGATGCTCGATCCGGCCTTCGGCGC
>JBBIQA010000054.1:5308-23442 GCA_037442565.1 Rhodospirillales bacterium
CGTACGCGGTGCAGGAAGCCGCCTCGCAGTTCGCCACGCTGATCGGGATCAAACCGCGGCGCTATGGCCGGGATGGCTATACGGATTTCCTGCCCGACGAGAGCCTGTATGACTTCGAGCGCGTGCGCCACAAGCTGCCGCCGGTGCAGACCGCACAGCCGGGCCAGCACAGCAGCCTCGATCGCGCGGCGCTGAAGTTCCCCACGCATCCGATGCTGCAGGCCACGCTCAACCTGCTGCCGGCATCGACCGACAAGATCCTGTTCTTCGTGCCCTATTACCGCGGCCTCCAGCCGCCCGAAGGCACTGACGGCGCGGCGGTGATGGACGAGTGCAAGGCCCGCGTGGCGGAAATCGCCCGCAACACGCCCAATACCCGCGTCGTCGATTTCATGATCCCCAGCCCGATCACCGATGTGCCGACGCATTACTGGGACCCGCTGCATTTCCGCACCCCGATCGCCGACCGCCTGATGCGGGACCTGGCCGAAGCGGCCAAGGGCGTGCCGTCGGCCAACGGCGATTACCGCCTGCTGACGAATTAACGCGGGGTTCCGAGGTTGCTTCGCGCGAGGCCGTCTTCCAGTTCCATCGGCTGAACACCCAGCAATTCCCGCATCGGACCGATGTCGAAATCCTTGTCTTCCGTCAGGCGGCGGATTTCCTCCGCGCGGATGGTGGGCAGCCCCGGCACCCAAGGCGTGAGGGTGGCGAGCCCGCGCAGCAGCCACTCCGGCACCGGCACCACCGGCGGCGGGCGCAATCCGGCGGCGCGCGCCACCGCGGTCAGGAAATCGCGATACGGCATCGGCCGACGCCCTGCGATCACCACGGCCTGCGGCCCGACCCAGCGATGGCGCAGCGCCGCCAGAATGCTGCGCGTGACGTCCTCGGCGTGGATCGGCTGCACCAGGGCGCGCCCGCCCCCGGGCAGCGGCGCGAACGGCAGGCGGCGCAGCAGGGCCACCAGCCGCTGGACATTGTCTTCACCCGTCGCGCCGTAGATCATGGTGGGGTGCAGCATGACGCCATGGCGTCCACTGGCCAGGAACGCCGCCTCGCCGGACCGCACGCCGTCACCGCCTTCGTCCGCCCAGCGGGAGAAGCGGCGCGTGGACCCCATCAGCACAAAACCCCCGCCGGGCGGCGCCGCCGCCAGCACCGCCGGCGTGTAGTAGGCATGGGCGCAGGAGATGATTGTCTCCGCCCCCGCGAGCGCTTCCGCCAGGGCCGGCACATCGTCCAGATCGGCATATCGCGGCGTTGCCGGCAGGCCGACCGCCTGCCAGCGGGCCGGATTGCGCACGATCGGGCGGTATGCTTCGCCGGACGCGGTCAGGGCGCGGCAGACCGCGGAACCCGACCGCCCGCTGGCGCCAATCACGGCGATCATATGGCGCGCCGCCTCGCAAAATCAGGAATATTCATTGGCCCCTGTTTGCGCCATCGGCTTGCCGTTCGTCCAGAGCGCGCGACGGTTTCGCCGGGATGACGCCACGACGAAAACGCCTGTAGGTTTCGGAGAGGAATGGAGCATGACCCGGTGAGCATAGCTGAAACGGTCAGGCCGGCGCATCGGGCGGTTTTCGCGGTCGCCTGGATACTGGCCGCGATTTTTCTTTCCGGCGGCGCGCTGGCGCAGCTACCGAACGGCGATGCGGCCCTGAATAGCGGAATCGCCGCCTACAATGCCGGCGACTATCCCGCCGCCTTCCGGCTCCTGCGAGCCGCGGTGGCTGCGGGAAACGCCGAGGCGATGCCCAACCTAGGCTACCTCTACGCGCGCGGGCACGGCGTGGCGCGCGATCCGGCGGCCGCCCTGGAGCTATACAGGCGCGGAGCGGAAGCTGGCGACGCCGAGGCCATGAACGCCGTCGGCTATCGCTATAACTTCGCCGACAAGCCCGATTTCGAACGAGCCGCGCAATGGTATTGCAAGGCCGTGCTGCGCGGGAACCCGCGGGCGATGAACAACATGGCGATCCTGTTCTATAACGGCCAGGGCGTGCCACGGGATTTGGAGGAGGCACGCAACCTCTGGCGCCAGTCCGCCGCGCTGGGGCATTTGAACGGCCAGACGAACCTGGGGGAAAGCCTGGCGTCGGATGTGAGCCTGGCCGATTCGGAACGGCGCGAGGGGCTTGCGATGATGTTGGATGCCGCGCTGCACGGCAGTATGCAGGCGCAGGATGCATTGCGCGCGCGGGGCTATACCGGGGCGTTCCCCGCCGCGGTGGACATGGGCCTGGCGATGAAGCGCGAGCCGGTCAACCCGCCGGCGGGACACTCGAAGGCATGCGAGGCGCTGGTTTCGTGACCGCGCGATGAACCGAATGCATTGGACCTTGTGGTGTTGAATGCCCATGTTGAATGTGCATGATGAACCACAAAAAAGATGGAGACTCCCGTGAATAAAATGTCCCGATCCAGAGATGACGGCCCCAAGCGTCCGACGAATGTGTCGCTCAGCGAAGCGCTTCTGGCTGAGGCCAAGAGTTTGGGGATCAACGTCTCCCGGGCCTGCGAATACGGCCTTGCCGACGGGGTGCGCCAGGAGAAGGCCCGCAGGTGGCAAGAACAGAACGCGGCAGGATTCGAAGCCTGGGCCGATTATGTCGAGCGCCACGGCGTGCCGCTGGCGAAATATCGTAAATTCTGACGCATCTAAGTTCTGAAGGGCATGGCCCGTTTTGACCTGTACCGGCTGCCAGCGGGCCAACAACTCGTGGTCGACGTTCAATCCGACCACGCTTCCGCGAAGATCGGAACACGGGTCGTCGCACCGTTGATCCCGGTCGATGAATTGGGCGCTTTGATCACGGGACTGAACCCGGTGATCCGGATCCATGAGCGGGATTACGCGTTCGTCGCGCAATCCCTGGCAACGCTTACCAAGCCGGAACTGGGGGAACATCTCGGTTCCCTGTCGGAGCACTACGAAGAAATGGCGCGCGCTCTGGATATCCTTCTGACCGGATTTTGAGCTGGCTTGAGGCCAAGTGATAGCCGATAGGGTGAAAATGCCGTTTGGCATTGCACCATCGCGGATCATGTGGGCGAGCGGTGCAGTTCCAAGCGGAACTGCACCCTTGCTACAGCTTGCTGTCGAGAGACCCAGCAGACGCAGTTAGGCGCGGCGGCGGACGAGTCCCAAGCCGGCCACGCCAGAGAAAAGAAGAACGAAGGATGTTGGCTCCGGAACGGAGGTCCCCGACGCGAACGTCACGTCAAGAATAGTCTGCGCACCCGCCGCTGCGGATAAATTCCCAAAGTTTTCGGTCACTGAGGTGGAAGTAAAGGTAACTGAGACGGGCACGAGGGAACTGGTAGCATCGACAGACACGTTCGTAATTGCTGGAGCGCCTGCAAATGAATATACAAATCCGTCAAATGTTGCGCTAGGGCTTGGTATTACGGCGGAGGATGTATTCCAAATGATCTGCGTGTCGGTAATGTTGATATTTTCGCCTGCACCGGGAAATCCAGGGAATTCCACTCCTAGACCAACCGTTGTAGGTAAAGTTGGGCCTGCGTTAACAGTTATCGAGTCAGGGTAATATTCGGTCACGGTTACACTTGACCCTAAGAAGCCGGCGTGGGCTGGCTGGAACCCAGCAGTAGCTAGGCATCCTGCGGAAATGGCAGTCACCATGATAAACCTATTGAAGGTAAGCTGCATTCTAACAAATCCTTTTCATCAGAATTTTTTAAAGCTGGCAGCACGGTAGTCTAGCCCGAGCTCCGACTGAGTGTTACTTCAAATGCATGAGCTGTTACCAAATGATCAGAAATCCGACCTCTGCGCTACCAACCCACAGTTGAAATATTATCTTTATCAAAATAAACTGCGAGGGCTTATGTGCAGTCCGAATCAAGCCCTTTTACACATGATGGTGTCCCCTTTCGCATGCGGGGTACCAGCCATTCCGAAGACAGGGTGCTTCAAGTTCCCCCGCCTGCCGTCCGTCAGTTCAGCCGCGACCGCAATTCGTCCATCGCTGCCCGCGCCCGGCTGGCGGCTTCGCCTTGCGGCACCAGCTTCAGGAACCGCTCGAAGCAGCGCAAGGCAGCGCCCACCCGGTCCAGCCGCTGGTTGATCAGCGCCGTCTCGCGCCACAGGGCAGAAAAATCGGGGGCGATCAGCAGCATGTCCTCCGCGCAGGCCAGCGCGCCCGGCAGGTCGTTGTTCTTCAGGCGGCGGATCTTGATGTTGTTCTGCAGCCGCAGAAGCACGTCCCGCGCGCCCATCGCCTGCAGCAGGCCTGGCCGCAATTCCGCCTTCGGACCTTCCACACGCTTGATCAGCACGCGCAGATCCTTTGGATCGAGCGGCGTGCCGCCGTCGAACACGTCCAGCATCACCTTGGTATCGCGGCCTTGCAGGGCGATCAGGAAATGACCCGGAAAATCCACCCCATGCGCCATCCACCCCGCCGCCCGCGCCGCGTGCAGCCAGAGAATCCCCAACGACACCGGCAGCCCCAGCTTGCGCTCGATCACCCGGATCAGATTCGCATTCGCCGGATCGTCATAGCTCTCGATATCGCCGGCATAGCCGTGCCGCCCGGCAATCAGCCCCGCCAAGGCACCGGCGCGGGCGGACAGATCCTCATCCGCCACGCCCTGGGCCAACTCCACCGCCTCGCGCGCCAGTTCGGAAAGCCTTGTCCGCGCCGCCAGCCAATCGGCCTCTGGCGCATCCACGCGCGCCAGCTGCAAGGCGGCATCGGCGATGTCGATCTCCGCATCGGGCAACTGCCCGATCGCCTCCAGGGCAACCCGCGGCAAGGTCATGGGAAACCACCGCCGAGGGCGCTGCCCTTGGACATCGCCAGGGGATCGTCGGCCTCGTGATAAATAAGGGATATCAAGCGGTTTTACACTCCAATGACACGGACGCGATGCTATGGGCACGAACCGCGCTAAGCTGAGTGTAAAACCAGATCGCAGCGCCTGCCAGCGCCAAGCGTGTCGCCGGCAGGGCAATCGGGTGAAGGGAAGGAAGGCCAGGGGCTCCGCCCTCCTCGCACTCCCAAACAATGGAAGGTTTCCAAAGGCTCGCCTTTGGCAGGGGTCGAGGGGGCAGAGCCCCTCGCCTTGCTGCCTTCGCCCGATTGCCCTGGTGTCGCCGGGGTCGAGGCGAGAGGCCGGCGGATCTTCGGCGAACGGGGTTGGACGACGCCAGGCCCCCGTGATGCCAGCTTCAAACGGATGGGGAAAATGACTGGACGGTCGAGATATGGATTGCCGATCCTCCTCGCCGCTGGCGTGATCGGGCTCGGCTACCTGATGGCTTCCAGCCCGCGGAGTGTGGTGTCCTTGTCGCCCGCCGCCGGGCCTTCGCCGGAGCTTCTGCGACAAATCCAAAGCGACCCGAACGCCCCGGTGATCGGGAACAAGGCCGGCGCCGTGACGGTTGTCGAATTCTTCGACTACCGATGTCCCTACTGCCGGATACTGCAGCCGGCGTTGGAGACACTGGTGGCCAACGACCGGCGCGTGCGGCTGGTGTTGAAGGAATGGCCCATCTTCGGCGGTGCTTCCGTCGCTGCCGCGCGTGTCGCGCTCGCCGCGCAATGGCAGGGCAAGTATGCCGCGGTTCACAAGGCCTTATTCAGTCTTCCACGCACGATGGACGACGCGGCGATCCGGCAGGCCGCCATGGAGGCGGGCGCGGACATGGCACAGTTGGATCGCGACCTGGCAGCGCACCGAGGCGAGATCGACACGGAGCTGACAAGGGCCGCCGGCGAAGCTCATGCGCTCGGTTTCCAGGGAACGCCGGGCCTCGTCGTGGGAACGGTGGCCGTGCCGGGCACGCTGACGGCAGCCGACCTCGGAAGACTGGTTGACCAGGCCGCCAAAGAATGAGGGCGGCTTATTTTCGTGCGACAAGATCGATCAGGGCGGACATGCCCTTGTGGCCGGTTCCTTCGCTGATCTCCGCATCGTATTCGGCGAGGTGCAGGATGGTCATGTCGCCGAAGGCCTCACGCAGCAGCGTGCCGGTATAGAGATTTTCGGCATGCGGCGGCCCGCCGGTCTTGTAGTCGAGCTGTTCCGGCCGGTAGCCCTCGAGCAGGATCAGGCCGCCAGGCCTGAGTGCGTCCTTCATCCCCTGGAACAGTACCGCCCGCAGCGGTGGGGGCGCGAACTGGATGAAGATCGCGACCACGATGTCGAACCGCGGCGGTGTCCAGTTCCACCTGGACAGGTCGGCGCACTCCGTCTGCAAGGTCACACCGGCTTCGGTTGCGAGTTTCTGTGCCTTTGCCAGCGCCACGGGCGAAAAATCGACCGAAAGAACGTCGAGCCCCTGGCGTGCGATCCAAACGCCGTTGCGCCCTTCGCCGTCGGCAACCGCGAGTGCCCGCTGGCCCGCCTTCAGCAGGTGACGCTGCGAGGCGAGAAACGCATTCGGCGCGGTGCCGAAAAGATAGTCCGGCGCGCCGAACCGTGCATCCCAGCGGGCGCGCTCCCCGCCGTCGCTCATCGGCCGTCTCCGCCAACGCGCGCAACGGCTCGGTTCCGCTCGGCCTCCGCGAGGATCTCCTGTGCCAGCGGCAGCATGGCGTAGTCCACCATCGCCCCCTGGTAGCTCACCGCGCCCAGCCCCGCCTTCTCCGCCGCCTCGAAAGCGGCCAGCAGGCCCTGGTAGTACGCAACCTCCTCCGCCGTTGGGCGATAGACCGTGTTGGCGATCGCCACATGCGAGGGGTGCATAACCGCCACGCCGGTGTAGCCGAGATCGCGGGCGCGCCGGATCAGCCGCTCCACCCCGGCCAGGTCGTCCTGCGGGGTGCCGAATATGCCCGCCATCGGATACATCGCCCCGCCCGCCCGGCTGTCCAGCACCAGCTTGGAGCCGAGGTACAGCTGCTCCAGTCCTTCCGTGGTCGCGCGGAATCCGAAGGCGCGGGCGAAATCACCGGAAACCGGGCCGCTCAGCGCGCCATGGATCCCCCGCACCCGCTTGCTGGCCATCGCCAGGTCACGGGCGCCGTACATCCCCTCGGCCGTCTCCGGCAGCGGCAGGATGCCGACGCTGCCGTGCGCGACACCGTTGCGTCCTTCGTAAAAGCTCAGCAGATCGGCCAGATGGCGGATCTCCTCCGGCTTCGCCACCTTCGGCGGCACGATCGCGGTCAGCCCATCCGTCACCGCCGCCTCGATCTCCGCGGCCGTGCCGCCGAATATCGGCTGGATGCGCACGAACGCGCCGACGCCGGCCGCCTTCAGCTCGGCGATCTCCTCCTTCAGCAGCGTCATCGCCTGCGGCTTGAACTGCGGCGGCACGGAATCCTCGATGTCCAGCACCACCGCGCCCGGCGACACCCGGATCGCCTTCCCCACCCAATCGCGCCGATGCGCGGGTACGAACAGAGCGGAGCGAATGGGCCACATGCGACGATCCTTCAATATGATTTCGGCAGGCCGAGAGCCCGTTCCGCGACATAGGACAGCACCAGCTCCTGGCTCACCGGGGCGATCAGGGGCAGGATCGATTCACGGAAATAGCGCTCGACATGGAACTCCTTAGCATAGCCGAAACCGCCATGCGTCCGCACCGCCCGGGTCGCCGATTTGAAGAACACCTCCGCACAGAGATATTTGGCGCCGTTCACCTCCGAGCCGCATTCCGCACCCTGGTCGTACAGCGCGGCGCCGCGATACAGCATCAGTTCGGCGGCCTGCTGCTCGATCCACAGTTCCGCCAGCGGATGCTGGATCGCCTGGTTCTGGCCGATCGGCCGCCCGAACACGACGCGGTCCTTGGCATAGGCGGCCGCCTTGTCGAGCACGTAGCGCGCCGCCCCCAGCACGCCGGCGCCGACGATGAGCCGTTCCGAGTTCAGCCCGGCCAGCAGGTAGTGGAAGCCGCGGCCTTCCTCGCCGATGCGATCCTCCTCCGGGATTTCCAGGCCATCGATGAACAGCGCGTTCGAATCGACGGCGTTGCGGCCCATCTTCTCGATCATCCGCACTTCCACCTTGCTGCGGTCGAGGTCGGTGTAGAACAGCGTCATCCCGTGGCTGGGGCGCCTGCTCTCCTCGAAGCGGGTGGTGCGGGTGAGCAGCAGGATCTTGTTGGCCACCTGGGCGGTGGAGGTCCAGACCTTGCGGCCGTTGACGATGTAACGATCCCCCTTGCGGGTGGCGAAGGTGCGGATATGCGTGGTGTCCAGCCCGGCATCCGGCTCGGTCACGCCGAAGCAGGCACGGTCGCTGCCGTCGATGATCCGCGGCAGGAAGCGGCGTTGCTGTTCGGGGCTGCCGAACTTCACGATCGGCATGCAGCCGAACATGTTCATGTGCAGCGCCGAGCAGGCATTGAAGCCGAGATGCCCGACCTGCTCCATGATGATGACCGCCTCGGTCATTCCGAGACCGGCACCGCCGCATGCCTCCGGGAAGAGCGCGCCGAACCAGCCGGCTTCGGCGAAGGCGTGGGCGAACTCATGCGGAAACTCGTGATCGCGATCCTTGCGGTACCAGTATTCATCGCCGAATTCGGCGCAGATCCGGGCGATGGCCTCGCGGATCGCCCGCTGGTCGTCGGTCAAGGCGAAATCCATGGCTGTCCCCTCGCGATATTGCCTGAGCCCGAACGCCAGGCGCGGCTCAGGATCCGATGAAGCGCCGGATCAGGCGGTTCACTTCCCGCGCCTTTTCCATATGCGGCAGATGCCCCGCCCCCGGCAGGATATGCACCGCCACCCGGGGGCCGAGCGCCTCGGCATGCGCCACCGGAATGATGCCGTCGTCGCGCCCCCAGATCACCTGGACCGGCATCGGCAACGCCGCGAGCCCGGCACGCAGGTCGAGCAATTGACGCCCGCCGGCGAACCAGGCCTGGGCGAAGCGCTCCAGAGCCGCCGAAACGCCGTCGATGCGTTTGTAGCGCAGCACGTCCTCGACCATCGCCCGGCTCAGCATCGCCGGGTCATGCACCAGCAGCGCAAGCACCTCCTGCGCGTCCTTGCGGCGCGCCATGCGCACGAAGCCGTCGATGAAGACCTGATTGATCTCGGGGCCGAGGCCGGCCGGGGCGATCAGGGTCAGCGAGGCGATCCGCTCCGGGCGGCGTACCGCGAGCGCCGTGGCAACGGCGCCGCCCAGTGAATGACCCGCAAGGTGAACCCGCCCGATCCCCAGTTCCGACAGGGCGCCTTCCACCACATCCACCAGCGCGTCCGCGTCGGCACGCGCCAGGTCCTTGGCGGAGCCGCCATGTCCGGGAAGGTCCAGCGCAACGGTCCGGCGCTCTTCCGCGAGGTCCGGCTGATTGAACATCCAGCTGTTCAGATCGGCGCCGAAGCCGTGCAGGAACAGGATGGGCACGTCGCCGCCGCTGCCGAGTTCCAGGAAGCGCAGCCGGGTACCGGCGGCCTCCAGTTCTCGTGGCGCCGGCGCCTCCACCGCCGCGGCAGCGGCCGGCTCGTTCCGCTTGAAGCCGGCGACGAATTCATCGATCACCGCCTCCGGCATCGTCTCGGGCGCAACCACGCCGAGCAGCGCGCCGACCGGCAGCGTGGCGCCTGCCTGCGCCACGACCCGGCGCAGAACGCCGGCCGCGTCGGCCTCGACGACATTGGTGATTTTCGAGGTCTCGATCTCGAGGATCTCGTCGCCCTCGCTGAACGCCGCGCCTTCCGGCTTCAGCCAATTCACCACCTTGCCCTCGGTCATCGTCAGGCCCCATTGGGGCATGGTGATCGCGGTGATCGGTGCGCTCATCGCACATACCCGCACACATCGCGCACCGCGGCGGCGATGCGGTCGGGATCGGGGATGTAGAGCTTTTCCAGCGAGGGGGCGAACGGCACGGGGGTGTGCGGCGCCGTCACGCGCCGGATGGGCGCCTTCAGCGCCCTGAAAGCCCGGTCGGCGACCAGCGCCGCGATGTCGGTGGCCATGCTGCATCGCGGCGTCGCCTCGTCGACCACGACGAGCCGGCCCGTGCGCTCGACACTATCCAGGATCGTGTCCTCGTCGAGCGGAGAGGTCGTCCGCGGATCGATGATTTCGCACTCGATGCCCTCGCCCGCGAGCGTCTCCGCCGCCTCGCCCGCGTAATGCACCATGCGGGCGAACGCCACGATCGTCGCGTCGCGGCCATCCCGCACCACGCTGGCCTCGCCGAACGGGATCGTGTAGGCCTCGTCGGGGACATCGGCCTTCAGGTCGTACATCAGCTTGTGCTCGCAGAAGATCACCGGATCGTCGTCGCGGATCGCCTGGATCAGCAGGCCTTTCGCATCATAGGCATTGGAAGGGACCACGACCTTCAGCCCGGGCACCGAGGTGAAGACGTGATACGGGCTCTGCGAGTGCTGCGCCGCCGCGCTGCGCCCCGCGCCGATCATGGTGCGGATCACCAGCGGCGTGCGCGCCTTGCCGCCGAACATGTAGCGGAACTTGGCCGCCTGGTTGAAGATCTGGTCGAAGCAGACGCCGAAGAAGTCGGAGAACATCAGTTCCGCCACCGGCCGCAGTCCGGTCATCGCAGCGCCGGCCGCCGCGCCCATGATCGCCGATTCCGTGATCGGCGTATCGATGATCCGCGCCTCGCCGAATTCGCCGATCAGACCCTTGGTCACGCCGAGCACCCCGCCGGCCGCATCCCGGCCGCCCTCGGTGCCGGCCCCGCCGGAAACGTCCTCGCCGATCACGATCACGCGCGGGTCGCGGCGCATCTCCTGCTCCAACGCCTCATGCAGCGCCTGACGGATGGTTTTCAAGGCCATGGCATCCTCCCCGCCCCCGGCAAAAGGTAAGGCGGTCCGTGGTTAATAGGATACGTACACATCCGTCAGCAGCGCACCCGGATCCGGCGGCGCAGCCGCTCTGGCGGTCGCGACCGCCTGGTCGATGAGCGCCGCAACCTCCTGATCCACCGCATCGAGTTCAGCTGTTTCGAGCAGTCCCACCTCGCCCACGCGCCGGCGGAAATGCTGCAGGCAGTCGCGCTCCGCGCGCAGCCGCCGCACCTCCTCCTTGCCGCGATAGAGTTGGGCATCGCCGGAATGGTGTCCGTAGAAACGACAGGTGTCGACCTCGATCGCGCTGGGTCCGCCGCCGCCGCGCGCGCGCTCCACCGCGTCGCGGGTCGCTTCGTGCACGGCGAAGAAATCGTCGCCGTTGACCTTCACCGCCGGCATGCCGAAGCCCGCCGCGCGCCCGGCGATATCGCGGCTGCCGACCGCATAGCCCGCGCCGGTATATTCGCCGTAGCCGTTGTTCTCGAACACGAAGATCGCCGGCAGACGCAATACCACGGCCATGTTCAGCGCCTCGAACGTGGTGCCCTGGTTCGATCCCCCGTCACCGGTGAAACAAAGTGCTACGTTGCCGGTGCCAAGGGTCTTGGCGGTGAGTGCCGCGCCCACGACCAGCGGCGGCCCGCCGCCGACGATGCCGTTCGCGCCCAGCATGCCCTGGTCCAGATCGGCGATGTGCATCGACCCGCCCTTGCCGCCGCACAGCCCGTCCTTGCGGGCGAACAGTTCCAGCATCATGCCGGTCACGTCGCAGCCCTTCGCGATGCTGTGGCCATGGCCGCGATGGGTGCTGGCGATATAATCCTTGGGGCCGAGATGCGCGCAGACCCCGACGGCACTGGCTTCCTGTCCGGCATAGAGATGCACGAAGCCGGGAATACCCCCCTTCGAGAACTCCTCCTGCACCCGCTCCTCGAACCGGCGGATGGTGACCATGTCGCGATAGGCCTTGATCAGTGCCGCGTGGCTGAGTTGCATGGCGACCTCCACATTATTCCAGGTGCAACGAGGCACGATGACGTCCTCGGCGCGACACCGGCCAGCCTTTTCGTCGAGCCTGGAACGGACTTTCCTATTGGTATCAATATATACTGATCGGTAGGTTCCGGGTCAAGCAGGTCCCTGACCGGCATGGCGGCGCCAAGGGGTATCCGCCTCGCGCGGTCCCAGGGCCTCGGCGAGAATGCCGCCGACCTCGGACGGACCCACCACCCGGGCGGTCAGCGGTTTCTTCTGCCCAACATCGCCTTGGCGATAATGGACTTCATCGTCTCCACGCTGCCGCCGCCGATACGCCCCATGCGGGCGTCCGCGAACGCGCGCGCGATCGGATATTCCCACATGTAGCCCCAGCCGCCGAAGAACTGCAGGCACTGGTCCATCACCTTCCCCTGCAATTCCGCGCTCACCAGCTTCGCCATGGCCGCATCCACGGAATCCAGCTCGTGCCGCAGATGCAGCTCCAGGCAACGGTCCACGAACACGCGCTGCATCGTCAGCTCGGCCTTCATTTCCGCCAGCTTGAACTGCGTGTTCTGGAATTCGGCCAGCGTCTGCCCGAACATCTTGCGTTCCGTGGCGTAGGCGAGCGTCCATTCCAGCGCCGCCTCCGAGGACGCGATGGCGCGGATCGCCTGCACCAGCCGCTCCTGCGACAATTCCTTCATCAGCAGCTGAAAGCCCCGACCTTCCTCCCCCAGCAGGTTCGACACCGGAACCCGCAGGTCGGAAAAGAACAGCTCGGCGGTGTCCTGCGCCTTGCACCCGAGTTTCTCCAGCATCCGTCCGCGCGCGAACCCCGGCCGGTCCGTCTCCACCAGGATCAGGCTGACCCCGCGCGCCCCGGCCGCCGGATCCGTCTTGCAGGCCAGCAGCAGCAGGTCGGCGTTGAAGCCCGCGGTGATGAACACCTTCTGTCCGTTGATGACGTAGTCATCCCCGTCCCGCCGCGCGGTCGTGCGCATGGCGGCGACGTCGCTGCCGCCCGAGGGCTCGGTCATGCCCAGCGCGACGATGACCTCGCCGGTGGCCATGGGCGGAAGCCAACGCTGCTTCTGTGCGTCGGTGCCATAATGAACCAGATACGGCGCGACGATGTCGGAGTGCAGATAGAAGGTCGGACCGGTGGCGCCGGCGCGGGCCATTTCCTCGATCATGATGGCGCCGAACAGGAAATCCCCGCCCGCGCCGCCGTAGGCCTCGGGCACGCCGGTGCACAGCAGGCCGCGCCGCCCGGCTTGCAGCCACAGCGAGCGCGGCACGATCCCGGCCTTCTCCCAATCGGCGTGATGGGGAGTGATGTCGTCGGCGATGAAGCGGCGCACCTGGTCGCGGAACAGGTCGTGCTCCGGCCCGAACAGGGTTCGGGGGATCATCCCGCGCTCAGGCGCCCACCGGATCTCCGAACGGCACCCACGCCCGCCCATCGAAGCGAACCAGCCTGAGGCGCTTGATCCCGGAGATGTCGCCCGGCTTGACGCTGAAATCCACGCCCGGCTGGAACATCGGCGGGTGGTAGTCGATGCTCCACGCCTTGGCCATGATGTTGTCGCGCGAGAGATCGTTGCCGCAGGCGCGCAGCACCTGTTCCAGGCATTGCGCCTGCGAATAGCCGTAGACCACGTTGACGTCCTTCACGTCGCCATCCGGGTAGTATTTCGTCAGGAAGGCGCGCCAATCCTTGTAGCCCGGGTCGTTCTCCCATTGCGGGTCGTTCGGATCCTTCATGTAGGCGCTGGTGATGAGGCCCTTGGATTTGTCGAGCCCCGCCGGCTCCAGCGCGGTGGCGACGGACGAGGCGGGATTGCCGACGATGAACAGCGGCTTCCAGCCGATGTCGTAGACCTTGCGGATCGTCATCGCGGAGAATTTCGGGATGCCCCAGAAGAAGAACACGTCCGCGCCCGAGCCCTGTGCGGTGAGAACCTGAGAGTCGGTGGTGGCGTCCGTGGTCTCGTAGGTCGTGACCGAGAGGACCATCCTGGCCGCCTTGTCGCCGAGCCCGTCCTTCAATCCCTTGATCGCATCCCGGCCGGAATCGTCATTCTGCGCCAGCACCGCGATTTTCGCATCGGGCTTCGTATTCAGGACGTGCCTGGCGTAGACCCGTCCCTCGATCTGGTAGCTCGGCTGCCAGCCGATCACCCAGGGGAAATGGGCGTGATCGAAGAACGGCGTGGCGCCGGATGCCACGAACACGTCCGGCACCTTCTTGTCGTTGAGGTATTTGCGGGCGGACATGCCCGTGGGCGTGCCGAGCTGGGCGAAGATGAAGGCAACATTCTCCTGCTCCACGAGCCGGCGGGTCTGCTCCACCGTCTTCGGCGGCGAGTAGGCGTCATCGAGCTGCAAGAGCCGGATCTTGCGCCCGTTGATGCCGCCCTGCTCGTTGAGCATCTTGAAATAGGCCGCATGCGTGCGGCCGATCGTGCTGTAGGACGAGGCCGGGCCGCTGAAGGGCTGCGTGGAGCCGATCAGGATTTCGGTGTCGGTGACACCCGGTGCGTTCTTGCTCTCGGCCGCCTGGCCGCGCCCTGTGGCCATCGCCGTCAGGCCAAGCGCCAGCGCGCCACGCCGCGTGATTTGGATCATTCATCCCCCCTGTATCGCCTTGTCGGCATTGGCATTATCGCCCAGGTTGGCCCGGGCCTTTGTTATAGTGAGGCAGGTGCGTTGAATTGAGCGTAATTTGATTGCTGATTATCGCGGCCGGCGCAAGTATTTTCCATTACTCGCGGCCGGCTGGCGGATGGAATATTACCGCCGCTCATCGCCTGGCCGATCGGCCTGACGAGACCCCTGCCGGAGTTCGCGCTTCGCCTACCGCCGATGGCAACCATGCACCGTCTCCAGCGTCGCACCTTCCTTGCCGGCTCCCTCGCCGCAGGCATTTCCCCCGGGCCGGCGGTCCATGCAGCCGACCTGCTGCTGGTGCTCGCGGTCGACGTATCCGCCTCCATCGACACGGACGACGCGCGTCTGCAGCGCCAAGGCTACCGCGACGCGCTGACCGACCGGCAGGTTCTGGCGGCCATCGCCGGCGGGCCGCTGGGTGCCATCGCCATCGCCTACGTCGAATGGGGCGGATATTTCTATCAGCGGCTGGTCATGCCCTGGACGAGGATCGCCGGGCCGGACGACGCCCAGGCCTGGTCGGACCAATTGGATACCGTGCCACCGTCACAGACCATGACGTGGACCAGCCTCTCCGGCGGGTTGGAGTTCAGCGGCAAGGTACTGGCCGATTGTCCGTTCGAGGGCACGCGGCGGGCAATCGACGTTTCCGGTGACGGAGGCAACAACAACGGGCCGCCGCCCGAGCCGGTGCGGGACAGGCTGGGAGCCGAGGGCATCACGGTCAACGGCCTGCCGATCGTCACGGGTGGCCCGGTCTATGGCACGGCGCCAGGCCAGTCGCTGGAAGCGTATTACCGGGAGTCTGTGATCGGCGGGCCGGGGGCGTTTTTGGTGGTGGCGCATGATTATGCGGCATTCGGGGAGGCCATACGGCGCAAGCTGATCCAGGAGATCGCCGGCACTCCCCTTGCGGGGCCTCGCATTCCCGGGTGACGCTGCCGTCCGGGAGGATCACGCGCATGCCCTGCATAGATACCGGCCGCATCAGCCTGTTCGTCGAGGATACCGGCGGTGGCGGCGTGCCCGCGTTGCTTCTGCATGAACTGGGCGGCAGCAGCGAAAGCTGGCGCCGGGTCATCCCCCTGCTGGCGGCGGACCGCCGGGTGATCGCGGTGGATCTGCGCTGCGCCGGGCGATCTGAAAAGCCGCCCGGTCCTTTCACCATCGCCGATCTGGCAGACGACCTCGGCATGTTGCTGCAGGCGCTGCACCCGGGGCCGATAGACGTGATCGGCGCGGCGTTGGGATCCCTGGCCGGGGCGCTCCTGGCGATCCGTCACCCGGCGCGGGTGCGGCGGCTGATGATGTGCGCCGTCGCGCCGGACATGGCGGGACCCACCCGCCGCTATCTGACCGAGCGGGCGGCGAAGGTGCGGGTGGCAGGCATGCGCGGCGTTGCGGAGGCGAGCCTGGCGAACTCCTTTCCGCCCTCTCACGCGGCGGAGCGGGCGGCCTATCGCGGAATTTACCTGGGCAACGACCCAGCGGCCTACGCCGAATTGTCGCTGGCCCTGGGACAGTTGGAGATGACGGCCGCGGATTGGGGCGCGATCCGGGCGCCGGCACTGGTTGCCTCGGGCGCCCACGATTTCCTGTGGCCGCCTTCCATTGGCCAACAGGTGGCTGCGCTGGTGCCCGGAGCGGAGTTCGAGGCGATGGCGGACGCCGGTCACTTTCCGCATCTGCAGGCGCCCGGGACGCTGGTTGGCCTGGCACGGAGGTTTCTTCGCGGGTAGCCAGGGGACCAGAGCGTTTTCACGAAGAGTGAAAACGCTCTGGGATTGCCGCCTCTACGTCACTCCGCCGCCGTCTCGGGCAGGTAGAGCGCCTTGCCCTTCTCGGCGAACTCCGCGCTCTTGGCTTCCATGCCGGCCATGCGTTCGGCTTCCACGCGCAGGTCCTGGGTGATGCGCATCGAGCAGAACTTCGGCCCGCACATCGAGCAGAAATGCGCCACCTTGTGCGCCTCCTTCGGCAGGGTTTCGTCGTGGAAGCTGCGGGCCGTGTCGGGGTCCAGCGCCAGGTTGAACTGGTCTTCCCAGCGGAACTCGAACCGCGCGCGCGATACCGCATCGTCGCGCAGCCTGGCGGCCGGGTGGCCCTTGGCGAGATCGGCGGCATGGGCGGCGAGCTTGTAGGTGATCACGCCCACCTTCACGTCGTCGCGGTTGGGCAGGCCGAGATGCTCCTTCGGTGTCACATAGCAAAGCATCGCCGTGCCGAACCAGCCGATCATGGCGGCGCCGATGGCCGAGGTGATGTGGTCGTAGCCCGGCGCGATGTCCGTGGTCAGCGGGCCGAGGGTGTAGAACGGCGCCTCGCCGCAGACTTCCAGCTGCTTGGTCATGTTGACCTTGATCTTGTGCATCGGCACGTGGCCGGGGCCCTCGATCATCACCTGGCAACCCTTGGCCCAGGCGATTTTTGTTAATTCGCCCAGGGTTTCGAGTTCGCCGAACTGGGCCGCGTCGTTGGCATCGGCGTTGGAGCCGGGGCGCAGGCCGTCGCCGAGCGAGAACGACACGTCATACTTGCGCATGATGTCGCAGATCTCTTCGAAATGCTCGTAGAGGAAGCTCTCCTTGTGGTGCGACAGGCACCAGCGCGCCATGATCGAGCCGCCGCGCGAGACGATGCCGGTGACGCGCTTGGCGGTCAGCGGCACGTGGTGCAGGCGCACGCCGGCGTGGATGGTGAAGTAGTCCACGCCCTGCTCGGCCTGCTCGATCAGCGTGTCGCGGAAGATTTCCCAGGTGAGCTTGTCGGGTTCGCCGTTCACCTTCTCCAGCGCCTGGTAGATCGGCACGGTGCCGATCGGCACGGAGGCGTTGCGCATGATCCAGCCGCGGATGTTGTGGATGTTGCGCCCGGTGGACAGGTCCATGACGGTGTCGGCGCCCCAGCGGGTGGACCAGACCAGTTTCTCGACTTCCTCGGCGACGCCGGAGCTGACCGCGGAATTGCCGATATTGGCGTTGACCTTCACCAGGAAGTTGCGGCCGATGATGACCGGTTCCAGCTCCGGGTGGTTGATGTTGGCGGGAATGATGGCGCGGCCGCGGGCGATTTCGCTGCGCACGAATTCCGGGGTGATGAACTCGGGAAGCTCGGCGCCGAAGCTCTCGCCGTCGGCGATCCGCTCGGCCGCACCCTCGGCGGCCTGCAGGCGGCCGAGGTTTTCGCGGTGCGCGACATAGATCATCTCCTCGGTGATGATGCCGGCGCGGGCGAATTCATACTGCGTGACCATCTGGCCGTCCTGTCCGACCAGGACCGGGATTTCGGCCGGGCACTCGGGCACCAGCTTGTCGGAACCGACATTGTCGTTGTCCTCGGGCTTCACGGCGCGCGGCGTGGTGCGGGAGAAGCCCCGCTTGGCCAGCCAGGCGCTGCGCAGCGGCGGCAGGCCGGTGGCGAGGTCGATGGTCACGGACGGGTCGGTATAGGGGCCGGAGGTGTCGTAGGTGGGGAACGGCTCTTCCTTGGCCGACGGATCCAGCGTGATCACGCGGAACGGCACGCGGATGTCCGGCCGCCCCTCGGGGCTGGAATAGACCTTGCGCGAACCCACGATGGGGCCTGTGGTGACCGAGCTTGGCTTCTGCTGGACCGTCATGGCTGTTCTCCCGTTGTCTTCGGCGGATTCATGCAACGGGTTTGGGGGGTAGATGCGGAAATTCCCCGTCCCTCCGCCGGCATGACCCGGTTCAGGTATTT
>JBBIQA010000055.1:0-23371 GCA_037442565.1 Rhodospirillales bacterium
GTTGCGGTTGCGGACATGTCCTTCGCGGATGTCGTGTCCAGGGCGAACGCCGGCAGCGCCAAGCTGCCCATCAGGAGGGTGGCAAGGGTGAGGCGGGGAAACTTGGTCATTCTCTTCGTCCTAAAATCCGGCTGAATTGCCGGACAGGGGGATATCACCGCCCGGGTGCGGCGGCCGATTGGCGCAATTGCGGCGCAGGCGCGGCGGCGCATGAAGCTTTTTCCATGCGCCGATGGGCGGCTGACGGCCGGGCCGCCGGGATGGGAGTTCCGCCACAGTTGCGTCCGAAAGTGTCATCAGCCGGTTCCATCCGCCCGCAAGTGCAAGATTTCCCTTGCCAAAGCGGCCCGTTGATCCCCATCAAGACGTGCTGATTGGAATTGGGGCGTAGATCCCCAACCGAAGGGGAGAGACACTAGACATGGCGACAACAAGCTTGCCGCGTTCCGCCGCGTCCGCGGTTTCGGCCAACCGGGCGATGACCCGGGAAGAGCGGAAGGTGATCATCGCCTCCTCGCTCGGCACCGTTTTCGAATGGTACGACTTCTACCTTTACGGGTCGCTCGCGGTCATCATCGGCACGAAGTTCTTCGGCCAGTTCCCGGAATCGACCCGCAACATCTTCGCCCTGCTGGCCTTCGCCGCGGGCTTCCTGGTGCGCCCGTTCGGCGCGCTGGTGTTCGGCCGCCTCGGCGATCTCGTGGGCCGGAAATACACCTTCCTGATCACCATCCTGATCATGGGCTCGTCCACCTTCATCGTCGGCATCATGCCGACCTCCGATCAGATCGGCGTGGCGGCGCCGGTGATCCTGATCGCGCTGCGCATGCTGCAGGGCCTGGCGCTGGGCGGCGAATACGGCGGGGCGGCGACCTATGTCGCCGAGCACGCGCCGCAGGGCAGGCGCGGCTTCTACACCAGTTGGATCCAGACCACCGCGACCATGGGCCTGTTCATGTCGCTGCTGGTGATCCTGGTTTCCCAGGCCGCGACCGGACCGAACTTCGCGGTCTGGGGCTGGCGCATCCCGTTCGTCGTGTCGATCCTGTTGCTGGCGGTTTCCGTGTGGATCCGGCTGCAGCTGAACGAAAGCCCGGCCTTCGTGAAGATGAAGGCCGAGGGCACGGGGTCCAAGGCGCCGCTGACCGAGGCGTTCGGCCAGTGGAAGAACGCCAAGGTTGCCATCCTGGCCCTGTTCGGCCTGGTCGCCGGACAGGCGGTGGTTTGGTACACCGGGCAGTTCTACGCCCTGTTCTTCCTGGGCGCCGTGCTGAAGGTGGACGGCTACACCGCCAACCTGCTGATCGCCTGGTCGCTGGCGCTCGGCACCGGCGGCTTCGTGCTGTTCGGCTGGCTGTCGGACAAGATCGGCCGCAAGCCGATCATCCTCGCCGGCTGCCTGATCGCGGCGCTGATCTACTTCCCGCTGTTCAACAAGCTGACCGAATACGCCAACCCGGCGCTGGCCAAGGCGCATGAGACGGTGAACGTGGTGGTGACCGCCGATCCGGCGGATTGCTCCTTCCAGTTCAACCCGACCGGCATCTCCAAGTTCACCAACAGCTGCGACCAGGCCAAGGCGGCGCTGGCGGCGCGGTCGGTGATGTATCACGTGGAACCGGCGCCGGCGGGGACGGTGGCGTCGATCAAAATTGGCGACATCGTGGTGCCGTCGTTCGATCTGGCCAAGGCGGGGGCGCAGGCGAAGGACCTGACCGCAGCGTTCGCCAAGGGCCTGAACGATGCGCTGACCAAGGTGGGCTATCCCGCCGCGACCAATCCGACGGTGGTGAAAATGTCGGGCGTGTTCGACGTCTTCCGCCCGCAGCCGGGTGTGATCGTGCTGCTGCTGACGGTGCTGATGATCCTGGTGACGATGGTCTACGGCCCGATGGCGGCGGCGCTGGTGGAGCTGTTCCCGACGCGTATCCGCTACACCTCCATGTCGCTGCCGTACCATATCGGCAATGGCTGGTTTGGCGGGCTGCTGCCGGCCACCGCCTTCGCCATGATCGCGCAGACCGGGGATATCTTCTACGGGCTGTGGTATCCTGTTGTGATCGCCGCGGGCACCTTCGTGATCGGGCTGCTGTTCATTCCCGAGACCAAGCACCGCGACATCTTTGCCGACGACTGACGGCGTGCTGCGATAGGTCTCGCGCAGGACGGCGCGCCGGGGCATGCCCCGGCGCTGCCGTATCCGGGGGGTGGAAATGGGGGATGTCAACGAGATGAACAGCGCATCGGTCAATTCGGCATATGCGGCGGCGCATGCCGCCTCCCTGGCCGCGCCGGACGAGTACTGGGCCAAGGCGGCGGAGGGCATCGACTGGGAGCGCCGCTGGGACCGGGTGTTCGACGCCGCCAGCGGTCCTTACGGGCACTGGTTCCCCGGCGCGCGGCTGAACGTCAGCGCCAATTGCCTGGATCGGCACGTGGCGGCCGGGCGCGGCGAGCAGGCGGCGCTGATCTTCGACAGCGCGATGACCGGGCGGATCGAGAGCTTCACCTACCGCCAGATGACCGAGCGCACCGCGCGCGTGGCTGGCGCGCTCGCGGCGCTGGGCGTGCGGGCGGGCGATCGGGTGGTGATCTACATGCCGATGGTGCCGGAGGCGGCGATCGCCATGCTGGCCTGCGCCCGCCTGGGGGCCATTCATTCGGTGGTGTTCGGCGGCTTCGCGGCGGCGGAGCTGGCCGCGCGCATCGCCGATGCCCGGCCAAAGGCGATCGTCTCGGCCTCCTGCGGGCTGGAGCCGGGCCGTGTCGTGCAATACAAACCGCTGCTGGACCTGGCGATCGAGATGTCGCCGCACAAGCCCGAAGCCTGCCTGATCCTGCAGCGCCCGCAGGCCGAGGCGGTGATGACCGCCGGGCGGGACCATGATTTCGCCGCCGCCGAGGCCGCGGCCGTGCCGCATGCGCCGGTGCCTACGGCGGCGAACGATCCGCTGTACATCCTGTACACCTCGGGCACGACCGGCCGGCCGAAGGGCGTGGTGCGCGATGCCGGTGGCTATGCCGTGGCGCTGCACAATTCCATGCGCATGATCTACGGCCTGCACGCGGGGGACGTGGCCTGGACCGCGTCGGATGTCGGCTGGGTGGTCGGGCACAGCTACATCGTCTACGGGCCGCTGCTGGCCGGCTGCACGTCCGTGATGTACGAAGGCAAGCCGGTCGGCACGCCGGATGCCGGGGCGTACTGGCGGGTCTGCGCGCAGCACGGGGTGAAGATGCTGTTCACTGCGCCGACCGCCTTGCGCGCGATCAAGCAGCAGGACCCCGAGGGCAAGCTGCTCGCCGGCTACGACCTGTCGAGGCTGGAGGCGATGTTCGTGGCCGGTGAGCGCTGCGATCCGCCGACGCAGGTCTGGGCGCAGGAATTGCTGCGAAATCCGGTGGTGGACCATTGGTGGCAGACCGAGACCGGCTGGGCGATCACCGCCGGCTTCTCCGCCTTCGGGTTGTTTCCGGTGAAGCCCGGCTCCGGCGGGCGGGCCAGTCCGGGCTATGACCTACAGGTGCTGGACGATGACGGGCACCTGCTGGCACGCGGCCAGACCGGCAATCTGTGCGTGCGCCTGCCGTTGCCGCCAGGCTGCGCGCCGACCCTGTGGGAGAACGACGAGGGCTATCGCAGCGCCTATATCAGCGACTTCCCCGGCTGGTACCGCAGCGGCGACGCCGGCATGATCGACGTGGACGGCGACGTGTGGGTGATGGGGCGGACCGACGACATCATCAACGTGGCCGGCCATCGCCTGTCCACGGGTTCGATGGAGGAGGTGCTGGCCTCGCACCACGATGTCGCCGAATGCGCGGTCATCGGCGCCAGGGACGCGTTGAAGGGCCAGACGCCGGTCGGGCTGGTGGTGCTGAAAGCCGGCGTCAATCGCGACCCGGCGGTGATCTGCACGGAACTGGTGGCCCTGGTGCGCGAGCGAATCGGCCCGGTGGCGGCGTTCCGCGACGCCCGGGTGGTGGCCAGACTGCCGAAGACCCGGTCCGGCAAGATCCTGCGCGCGACGATCCGCCGTATCGCCGATGGCGAGGCCTATACCGTGCCGCCGACGATCGAGGACCCGGCCGTGCTGGAGGAAATCGGCCGCGCGTTCGGCTGAGGCCGCGCTCGGTTGCGGTTTGGCAGAAAGCGGTTTGGCAGAAGCTGGGATGGTGGGCGCGGTAGGGATTGAACCTACGACCCCCGCCGTGTGAAGGCGATGCTCTCCCGCTGAGCTACGCGCCCATCCCAGGACGGGGGTGATAGGAGCGGAGGCTTTACCCTGTCAAGCCGGGGTGTCTGCGCGGCGTGGGCATGCCCGTGCCCATGCGGATCTACCGCAGCAGGTGCCCGGCGATCTCGGGCAGTTGGTCGAAGCGCTCGGCGATCGCCGCCGCGCCGGCCGCCATCGCCGGCGGGCCATAGCCCCAGGCGGCGAAGATGCAGGGCAGGCCGGCGCCGCGCGCCGCCGCGATGTCGTTCGCATGGTCGCCCGCCATGACCGCGCGCCCGGGCTCCCCGCCGGCGGCCGCCAGCGTGGCCAGCAGATGCGCCGGATCGGGCTTGCGGGCCGGAAAGCTGTCGCCGCCGCCGATAGCGGCGAATTTCTCCGCCAGCCCGAGCGCGGCCAGCAATGCCCCGGCCAGCGCTGCCGGCTTGTTGGTGCACACCGCCAGGCGCCAGCCAGCGGTCAGCAGCGCGTCCAGCGTCGGCTCCACGCCCGGATAGGCCCGCGTCCGTTCCGCCGCATGCGCTCCGTAGTCGCGCAGAAACTCGTCCAGCGCCGCGTCGTCCGGCGCCGTGCCCCTGGCTGCGAACGCCCGGGCCACCAATGCCGCGACACCGTCACCCACCATCGCCGCGGTTTCGGTGTAAGAGAACTCCGACATGGCACGCGATTGCATGAGATGGTTCAAGGCTGCGCACAGATCGGGAACGGAATCGACCAGGGTTCCGTCCAGATCAAGCAACAAGGTTCTCGCTACGATAGATGTGGGCAAGATGTTGTACTCCGAAACACGATATGATGCGGTTCACACGCGGTTGGCTTTGACATGGGGCAGACTGCGCCGCTACCACAACCGCCCACACTTGGTGCCAGGATGGACCGCGTGGACGAAGAGACGGAGCTTTCGGCAATGACGACTAGCGCGACCGCAGTGATCCTGGCCGCCGGCTTCGGCACCCGCATGAAGTCCGCCCTTCCCAAGACGCTGCACCCGATCGCCGGCCGTTCCATGCTGCGCCATCTCCTGGCCAGTTGCGAGGGCGTGTTCGACCGGATCGTCGTGGTTGTCGGGCCGGGCATGGAGAACGTCTCCAGGGCCGCCGAACCGCATGCCAGCGTCATCCAGCACGACCGGCTGGGCACCGCGCACGCCGCCCTGCAGGCCGCGGCGCTGTTCGGCGATGGCGAGGTGGCGGTGCTGTATGCCGACAATCCGCTGATCCGGCCGGAAACCATGCGCCGGCTGCTCGACCGCCGCCGCGCCGGCGATGCCGGGCTGGCGCTGCTGGCCATGCGCCCGGCGGTCCCCGGCCGCTACGGCCGGGTCATCGGCCCGGATGCCTCGGGCGGCGACGGCTATGTGGAGCGTATCGTCGAATGGGCAGATGCCACTGACAGCGAACGCGCCGTTGGGCTGTGCAATGCGGGGGTGCTTTGCGCCGCCGCCGAGGACATGCGGCGCTGGCTGCGCGCCGTGCGCAACGACAACGCGAAGGCGGAATACTACCTTACCGACGCGGTCGGCCTGGCCAATGCCGAGGGCGCGCGCGTCGCTGTGGTGGAGGCGCCGGCCGACGAACTGCGCGGGGTGAACTCCCGCGTCGAGCTGGCCGAGGCCGAGGCCGTCGTGCAGCGCCGGCTGCGCATCGCCGCCATGGAGGCGGGCGTGACCATGACCGACCCCGGCTCGGTGTTCCTCGGCGCCGACACGCGATTCGGCCAGGATGTCACCATCGGCCCGAACGTCGTGTTCGGCTCCGGCGTCAGCGTGGCGACGGGGGCCGAGATCCGCGCGTTCAGCCATCTGGAGGGTTGCGAGGTCGGCCCGGGCGCCATCATCGGCCCCTATGCCAGGCTGCGCCCAGGCACCGTGGTGGGGGAGGGCGCGCATGTCGGCAATTTCGTCGAGCTGAAGGCCACCCATCTCGGCGCGGGCGCCAAGGCCAACCACCTGAGCTATCTTGGCGATGCCGATATCGGTGCCCGCAGCAATATCGGCGCCGGCACCATCACCTGCAACTATGACGGGTTTAACAAGCATCGCACGACCATCGGCCTCGGCGTCTTCATTGGCTCCGATACCGCCCTGGTGGCGCCGGTGACGGTTGGCGACGGCGCGATCGTTGCCGCCGGCAGCGTGATCACGGGCGACGTGGCGCCCGATGCATTGGCCATCGCGCGGCAACGCCAGACCGAAAAGCCCGGCTATGCGGCCGTCTTCCGGGCGGCAAACGTGAAAAAAGGATAGATCGAAGCATGTGCGGCATCATGGGCGTAATCGGCAACCGGCCCGCGGCACCCTTGCTGCTGGATGCCCTGCGCCGTCTGGAATATCGCGGCTACGACAGCGCCGGCATCGCCACCCTGGTCAACGGCCATATCGACCGCCGCCGCGCCGAGGGCAAGCTCGGCAACCTCGCCTCGGTGCTGGACCGCGTGCCGCTGACCGGCTCCACCGGCATCGGCCACACCCGCTGGGCCACCCACGGCGCCCCCACCGAAAGCAACGCCCACCCGCACGGCACCGAGCGCGTCTCCGTCGTGCATAACGGCATCATCGAGAACCATGCCGAGCTGCGCGAGGAACTGGAGGCCGAGGGGCAGGTCTTCAGCACCGAGACCGACACGGAAACCGTGGCGCAGTTGGTCGACCTGAACCTCAAGCGCGGCATGCAGCCGATCGAGGCCGCCGGCGCCGCCTTCCGCAAGCTGGAAGGCGCCTACGCGCTGGCGATGATCTTCGCCGGCCATCCCGACCTGATGATCGGCGCGCAGCACGGCGCGCCGCTGGCGGTGGGCTTCGGCGAGGACGAGATGTTCCTCGGCTCCGACGCCCTCGCTTTGGCACCGCTGACCCGCCGCATCGCCTATCTGCAGGATGGCGACTGGGCGGTGCTGGACCGGAAAAGCGCGACATTCTTCAACGTCGACGGCCGGGAGGTAGAGCGTGAGGTCAAGCTGACCCGGCTGACCGGGGCGTCCATCGGCAAGGGCAATTACCGCCATTTCATGGAAAAGGAATTGCACGAGCACCCCGCGGTGATCGGTGACACGCTGCACCGGATGGTCAATCCCGGCTCGCGCGCGGTCATGCTGCCCGAACTGCCGTTCGACTTCGCCAAGATCTCCCGCATCACCATCAGTGCCTGCGGTTCGGCCTTCTACGCCGGCATGGTCGGCCGTTGGTGGTTCGAGGCGATGTCGCGCATCCCGACCGACGGCGACGTCGCCAGCGAGTTCCGCTACCGCACGCCGCCGATGGAGACGGGCGGCCTTGGCCTGCTGGTCTCCCAGTCCGGCGAGACCGCCGACACCCTCGCCGCGCTGCGCTACATGCGCGAACAGGGTCAGCACATCCTGTCGGTGCTCAACGTGCCGGAATCGAGCATGGCGCGCGAATCGGACGCGGTGCTGGAAACCGTCGCCGGCCCGGAAATCGGCGTCGCCAGCACCAAGGCGTTCACCGCGCAGCTTTCTGTGCTGGCCTGCCTGGCGCTCGCCGCCGGACGCGCCCGCGGCGCGATAAGCGTGGCGGAGGAGGCGCGGATGACCGACGCGCTGCTGGAAGTGCCCTCGCGCGCGGCGGACGTGCTGGAGACCAACGGGCTGATGGAAAAGATCGCGGCGCGCGTCTCGAAGGCGCGCGACGTGCTGTATCTAGGCCGCGGCAATTGCTTCCCGATTGCCATGGAAGGCGCGCTGAAACTCAAGGAAATCAGCTACATCCATGCCGAGGGCTATGCTGCCGGCGAGATGAAGCACGGCCCGATCGCGCTGATCGACAAGAACGTGCCGGTCATCGCCATCGCCCCCTCCGGTCCGCTGTTCGAGAAAACCGCTTCCAACCTGCAGGAGGCCGCGGCCCGCGGCGGCAAGATCATCGTCCTGTCGGACGCCGCCGGCGCCGCGAAGCTGAAGGGTATCGCCACCGATACCGTGGTCATGCCGACGGTGGACCCGTTCGTCGCGCCGATCCTCTACGCGATCCCGGTCCAGCTGCTGGCCTATCACGTGGCGGTGCTCAAGGGCACCGACGTCGACCAGCCGCGCAACCTGGCCAAGTCCGTGACCGTGGAGTGAGTTTGGAGCGCTCGGCAAGTCATGGCCGGGGGCGCCGCCGCTCCCTTGTTTCCAGCGTACCGCCCGTATAGCCGCTCGGCATGATTTCGCGGTTGCGGGGTTGGCGGGCCGATCTGATGGCGTTCGGGGTCGGCGCGGTATCCGCGGCCGCTCTGCCGCCGCTGCATGTGATCCCGGTGCTGCTCGTCGCCATACCGGCGCTGCTGGCGCTGATTTCGGCGGCGCCCTCCTGGCGGGTGGCTGCCCGGCGGGGCTGGTGGTTCGGGTTTGGCCACCACATGCTGGGTCTTTACTGGATCACAGAGGCCATCCTGATCGAAGCGGCGCGGTACTGGTGGCTGGTGCCCTTCGCGGTGCCGGCGATCGCCGCCTTGCTGGCGGTTTTCGTCGCCATTCCGGCGGGCGTCGCGCGGCTGGCGGCGCCGGGCTGGCGGCGGGCGGGGGCGCTGTGCGCCGCCTGGGCGCTGTCCGACATCGTCCGGCAGTTCGTATTGACGGGATTTCCATGGAACCTCTGGGGCAGCGTCTGGGCAGTGCCCGGGCCTGTCGGGAACGTGTTCATCCAGCCGGCCGCGCTGATCGGTGCGCAGGGCCTGGGCCTGTTCACCCTGCTGCTGGCGTGCACGCCGGCGCTGTCCTGGCGGTTCCGCGCCGCCGGACTGGCGTTGCTGGTGGCCTGGGCGGGGTTTGGCCTGGTCCGGCTGGGCGGCGCCGAGCCGCCGTCGGCGGGGGTGACCGTCGTTCTGGTGCAGGGCAACGTCGCACAGGGGCAGAAATGGAACCGGGATCTCGCCCTGTCCATCTTCCGCCGCTACCTCGACATGACCGCGGCGGCGCTGGCCCAAGCTGGGGCGCAAGCTGGGCCCGGTCCGAAGGCCGTGGTCTGGCCCGAAACCGCCGTGCCGTTCCTGCTGGAGCAGGACCCGAACGCGCGCCTGGCCATCGCGGAGGCGGCCGGGGATGCCCCGGCGCTGGTGGGCGGCGTGCGCTTCGGCGCCGACGGCAGGCCGCGCAACACGCTGTTCGCTTTGCTGGGCGGCGGCGTGATCGGCGCGCGCTACGACAAATGGCACCTGGTGCCGGGTGGCGAGTATCAGCCGGATTGGCTGATGCTGCCGATCCAGCTGGTGCCGGGCGGCGGCTTTGCCCCTGGTCCGGGGCCACGGACGCTGCATGTGCCCGGACTGCCGCCGGTGGGGCCGCTGATCTGCTACGAGGCGATCTTCGGCTCGGAGATCGTCGACCGGTCCGACCGGCCTGGCTGGCTGGTCAATGTCACCAACGACGCGTGGTTCGGCAATTCGGCCGGGCCGCGCCAGCATCTGGCGGCGGCGCGCATGCGGGCGGTGGAGGAGGGCCTGCCGCTGCTGCGCGCGGCCAATACCGGGATTTCGGCGGCGTTCGATGCCCGCGGGCGGGAACTGGGGCGAATCGGGTTGAACAGAGCCGGCACCCTGACGGTCACTCTACCGGGGGCACTGCCCCCCACCGTATTCTCCCGCATCGGGTTGTGGTTGCCCGGGTTACTCGCGTTGGGATTTCTCGCGTGGACCCTCTTTAAGCGGTCCCAGGACGAAGCTAAAGCCGAGGATTCCGAGAAAATTTGCACTATTTAATACCTCGTATAAATTATAGGGACAAAATGCATAAAAGCGATCAAAGATTGACAATTCTCGGTTGAGTGGTTAAAGAACCACTAATCCGCCGGGCTAGGATGGATCTGGTCAGTGATACTGCGCGGCCTGGGCGACTGTTTATAAGTGTTGGAAATTGGAGGGTGGGCCATGGCGCGTGGTGAACAGGTTGCTGGAACCGAGAAGGAAAGCCGGCCCAGTCCAATCGATGTGCATGTCGGCACGCGGATCAGGCTGCGCCGCACTCTGCTCGGCATGTCCCAGGAGCGGCTTGGAGAGGCGCTGGGTTTGACGTTCCAGCAGGTCCAGAAGTACGAGCGCGGGGTCAATCGGGTTGGCGCCTCACGGCTTTTTGATCTTTCCCGCGTGCTGGACGTGCCGATCAGTTTCTTTTTCGACGACATGCCGGAGACCCTGGCCGCGGCTTTCGGCGGCCAGTCGAGCGGACGCCGGGTCGCCGGCTTTGCCGATACCCAGGACGGTTTCGCCGATGACACGCTGAACCGGCGCGAGACGCTGGAACTGGTGCGCGCGTATTACCGCATCACGGATCCGGCGGTGCGCAAGCGGGTGTTCGATCTGATCAAGTCGATGGGGCCCCAGGACGCCTGAAATTCCGTCCCCCGGCCATTCGCGCGTGTTTGCCTCGGATCATGGGGCGGCCGCGATCCGCTGAGGCGATCACGGTTCCCGCAGTTGCGGGTTGTCGAAGCGGGGATTGCGCACGTCGTGCACGGCGTTGCGCAGGGCCTGCGCCAGGTCCCGCTTGGCTTCGTCGCCGAGCGCTGCGGCCACTTCCAGGCGCCGTCCCGGGGCGCAAAGCAGCAATCCCGGCACCCGGCCCGGGCGTTCCTCCAATTCCACGACGAGCCAGCCGGTGGACAGCCGGGTTTCGCGTTTCCTGCCGTCCGGGTCGGTGCGCACGACGCGGATGGCGTCCGGCGACAGCAGCAGCAACTCGACGCACCGGGCGCTGCGCTGGTGCTGCCAGAGCAGGAAGGCAGCGAGGCCGAGTTCGACCACGATGAACCCGGCCACCGGCCAGGCGCCGATGATCCAGAACCGGATGCCGGTCAGCAGCAGCAGGGCGCACAGTCCGCCGATCAGCATCCGCCGGCCGCGCGGCGACAGGCTGCGATGCGGCATGATCGCGGCTTCGAACAGCACTGAGTCGTCCAGGGGCGGGATTCGGCTTCGCATCGCCTTCATATAGCGGGTCCGCTTGCCGGTTTTCACCCCGCTTGCGACAACAGGCGATGGCAATCGAACCGAAACCGCGCCGGGTGGCTCCCTCGAACGGCTCCGGGGCCCCGAAGAAGAAACCGGTGAAAAAGACGCCGGCGATGAGCCTGGAGGAGGTGCGCGCGTTCATCTGCGCCCTCGCCGGCGCTACTCCGGCGCCGCGGACCGAACTGGATTACCAGAGCCCGTATACGTTGCTGGTCGCGGTGGTGCTGTCGGCGCAGGCGACGGATGTGGGGGTGAACCGGGCGACCAGAACGCTGTTCGCCGAGGCGCCCGACCCGGCTTCGATGGTCGCGCTGGGGGTGGAAGGCGTATCCAGGCACATCCGCACGATCGGTCTGTGGCAAGGCAAGGCGCGCAACGTCGTGGAGTTGTCGCGGCTGCTGCTGGAACGCCATGGCGGGGAGGTGCCGCACGATCGCGCGGCGCTGCAGGCGCTGCCCGGGGTGGGACGCAAGACCGCCAACGTGGTGCTGAACGTGGCGTTCGGCGAGCCGACGATGGCGGTGGACACGCATATCTTCCGCATCGGCAATCGCACCGGCCTGGCCCCCGGCAAGACGCCGCGGGCGGTGGAGGACGGGCTGCTGAAGCGCCTGCCGCCGGAAATGCTGCGCGATTCGCATCACTGGCTGATCCTGCATGGGCGATATGTCTGCAAGGCGCGCACGCCGGAGTGCTGGCGCTGCGTGGCGGCGGGGCCGTGCCGCTATCCCGCCAAGACCCCGCCCCCCGGCGGCGCCGGCCAGGCCTGATCGCAGGGAGATTTCATTGGCATTACAAATCGTTTAAACATTAGATTTGATATTGCGTTGCACAAGGGTCAGGATTGCGCGGAGCGGGGGTCGCCCCGCCATTTCGGGGAGTCCTTTCTATGTTTCGTACCACGCGTAAAAGCGCCGCCGCGCTGATTGCCGGCGCCGTATTCACTTTTGGCCTGGCCGGCTCGGCGCTGGCGCAGGCGCCGGCCGGATCGGGCTCGGTCACGCTCGACAATGTCCGCAAGCGCGGCGAGGTGCTGTGCGGCATCTCCGGTGCCGTGCCGGGCTTTTCGCTGGCCGACAGCCAGGGCGTGATGCGCGGCTTGGACGCCGATAGCTGCCGCGTGGTCGCGGCCGCCGCCCTCGGCGATGCCAGCAAGGTCAAGTTCGTGGTGACCACCACGCAGAACCGCTTCACCGCGCTGCAATCGGGCGAGGTGGACATGCTGGCGCGCAGCACCACCTGGACGCTGGGCCGGGAGGCCAATCTCGGCCTGATGTTCGCCTGGGTGAACTATTACGACGGCACCGGCTTCCTGGTGAAGAAAAGCGCCGGCGTGAAGGACGCCAAGGAGATGGACGGCGCCACCGTCTGCGTGCAGCCGGGCACCAGCACCGAACTCGCCGACGCCGATTTCTTCCGCCTGAACAATCTGAAGTTCACGCCGATCCTGATCGCGGATCTCGCGGAGATCCAGGGCGCCTTCCTGTCCGGGCGCTGCGATGCCTATTCGACCGATGCCTCCGCTCTGGCCACCTTCCGCTACAGCCAGGGTGCGAAGGCCGACGATCTGGTGCTGCTGCCGAACATCATCAGCAAGGAGCCGCTGGGCGTGATGGTGCGCAAGGGCGACGACAAATGGTTCGATCTCGTGCGCTGGTCGTTCATCGCCTCGGTGACCGCCGAGGAGCTTGGCGTGACCAGCAAGAACCTCGACACCTTTGCCGACAGCAAGGTCCCCGACATCCGCCGCCTGCTCGGGCTGGAGGGTGAACTGGGCAAGGGCCTCGGCGTGGACGACAAGTTCGCCTACAACATCATCAAGCAGGTGGGCAATTTCGGCGAGATGTGGGACCGCAACATCACCCCGATGGGGGTGCCGCGCGGCATCAACAACGTCTGGACCAAAGGCGGCCTGCAGTACGCGCCGCCGATGCGCTGAAGCCACGCGGGGAGAACCGGCGCCGCCGGTCCTCCCCGTTTTTTCCCCGACGGGTTTTCCGCCGTCCCAAAGTGCGGCTGACACGCCAGGATTGACCGAATGCCGATTGCTTCCTCGACAGACCCTCGCCTGACCGCACCCCGGGCCGCCCCGAGAAAGCGGATACGTTTGTCCTGGTCCGATCCGGTGTTTCGCTCCATCGTCTGGCAGGTGCTGATCATTGGCGTGATCGCCGCGATCGTCTGGTATCTGGCGGCCAACACCCATCGCAACCTCGCGGCGCGGCGGATCGCCACGGGCTTCGAATTCCTGTCGCGCAATGCCTCCATCCCGATCAGCGAAAGCCCGATCGCCTACGATCCCTCGGTCAGCACCTATGGCGACGCGCTGATCATCGGCATCCTGAATACGTTGAAGGTCGCGGTCATCGGCGTGGTTCTGGCGACCATCCTGGGCACGGTGATCGGCATCGCGCGGCTGTCGCACAACTGGCTGGTGGCCAAGCTGGCCGCTGTCTATGTCGAGGTTTTGCGCGACGTGCCGGTGCTGCTGCAATTGCTGTTCTGGTACACCCTGCTGCAAACGCTGCCGGGGCCGAAGCAGAGCCTGCACATCGGCAGCGCGGTGTTCCTGTCCAATCGCGGAATCAAGATCCCGCTGCTGGTGTGGCAGCCGGCTCATAGCTGGGCGCTGCTGGCGTTCGCGGCGGGGTTGGTCGGCACCTGGGTGTATGCGCGCCGCGCCCGCCGGCGCCAGGAGGCGACCGGTGCGCGGCCGGTGGTATGGCCGGCCGCGCTGGCTTTGCTGGTGGCGTTGCCAGTGGCTGTGTGGGCGGCGCTGGGCGCGCCGTTCCATCTGGAACTTCCGGTGCTGCGCGGCTTCAACTTCCAGGGCGGCGGGCTGATCAGCCCCGAATACGGCGCGCTGCTGATCGGATTGGTGATCTATACCGCATCGTATATCGCCGAAATCGTGCGTTCCGGCATTCAGGCGGTGGCCATCGGCCAATGGGAGGCCGGGGAGGCGCTGGGGTTGTCGCGCGCGCAGGTGATGCGGCGGATCGTGTTGCCGCAGGCGCTGCGGGTGATCATTCCGCCGATGACCAGCCAGTATCTGAACCTGACCAAGAACAGTTCGCTGGCGGTGGCGATCGGCTACCAGGACGTGGTGTCCATTGCCAACACGACGCTGAACCAGACCGGCCAGGCGATCGAGGGGATTGCCTATATCATGGCGGTTTATCTGACCATCAGCCTGGCGATCAGCCTGTTCATGAACTGGTACAACGCCCATATCGCCCTGGTGGAGCGCTGACATGAGCGACATCGCAGCGCCGGCATCGGATCCGTCCGGCGCCATCCGTCCGCCGGCGATCATGCTCGGCCCCTGGGGCTGGGCGCGGGCCAATCTGTTCAATTCCTGGATCTCGACCGCGGTAACGCTGGCGATCGGCTATCTGCTGCTGCGCGGCATCACGGGCTTCTTCGACTGGGCCATCGTTCATGCCGTCTGGAGTGTCCCACTGAACGCCGCCGGCACGCCGGACGCGACCGCCTGCCAGACGGCCAAGGGGACCGGCGCCTGCTGGGCGGTGATCGCCGACAAGTATCGTTTCATCCTGTTCGGCCGCTATCCGTACGATCAGCAATGGCGCCCGGCGATCTGCGTGCTGCTGTTCATCGGCCTGTTCATCGTTTCTGCCATGCGCCGGTTCTGGCGGCGCGAACTGGCGCTGATCTGGTTGGGCACGCTGGCGGCGATCGGCGTGCTGATGTGGGGCGGCATCCTTGGGCTGAGCTTCGTGCAGCAGGACAGCTGGGGCGGGCTGCCGATCACGCTGATCCTGTCCACCTTCGGGCTCGCCCTCGCGTTTCCGCTGGCGGTGCTGGTGGCGTTGGGGCGGCGGTCGACCAATTTGCCGGCGGTGAAGATGATCTGCGTGGTGTACGTGGAACTGATCCGCGGCGTGCCGCTGATCAGCCTGCTGTTCATGGCAAGCGTGATGTTTCCCCTGTTCATGCCCGAAGGGCTCAACTTCGACAAACTATTGCGCGCGCAGATCGCCTTCATCCTGTTCGCCGCCGCCTATCTGGCCGAAGTGGTGCGCGGCGGCCTGCAGGCGCTGCCGAAGGGCCAGGCGGAAGCCGCCGATGCCCTGGGCCTTTCCTATTGGCACAAGACCGGCCGGATCATCCTGCCGCAGGCGCTGCGCCTGGTGATCCCGCCGCTGGTAAACACCTTCATCGGCTTCTTCAAGGACACCTCGCTGGTGCTCATCATCGGCATCTTCGACCTGCTGACCGCCGGCAAGGTGGCGATGAGCGAGCCGGCCTGGCAGGGGTTTTCCACCGAGATCCACATCGTGCTGGCGATCATCTATTTCGCCTTCTGCTTCGCCATGTCGAAATACAGCCGCGGGCGTTGAGGAGATTGAACCGATGAGCCAGGCCGAGACGACGTCCCATTTTGTCGCGCCGCCGGGAGCGCCGCCGGCGATCCTGCTCGACAGGGTCAACAAATGGTATGGGCAGATGCACGTGCTGCGCGACGTCTCGCTGAGCGTGGCGGAAAAAGAGCGCGTGGTGGTGTGCGGGCCCTCGGGGTCGGGCAAATCCACCATGATCCGCTGCATCAACCGGCTGGAGACGCACCAGCAGGGCCGGATCGTGGTCGACGGCACCGAACTGACCGACGACACCCGCGCGCTGGATACCATCCGCCGCGAGGTCGGGATGGTGTTCCAGTCCTTCAACCTGTTCCCGCACCTGACGATCCTGGAGAACTGCACGCTGGCGCCGATCTGGGTGCGCAAGATGCCGAAGGCCGAGGCCGAGGAACTCGCGATGAGCTACCTGACGCGGGTGAAGATCCCCGAACAGGCGAAGAAATATCCCGGCCAGCTGTCCGGCGGGCAGCAGCAGCGTGTGGCGATCGCGCGGGCGCTGTGCATGAAGCCGAAGATCATGCTGTTCGATGAGCCGACGTCGGCGCTCGATCCGGAAATGATCAAGGAGGTGCTGGACACCATGATCGGCCTGGCCGAGACCGGCATGACCATGGTGTGCGTGACGCATGAGATGGGCTTCGCGCGGCAGGTGGCGGACCGGGTGGTGTTCATGGACCGCGGCGAGATCGTGGAAAGCGGACCGCCGAACGACCTGTTCGAGAACCCGCAGACGGACCGGCTGCAGCTGTTCCTGAGCCAGATCCTACGCGGACATTAGAGCAATATTGCTTGAAGTTGACTCATCCGAGCGATAAAAATATTTATCAAAACAAAGACTTAAAGCATGATCGCTTCGTCTGCCTGAAGCCATCATGCCCTAGGGACGGGCGTTAGGCCGCAGATAGCTGGGCGTGGGCGGTCATGCCGGTTGCATGGCATGGGCGGGCCCATAGCCGGCCATGTTCATCCACGCCTTCGGGGCCAGGGCCACGAGGCGGTGACGGCTCAGCTGCAGGATACCGCTGGCGTGCAACTCGGTCAGGGTCCGGCTGACATGCACGGACGTCAGCCCCAGCGCATCGCCGATATGGGTCAGCGTCAGCGGCAGCTCGATCGCGTCGCCTGGTTCCGCGGGAAAACGGTGCTTGGTCCGAAAAAACAAATCGATCAGCAGATGCGCGATCCTGCCACGGGATGGGCGTTGGGTGATGTTCTGGATGTGGTCGTAGGCGCGCGCCGTCTGGCAGGCCGAGATATGGAGCACGTGATCCATCAGCGTTGCATCGCCGGCCATGGCCGCGTCGAACCTGGCGCGTGGCAGGGCCAGCACCTTGACATTGGTCAGACAGATCGCCCCATGATGGGCCAGACCTTCAAGGTTCGGGTGAATGCCGAGCAATCCGCCCGGCAAGGCAAAATCGACAATCTGGCGGGCTCCGTCGTCCGACGCCGTGGACAGCGCCACCCAGCCGTCGGCGATGATGAAATAGCTCGGGCAGGGCCTGTCCGGCCCGTATAATTCTGCCCCGGCGTCGAAGCTTCGCAAGGGCCAGTCGGTGCCGATGCTCTGGAGAATGTGGTCTACCCGAATCGGCTCGCACGATGCGCAGCCATTCCGCGGACAAATGGGGCAGGCACGCGTGGCGTGCGATTCCGACATTGGGTCAGTTCCTCCCGCAGGAGCGTTCAGGTGAGTTCGGCGGTTCACCCCGTGTCCCTGCGGTCCCGACCCTGCTTGCGCCGGCCCGTTCGATCTGCGGGCGCGACAAGCCCGTGACCGGGAATTTGTGAACGATTTCCATGGCCTACTTTCCCCCGGTCGCCGGATCAGCAAACATCTAGATTTGTAGCAAAATATGACGCAATAGACATTTCCATGCAAGATTTTTGGTTATCAAATAAAAGTTGATCCAAAGGCTAAAGTTTATGCTGGACACGGCGCTGGCTGCCGGGCCGCGGGTTCCACCCGCATGGCCGGGGGGCGGCGTGCGGACGCGCCTGAACGCCAGCCGCAAGTACAGGCTACAGGCCGTTGGCCGGCGCGGCGTGGGTCAGACGCTTACGGTTTTGCCGCAGCCGGTGCGGGAGAAGGCGGCGGGAAGCCTTGCAGGGTCCAGACCAGCGGCCCGGTATCGACGCGCATGAAGCCGAGCCGTGGGCGGTTGAGGTCGACGACCAGCACCATGCCGCCGCTGAGCATCCCGATCAGCAGTGCCCCCAACAGCGCGTGGCGCCTGCCGGTCAGGCCGATCTGGAAGCCGAGCGCGCCGATCGCCAGAATGGCGCCGGCCAGCAATCCCACCATCGTTTCCATCGGTACCAGGCTTTCGAGTGCGAAGCGCTGCGACAGGTTGGCGTCGAACATGTCGTTCAGGGAAGCGACCAGCGAGGCGGCCAGCGGCTGGGACATCTCGGGCAGCAGCCTCATGGTCCGCGCCCAGATCTCGGCTTGCAGCGCGTTCGTGCGGGTGAGCGCGGTCTCGACCGCCCCGCGCTCGGTTGCCTCGATATAGGCGAGCCGGGCGCGGGCGTAGTCCTCGATCAAGGCAGCGACCGGCTTGCCGGCGGGGCCGGCGAGATCGGTGCGCAGCCAGGCGGTGCCGATCGTGTTGGCTTCGGTCAGCGTGGTGTCGCGCCTGGCCTCGAAGCGGTTCTGCGCGAAGCTGATGGTCAGGGCGAGCACGAAGGCCATCAGGGCGAGCATGCCGCCCGTGAGGGCGGAGATGCCGGCCATCTCCTTGTCGGCCGGCGATTGCCCGGCCAGATACCGGCGCCCGGCGCGAAAGCCGACCTCCGCGAACAGGGCCAGCAGGACGAAAACGCCGAGCGCGAAATGGAGGAGGCCGACGTTGAGCAGGTGGGCGAGGGCGGTGGGGATCATGGTTGTGCTGCCGTTCGGGGTGGGGGCTTGCCGGGATCGTGACGGCCGCTTGGGTGCTTGGCCGGATTGCGGTGCTACTCGCCGGCGGCCGCGAGGCCGAGCTTGCGCAGCAGGGTTTCCAGATTGGCGAGTTCCGCCGCGTCCAGGCCGGCCATGGCGGCGGCGATGTCCTGGGCGTGCTGGGGGAAGATCGTCTCGATCAGCTCGCGCCCTTCCGGCGTGAGATCGACGATCACGCTGCGCCGGTCCCGCGACGCGCGGGCACGGGTGACGAGGCCGCGGGCGGCGAGTTTGTCGATCACGTCGGTCATGTTGCCCGCGCTGGTGAGCACCTTGCGGCCGAGTTCGCGCTGGGTCAGCGGGCCGAGATGCAGGATGCCCTCCAGCACGCCGATCTGGGTCGCGGTCAGGCCGTCCTGGGCCAGGCGCTTCTCGATGCGGCCGAGCACGGCCTTGCTGGAGCGCAGCAGCTTCACGTAGGCGCGCAGGGCATCTCTCAGGCGCGGATCGTCGATCCCGAATGGGCGCGCCGTCATGCGGATTGTTCCTCGGTGGTCGCGCGAAGGGCCCGGCAGGCGCCGGGCCCTTCGGTTTCAGGTGATCACATCTCGGCGTAGGCGCCGTTGTGCCAGATGTAGAAGACGTAGTCCGATACCGTCACGTCGCCCTTCTTGTCGAAGGTGATCGGGCCGAGCACGGTCGGCCAGGTGCCGGTATGCAAGGCGGCGGCGACCTTCTTCGGATCGGTGGTTCCGGCCTTCTTCACCGCGTCGGCCCAGGCCTGGATCGCGGCATAGGTATACAGAACGTAGCCTTCCGGATCGATCCCCTTGTCCTTGAACTCCTTCACCACGGCGGCCGCGGTCGGGCGGCGGCGCGGGTCGGAGGCGAAGGTCATCAGGGTGCCGTTGCCGGCATCGCCGGCGATCTGCCAGAACTCGTTGGTCACCAGGGCGTCGCCGCCGACCAGCGTGGCCTTCATGCCCTGCTCGCGCGACTGGCGCAGGATCAGGCCCGCCTCGGTGTGGTAGCCGCCGACATAGATCACTTCCACCCCGGCCTCCTTCAGGCGCGAGACGAGCGCGGAGTAGTCACGCTCCTTCGGGGTATAGGCGGTGTACAGCACTTCCTTCACGCCCTTGGCGTTGAGCGCCTTCTTGGTCTCGTCGGCCAGGCCTTTGCCGTAGGCGCTGTTGTCGTGGAGGATGGCGATCTTCCGGTTGGGGAAGTTCTTTGCCATGTAGTCGCCGGCGACCTTGCCCTGCTGGTCATCGCGTCCGCACACCCGGAACGTGTTCCAGTCGCCGCTGTCGGTGTAGGTGGGGTTGGTGGAGGCGGGCGAGATCTGCAGGATGCCTTCCTCGGCGTATACCTTGCTGGCGGGGATCGAACTGGACGAGCAGAAATGCCCGGCAACGAGTTTCACGCCCTTTTCGGCCAGCTGGTTGGCGACCGACACGGCCTGCTTCGGGTCGCAGGCATCGTCGCCGATTTCGAGCGTGATCTGCTGGCCGAGAACGCCGCCGGCCTTGTTGATGTCGGCGATCGCCTGTTCGGCGCCGGCCTTCATCTGCTGGCCGAAGGCGGCGTATTCGCCGGTCATCGGCCCGGCGGTGGCGATCTTCACCTGCGCGCTGGCGGCGGCGGTGAAGGCCAGCGACACGCCGATCGCGGCGACGGCTCCCAGAAGCGTTCTTTTGAGCATGAGCGGATTCCCATTCTGTTTCTTGCCGAGCGAGCGGCGCGGCCGAACCAACGTTAGGCGTTTCCACCGGAACGCAAAACCTTTTGCTGCACGGACGGTTCGCCGCGGCTTTAGCCGACCACCGCCCGCGGCTTTAGCCGACCACCACCCGCGGCTTTAGCCGACCACCACCCGCGGCTTTAGCCGACCACCACATGTATCGGGCCGGGCGCGTCGGCCACGCTGAGCGGCGTGTGGCCGGCCGGGTCGCCGTCCGCCTGGGCCGGGGCAGGGTGGTTGCCGATGAAGTCGATCCGGCTGGCGCGCAGGTGGCGCACGCCCGGGGCGCGGTAGAGCTGATCCAGCGGCAGGGCGGCGCCGTACATCAACGCCGGCCACGGACCGCCGTACCGGAACAGGGTCACGCAGAAGCCGGGCTCCCCGGGCCTGGCGTCCGGCGCCAGGGTGTAGCCGCCGGCATACAGGCGGCCCTTGCTGACGATGGCGCTGGCGGTCTCGATCTCGGTGCCATCCAGGCGGAGGCGGATCGGGGCGAAATCGTAGCGCGACAGCTCCCGCAGGGTTTGCAGCGCATAGGCCGTGCGGCCGATCGCGCGCTTGAGCGGGATGGAGAGGCGGGCGACGACATGCGCGTCGAAACCGACGCCGAGCATCTGCACGAACAGGCGGCCGGCGGCCTGGCATTCCGTGGCGCCGCTGCTGGTCGAGCAGATGCCGGGCCAGATCGGGCGGGTGCGGCCGAAGGCGAGGGCGGCGGCGACCGCCGCTGGGGCGAACGGCAGGTTGAGCTCGTGCGCCAGCACATTGGCGGTGCCGAGGGGGATGATGCCGAGCCGGGTGGTGGAACCCATCAGGCCGTTGGCGACCTCCGCTATGGTACCGTCGCCGCCGGCGGCGACTACCAGGGTCTTGCCGGCCTGCGCGGCGGCGCGGGCGATGGTTTCGGCATGCCCGCGGCGCGTGGTTTCCGCCAGTTCAATACGGATGCCGTTGGCCATCATGACATCCAGCACGCGCCAGAGCAGTTGCGCGCGACGGCGGCCGGCGACCGGATTGAAGACGATGATCATCCGGGGCGGAAGCTCATCGGCGGAATATCGTGATCGTGAAGCCCATGCGGATTTCTGCCGTTCCTGGCGAGAGGGCGATCCTGGCGGCCTTGGAGACGAGACAAGGAATGTTGGTAGCATCTCGCTGTGACGATTCGATTACCGTTCAGAGACGCTTGCATTATCTTACCGTAACCCATGGAAAAACCTGCATTTCACGGAAGTTTCACTCACGCGGCGCGGGGCTTGACGTATCTCCTGCGGATACCACGCCGGCGGCGCTATTCCACGGCCGGTACAGCCGTCTGAAACGACATCAGCTCTGCAACAACTTGCCGGATCGGTCGCATGAACGCTTCGTCAGCCATGGGCGCACGGCCGAGCTATCGCACGGTCTTTATCTCCGACACGCATTTGGGCACCCGTGGATGCCGCAGCGATTTCCTGGCGGATTTCCTGCGCCGGACCTCCTGCCAGCAGCTGTATCTGGTCGGCGACATCATCGATGGCTGGCGCTTGCGCAAGTCCTGGTACTGGGACGAGAACCACGACGAGGTGCTGCGGCTGATCCTGCGCCATGCGCGCGGTGGCGCGGAGGTGACTTATATCCCCGGCAACCATGACGAGCTGTTCCGTGCCTGGCTGCCGGTCGGCCTGGAGATCGGTGGCATAAGGCTGCGCAAGGACGCGGTGCACACCACCGCGGACGGCAAGCGCCTGCTGGTGATGCATGGCGACGAATTCGACAGCGTGGTGCGCTATGCCAAGTTCCTCGCGCTGCTGGGGGACTGGGCCTACACGACCGCGCTGACTGTGAACCGCTGGTTCAACGCCGCGCGGCGCAAGCTGGGGTATCCGTACTGGTCGCTGTCCGCCTGGCTGAAGCGGCAGGTGAAGGAGGCGGTGAAGGCGATCGACCGCTACGAGGTGGCGCTGGCCAATGAGGCCAAGCGGCGCGGATTCGACGGGGTGGTGTGCGGGCATATCCATCACGCCGAAATGCGCGAAGTGAACGGGGTGCTGTACCTGAACGATGGCGATTGGGTGGAAAGTTGCACCGCGCTGGTGGAACACCATGACGGCCGGCTGGAACTGATCGACTGGGCGGCGCTGAACCGGTTGTCCTTCTTCGCACCGCGCCAGAGCGCGGGGCGTCTGGCAAAGCCGGAGCTGGATACAGCGAGGCTGCCGGAAACTGTCTGACCTGGCCCTGTTGTCCGCGACCCAAGGCGATCTGGCGATCGATTTTCACATGCTGCCGCCCGCCCCCTCGCACCGCATCCTGATCGTGTCGGACGCCTGGAAGCCCCAGGTGAACGGGGTTGTCCGCACCCTGACCACCGTGGCCGGGGAGTTGCGCGGCATGGGGCACGTGGTTGAGGTGATCGGCCCGGACCGGTTCCGCACCATCCCCTGCCCGACCTATCCCGACATCTCGCTGTCCTTGCTGCCGCGGCGCCGGCTGGTGCGGATGATCGAGGCCTTCAAGCCCGACGCGCTGCACATCGCCACCGAAGGGCCGCTCGGCCTGGCGGCGCGGGGCTGGGCGAGGCGCACCGGGTTCCGCTTCACCACCGCCTTCCACACCCGCTTCGCCGAATACGTGCAGGCGCGGACCGGGCTGCCGGTGCGGCCGATCTATGCCTGGATGCGGCGCTTCCATGGCGCCGGCGCCGGCATGATGGTGGCGACGCAGAGCCTGCGCGAGGATTTGGCGACGCGCGGCTTTCGCAATATCCGCGACTGGTCGCGCGGCGTGGACCTGGAACTGTTCAAGCCGCATGTGAAGGCACTGGATCAGCAAGGGGATGCCGCGCGGGAGGATTGGGGCCTGCCGCGGCCGATCTTCCTGTATGTCGGGCGGGTAGCGGTGGAGAAGAATATCTCCGCGTTCCTGGACCTCGATCTGCCGGGATCCAAGGTGGTGGTGGGCGGCGGCCCACAGCTGGCGGCGTTGCAGCGGGAGTATCCCGGGGTGCTGTTCACCGGCCCGAAGCATGGCGAGGCGCTGGCGCGGGCCTATGCCGGCGGCGATGTGTTCGTGTTTCCCAGCCTGACCGACACGTTCGGGCTGGTGATCCTGGAGGCGCTCGCCTGCGGCACGCCGGTGGCGGCGTTTCCGGTGACCGGTCCGAAGGACGTGCTGGCGAATGCCGCGGGCAAGGTGGGCTCGGT
>JBBIQA010000056.1:0-23250 GCA_037442565.1 Rhodospirillales bacterium
GAGCGCGCGGGCATGCCCGCCGGCGTCTGCAACGTGATCACCGGCCCGTCCGGCGAAACCGGCGCGGAACTCACCGCCAACCCGCTGGTGCGCAAGCTCAGCTTCACCGGCAGCACCGAGGTCGGCGCGATGCTGCTGGCGCAATGCGCGCCCACCATCAAGAAGACCAGCATGGAACTGGGCGGCAACGCGCCGTTCATCGTGTTCGACGACGCCGATCTCGATGCGGCGGTGCAGGGCGCGATGGCCAGCAAATACCGCAATGCCGGCCAGACCTGCGTCTGCGCCAACCGCCTGCTGGTGCAGGACGGCGTGTATGACGCCTTCGCCGCCAAGCTGAAGCTGGCGGTGGAGGAACTCAAGGTCGGCAACGGCATGGATACCGGCGTCACCCAGGGGCCGCTGATCAACGCCGCCGCCGTCAGCAAGGTCGAGGCCCATATCGCCGACGCGCTGAAGCGCGGCGCCAGCATCGTCACCGGCGGGCAGCGCCACGCGCTCGGCGGCAATTTCTTCCAGCCGACCGTGCTGGCCAACGTGCCGCACGACGCCGACATCTTCCGCGAGGAAACCTTCGGCCCAGTGGCGCCGCTGTTCCGCTTCAGCACCGAGGAGGAAGCCGTGCGCCTGGCCAACGACACCGAATTCGGCCTGGCATCGTATTTCTATGCCCGCGACGTCGGCCGCATCTTCCGCGTGGCGGAGGCGCTGGAATACGGCATCATCGGCATCAACGAAGGCATCATCTCCACCGAGATCGCCCCATTCGGCGGCATGAAATCCTCCGGCCTCGGCCGCGAGGGCTCCAAATACGGCATCGAGGACTATCTGGAGATCAAGTACCTGGCCATCGGCGGCATCGGGACCTGAACGCCCGCATCGGATCATGGACGCCGCATGATCCGATGACCCCCTACCGCACCAGTTCGATCAGCTGGCCGGCGATCACGATGTCGGCGGCGATCCCGGCGCGCCGGGCAGTGGCTTCGGCGTCCTCGCCCCAGAATTCGGCCTGAAACAGTTCGTCCAGCGCGCCAAGCTCATAGGCGGTTTTGGCATCGAGCGCGTTCTCGGCCATGGCGAGGCCGAGAACCAGGCTGCCGAGCAGCGGCACGGCGATGCCGAGGGCGGCAAGAATGACGGGGTCATAGCGGGTCAATGGCTGGCGCAGCGCGCGCAGGCTGGCCGGGTCCTGCTCGACATAGGCGATGCCGGTGGTGGTTTTCAGCGGCGCGTCGAAGGTAAGCGCCGCCCAGTCCAGCCAGGGCTGCCAAAGGCGGGACTGGCGCTGGATCAGCGCTTCCGGGGCCTCGGCGCGATAATAAAGCAGATCACTCTGCGCGTAGGCGGCGAGCGCCTCGATCGTGGGGCCCGGATCGGGCGCGATGCGCGCCTCGGCGGTGCCGGCGATGCGGGTGAGCGGGGTGTCGGCGAAGCTCATCTCACCGCCCTTGGCCCCGCCGGCCGCCTGCCATTCGGCGGCGATGGCATGCGCCAGGGCAGCCGAGCGAACCCGCAGCACGCCACCGCCGGGCAGGTGCATCGGCTTGCCGTCCAGCAGCACGGCATAGCCGCCGGCAACCTCCTGCGCGGCGGCGGTGTCCCAAAATCGTTTCAATGTCGCCTCATGGTCGGGTTGGGGTCAGCGCAGCAGCTGGCGTAGCAGGTCAGCGGGCTTGGGCGGCTTGGCGGCCGGCTGGGCCGGGGCGGGAACGGCCGCTTCCGGCGGGGGCTTCTCGCCACGGGCAATGGCAAGGTCGCGGGCGCAGGACTCGCCGGTGTTGCCGGCGACCAGCTGATCAAGGCCGAGCTTGCCGATGACGATGCCAAACGGCGCGTTTGCCGCCGCGCCGGGCGCGGGGAGAGCGGCATCCACCTTGACCTTCGGATCCAGGAACGTGCCGCCGACGTCGAGCGGCGCGGCGATCCCGGTGCCCCCCACCCGAACGGTTGTTTGCAGGCGGACGTTGAGGGTTTCCTCCCCCAAATTCAGGCCACCGCTACCGGAGAGGCGCACAAGGGCGGTATCCAGCAGCAGCGCGCGCAGCGTACCGGCACCGTTATGCGCATCCATCCGCACGGCGAGGCAGCGCAGCGCGGTGAAGCCGGACTTGCCGGTCTTCAGTAGCTCGAGGCCCTTCAGCGCCTCGCCAAGCCGCTGACTGTCGATCTGCGCATTCTCCATCGACAGGCCGATGCTGCCATCCAGCGTGGCGGCCAGCTGGTGCGGCGAGCGCCCGGTGCCGCGTAGATCGGCGTCCACCCGCATATTGCCCTGGGCATAGGCCGGAAGGGCATAGGCGGCGAGCAGAGGGGCCAGCGCGAGGGATGGCGCGGAAAGGTTCAGCGCGACCGGCGGTGCCGGTTTTCCGGCATCGACGGCGAGCGAGAGTTTCACCGGCCCGCCGGGGATCGTCGCGACAAGCGAGGGAATGCGCAGTACCCCGTCATGCAGGGCGATCTTGCCGGAGAGATCGCGATAGGCCACGCCGCCGGCGAGCAGCTCGCCGATCGTCACGCCGAGGTCGGCATTGACCGCGCGGAGTGCGTCCAGGGCCAGTTCCCGATCGGGGATCAGGCGCTTGGGGGGCGGCGCGGATGGAGGTGCCGGGCCAGGCGCGGGGACGGATACCGGGGCCGCGGTGGCGCCCTCGGCCGGTCCGGCGGCCCGCAGCGCGGCGGTATCGATCCGGGCGGCATGCAGCGTTCCCTGCACCAGCGGCGGCGATCCGCGGGTGATCGCCATCTCGCCGTCGAACTGCACCTGCGGCGACGTCAGCTTCAGGCCGTGCAGGGCAAAGCCCGTGAACAGACCGGGCTTGCCGGGTAGATCGGTCAGCCTGGCCTGGCCGGAGATCGCTTTCAGCTTCGGCAGCTCGGTATGCGCCAAATCGGAAAGCGCGGCCAGGTCGGGAATGTCGCCCTGCAGGCGTAGATCCGCACCCGATAGCCGGGCGGGATCGGCAAGGGTGCCGGCCAGCGTCAATTTCGCGCCGGACGCGGCGAGGCCTAGGTCCAGGTTCACCGGCTGCGTTCCGGCGAACAGGGCGCCATAGGGGCCGACCTGGCCGTCCAGCGTAAACGGGACAGCCCCCGAACGGGCCTTCATCGTCAGGCGGACCGGGCCATCCGCCGCTCCCCCGGCCAGGGGCGGAGCCTGGATCGTCAGGACCTGGATCGCCAGCGCCTCCGGCGCGGCCATCCTGGGATTGCGGTAGGCGATCCGGCCATCGGTGATCTCTATCCGGTCGATATGGATCGCCGGGGGAGCGGCTTTCGCCGCCTCGGGCGCCCGGGCCGGGGTCGCGGGGGCGGGCACGGCGGCCGGCTTGAACTGCCAGTTGCCCGCCCCCGCCGCGTTGAGCTCCAGCAGGATGTCGGCGCCGCCGATGACCAGCCGGTCGATCTCGATCCGCCGGTGCAGGAGGGGCAGCAGCGCCAGCTGCAGGTCCAGCCGCTTCAGAACCGCCATCTGCGGGCGGGAGAAGCCGGCGGGATTGGAGAGCGAGGCGTCGTTGACCTCGATGCTCGGATGCAGCCCGGGCACCAGGCGGATCGGGCCGTCGATGGCCAGCTTGCGTCCCGTCGCCGCCTCCACCGCCGCGATGATACGCGGCTTGGCGCTGTCGGCATCGAAGGTCGCGACCAGCGCCAGAACCGCCAGCACCGGCAGCAGGATCAGCACGGCGAGAGCGATCAGCAGGATGCGCCAGCCGCGGCGCCTTGGAGGTGTCTGTGTCATGTCGGGGAGTTTAGCGCCTTCCGCCCGCGCCCGTCAGGTTCAGCGTGGCCGCCGGACCGGAGGATGCGTCTCCGGAATGGTGAACCCGAGGGTGGTGAAGGTTTCCCGCATGTGGGGCGGCAGATCCGCCTCCACCGTCAGCGTGCCGCCGGCGGGATGGGGCAGGCGCAGCGTGCGGGCGTGCAGATGCAGTCGCTCGGACAGGCCTTCGACAAAGGCGGCGCCGGTGCCGTTATGGTCGGGTTTCGCGTATTTCTCGTCGCCCAGGATCGGCGCGCCGATCGCCACGCAATGCACACGCAATTGGTGCGTCCGGCCGGTGAGCGGTTTGAGTTCCAGCCAGGCCAGCTTGCGCGCGGCGTGGTCCAGCGTTTCATAATCGGTGATGGCGCGCGCGCCTTCCCTGTCGTCGCGTTCGGCGGGCTCGGTATGCTCCCCGCGCGGGCCGCCGACGCGCTTCAGGGGCAGATCGATGCGCCCCTCCACCGGGACAGGGCGGCCGGCGACCACGGCCCAATAGGTCTTCTCGACATCCCGGGTCCGAAACGCGGCGGCCAGCCTGGCGGCGACGCCTGGGGTGCGAGCCAGCACCAGCACGCCGGAGGTATCGCGGTCCAGGCGGTGCACCAGACGGGGACGATGTTCGGAGCCGAAGCGCAGCGCGTCCAGCATGCCATCGAGGTGGCGGGTGATGCCGGGGCCGCCCTGCACCGGCAGGCCGGGCGGCTTGTTGATGACGATGAGGTCATCATCGCGGTACAGCACCGATTTCTCCAGATCCTTCAGCATGCCGGGATCGGGCGGGGCCGTCGGGGCCTGGGCCTTCTTCACCGGAGCCGCCGGCAGCGGCGGCACGCGCAGCGCCTGGCCAGGCACCAGCCTTGTGGCGGCGTCGGCACGCTTGCCGTCGACCCGGATCTGGCCGGTGCGGCAGAGCTTTTGCACCGCCCCCTGGGTGATCCAGGGAAAATGGCGGCGAAACCAGCGGTCCAGCCGTATGTCGGCCTCGTCGGCGGTGACGAAGAGCTGGATGGGGCGGGAGTGGGCGGGATCGAGGGCGGTGGTCATTCGCCACGCTCATCGCGCAATTTCTGCCAATACGCCAGACGTTTGCTGATCTCGCGCTCGAATCCACGATCTTTCGGCTCGTAGAACTCCACCCGGCGCATGCCGTCGGGGAAATAGTTCTGGCCGGAAAACGCGTCCTCGGCGCCGTGGTCGTAGGCGTAGCCGGCGCCGTAGCCGAGTTCCTTCATCAGCTTGGTCGGGGCATTCAGGATATGAGCCGGGGGCATCAGGCTGCCGGTGGATTTCGCCGCGGCGCGGGCGGCACCGAGCGCCGTGTAGACGGCATTCGATTTCGGCGCGGTGCCGAGATAGACGACGGCCTGGGCGATCGCGAGCTCGCCTTCCGGACTGCCGAGGCGTTCATAGGTTTCCCACGCGGCCAGGGTTTGCGGCAGCGCGTTGGGGTCGGCCATGCCGATATCCTCGGCGGCGAAGCGCACCAGCCGGCGGGCGATGTAGCGCGGGTCCTCGCCGCCGTTCAGCATCCGCGCGAACCAGTAGAGCGCGGCGTTCGGATCCGAACCGCGCAGCGATTTATGCAGCGCGGAGATCAGATTGTAATGCTCCTCCCGGTCCTTGTCGTACAGCGCGGCACGGCGTGCGAGCAGGGAGGACAGTTCGGCGGCATCCAGCTGCGGCGTGTTTTCCGGCAGGGCGAAGACCTGCTCGGCCATATTCAGCAGATACCGGCCATCACCGTCTGCCATCGCCCTCAACGACCCGCGCGCTTCCGCGCCGAGCGGCAACGGGCGGCCGAATTCCGCCTCGGTCCGCGCCAGCAGCTTTTCCAGGGCCGGGTCATCGAGCCGGCGCAGCACCAGCACCTGGCAGCGCGAGAGCAACGCTCCATTCAGGGCGAAAGACGGGTTTTCCGTCGTGGCGCCGACCAGCACCACGGTTCCATCCTCAACAACCGGCAGAAAACCGTCCTGCTGGGCGCGGTTGAAGCGGTGGATCTCGTCGACGAACAGTAGGGTCGCCTGTCCTCCGCGCCGGCGCTTGCCGGCTTCCTCGAAGGTGCGCTTGAGGTCGGCGACGCCGGAGAACACGGCGGAAAGCTGCACGAAATGCAGCCCCGCGCGGGCCGCAAGCAGGCGGGCGATCGTGGTCTTCCCGACGCCGGGAGGCCCCCAGAGGATCAGGGAGGCCAACGAGCCTCGCGCCAACATGCGCGTGAGCGTGCCGTCGGGCCCGAGCAGATGGTCCTGACCCACAACCTCGTCCAGTGCACGGGGTCGCAGCCGGTCGGCCAGGGGCCGGGCCGCACGGATTTCCGGCGCTTCCGGCACAGTGTCCGGACCGAAAAGATCGTCGGGATCGACGGGATTGGGCAGCACGGGCACGGCGTTATACCAACGATGGGGTTCTGGATCTTGTCTGGCGCCAGCTCGTCAAGCGCCGGACGGCTCGCGCCTGGCGGCGCCGATCCGCCCGAGATGGGTATAGCCGAAACCCCGCTTGTATTTCAGACCATAGCCCAGCATCCGGTCGAAGCCGATATGCGCGGCCCAAATCAGCGCCAGCGGCGGCAGCGGGCCGAGGCCGAGAACGAACCCCGCCACACCCAGCGCCATCGGCAGCGCGGTCGTGTGCGCCACATTGTAAGCCAGCGAACCGGTCCTTGGCCCGGCCAGGTAGCCGAGCATCGACAGATCGGGAACCAGGAACAGAAGCACGAAATAGCCCCAGCCGAACCCGGTGAGCGCATAGAAGACGCAGCAGACAAGCAGGGAGGCCGCACCCTCGGCGCGTAGAATCCAGCGCACGGTTCCGGTCACCGCGGCAGGATCGCCGTCCGACGCGGCCCGGATGCCTTCGTTGGCGGAGGGCGGTGTTGCCATGGCCGGAACCATAGCATCACAGCCAGACGGTGCGTCAGTTGAAATGAAAAAGGCGGGATCGCTCCCGCCTTTCAGTCTCGGCGACCAACCGCCGGATAGGAAAGGAGCCGATTACTCGGCGTCTTCTTCCTCGCGCTCCTGCACCGGGCCGCTGTCCAGGCCCTTGGCGGCGGGATCGCGATCCACCAGTTCGATCACCGCCATGTCGGCGGCGTCACCGTAGCGGACACCGGCCTTCAGCACGCGGCAATATCCCCCGGAACGGGTCTTGTAGCGATCGGCCAGCACACCGAACAACTTGGCGACGATCACGTCGTCGCGCAGTTCGGCATAGGCCTGGCGACGGGCATGCAGGTCACCGCGCTTGCCGAGCGTAATGAGCTTCTCTGTCACCGGGCGAAGTTCCTTCGCTTTCGGCAGCGTGGTGGTGATCTGCTCGTGCTTGATCAGCGCGTGCGCCATGTTCCGGAACATGGCGATGCGGTGGGTAGAGGTAACGCCGAGCTTTCGGCCGGCAACACCATGACGCATAACAAACTCTCCTAAAGCGAAGCGGGCTGCTGCCAGCCCTTAACGAAGCGGGATCAGAACGCCTCGTCGAGACGCTTCGCCAGATCCTCGATGTTTTCCGGCGGCCAGCCCGGAACGGGCTGCCCCAGCGTCAGGCCCATCGTGGTCAGGACCTCCTTGATCTCGTTCAGCGACTTGCGGCCGAAGTTCGGCGTGCGCAGCATTTCCTGCTCGGATTTCTGCACCAGGTCGCCGATATAAACGATATTGTCGTTCTTCAGGCAGTTCGCGCTGCGGACAGACAATTCCAGCTCGTCAACCTTGCGCAGCAGGTTGCGGTTGAACGGCAGATCGTCATGCACTTCCTCGTGGCGGACCTGCTGGGGCTCATCGAAGTTGATGAACAGGCCGAGCTGGTCCTGCAGGATGCGGGCGGCGAGCGCCACCGCGTCCTCGGGGGACACGGCGCCGTTGGTCTCGACTTGCAGCAGCAGCTTGTCGAAATCGGTCACCTGGCCGACGCGGGTGGGTTCCACGCGATACGATACGCGGCGGACCGGGGAGTAGATGCTGTCCACCGGGATCAGGCCGATGGGCGCGTCTTCCGGACGGTTGACGCTGGCCGGCTGGTAACCGCGGCCGAGATTGACGGTAAACTCCATGCCGAGTTTCACGCCGTCATCCAGGGTGCACAGCACCAGGTCGGGGTTCATGATCTCGACCTCATGTGTGCCCTGGATCTGGCCGGCGCGCACTTCGCCGGGGCCAGTCGCCGACAGCGACAGGCGCTTGGGGCCTTCGCCGTGCATGCGCAGCGCGAGCTGCTTGATGTTCAGCACGATATCGGTGACATCCTCGCGCACGCCGGGGATGCTGCTGAATTCATGCAGCACGCCATCGATCTGGACCGCCGTCACCGCCGCGCCCTGCAGGGACGACAACAGGATACGGCGAATGGCGTTGCCGAGGGTCATGCCGAAGCCACGCTCCAGTGGCTCGGCCACGATGGTGGCCACGCGTGTCGGATCCGAACCGGGCTCGACCTGGAGCTTTTCCGGCTTGATCAGCGACTGCCAATTCCTCTGGATAACCGCGCTCTGTCTCATTCAGAATTCCTTTACCGTCCCGATCGTACCACCGGGCCACAACAGCGAATAAGCCCGGCAGCGCCGGGCTTCGTCTTCCTCCCCCTATATGGGGATCAGACCCGGCGGCGCTTGCGCGGCCGGCAGCCGTTATGCGGAATGGGGGTCATGTCCCGGATGGCGGAGATCTGGAACCCGACCGCCTGCAGGGCGCGAAGGGCGCTCTCCCGGCCCGAACCCGGACCACTCACTTCGATCTCAAGCATTTCCATCCCATGCTCCCGCGCCTTCTTGCCGGCGTCCTCGGCGGCAACCTGCGCGGCATACGGGGTAGACTTCCGGCTGCCCTTGAAGCCCTGGCTACCGGCCGACGACCAGGCGATCGCGTTGCCCTGGGCATCGGTGATCGTGATCACGGTGTTGTTGAACGTCGCGGCGACGTGGGCGACACCGGACGTGATGTTCTTGCGCTCTTTTCTACGAGGGCGCGAGGAAGCGGCGGGTTTCGCCATGCTCTTTAATCCTGTTCCATTCAATGCCGCACCGCATCGGCGGACGGCGTGCAATCGTCGAAATCGTCATCCGCCGATCGCGCGCGCCGACCCAGGCGAAGCGCGCAGACCGCGGCGGCTGGCTACTTCGTGACTTTCTTCTTGCCGGCGATCGCCACGGCCTTGCCCTTGCGGGTGCGGGCGTTCGTGTGCGTGCGCTGGCCGCGAACCGGCAGGCCACGACGATGGCGCAGGCCGCGATAACAGCCCAAATCCATCAGCCGCTTGATGTTCATCGCATTCTCGCGGCGAAGGTCACCCTCCACGCGATATTCGCGGTCGATCAATTCACGGATCCGGAGCACTTCGTCGTCCGAGAGCTGGTTCACCCGGCGGTCGTCCGGAATGGTCAGGCGAGAGCAAATCTCCTGTGCCTTCGCCGGGCCGATACCGTAGATATAGCGAAGGCTGATCAGCACCCGCTTGTTGGTCGGGATGTTTACGCCGGCAATACGCGCCACACTCAGTACTCCTGTCGTCCCGACCAATCCCCGGGGCGGGGTGGGCGGACTCTCATTGCCCCGAAGGACCCGAAAAAGCCCCCCGAGCGCATCCGCGCCACGAAAGACCCCAAATGTCCAAGAACGGCTCTGCCCATAGACAGGGCAAGCCGGAGGTCGCGCACTATAGTCAGGGCGGCGGACGAGTCAATGAGATGTAATCAACTTATCGTGAAGTGTGGGGCGGCTCACCACCCTGCCACCGGGCCGGGCGCTACACCGCCCGAGACGACAGCCGGGAACCATCGATCCAAGCCCGACACGCCCCGCGACGACCAGAGCAAGGGGCAGCAATCGCCGCGCCGCTCGGTTTACTTTTAATCGAACGTACCGTTTATTGGACATGGATCGGATTTTCCGACACACTCCCAAAGTCGGCGAATCACTCTGGCTTCGACACGGAAAAATCGCTAATCACGTCCATGCATTGGAATTTCTGAGACCTTACCTGGGGGATTGCCGCCATGGCGGCGTACGCAATATTGAGACTGGTTCAGAATGTGGGACGCTACGCCGCCAACGCGCCGGGGATCGCTCTGGTACTGGCAGGATTGCTCGCCTCGCCCGCCTCCGCGGGGACCCTGTCGCAGACCCAGTCATATACCACGGGGCCGTCGGCTACGCCGTCCTCGCCGTGGACCCATGTCTTTTCATTCGCCCCCTTCGTGGGTCCGACCGCCACTTCCCGCCTGAGCGGCGTTCACCTGCTGGTCACCGGCACGCAGGTAACCGGTAGCGGAATACTGGACTGCGTTTATGGCGCCGGCGGGATGGGGCTGGGGGCCAAATTCTGCAACGTGGCCGGCTATCGTCAGGGAGCGACTTTCAGCCTCGTGTCACCTCCCGTGTTTGCGAGCGCTGCCAGCAACCTGACTGTCCAGCAAACCCAATCCTACCCCGGCGGGCTCATGGCCCTGGAGGACAACGCCTTCGTGCCGCTCGGCAACGCCGTGCCGATCAGCGGCTCCACCGCGACCGGCGCCTATAATTATTACAACACGCTCGTATCATCCGGCGGCACCTTGGATCCGATGTTGTTCGCCGGCCCGGGAACGATCGATGTCACGTATCAAATGACGCCCTTTTCCGGGGTTGACCTGAACGGGGCAGGCAGCGCCGGACTCGGGTTTGATTCCATTGCCTATTCGCTGACGGTGTCGCTCGCCTACGACTATGTCGACACGCACGAGCCCGCATCCCTGGCACTGTTGGGCGTCGCGGCGACGGGCCTGCTGATCGTGCGGCACCGCAGGCGGATCGCCTGATCCGCCGGGATGCCGCCCGGGCATCCATCAGGCCGACGCACACTCCAGCACGGAGCCAATCTCGCGCGAAACATCGTCGATATCGGCCATGCCGTCCACGGTCCGCAGGCTGCCCTTGGCCTGGTAATAGGGCAGCAATGGCGCCGTCTGGCGATGATAGGCCTCTAGCCGGGCCATCACGGTTTCCCGGTTGTCGTCCGCGCGCCGGGTGAATTCCGTCGATCCGCAGACATCGCAAACCCCGGCCACGGCGGGCCGCTTGAACGCGTCATGATAGCCTGCGCCGCATTTGGCACAGGTGAAGCGGCCAGAGATGCGATCCACCAGCGCGGCGTCATCGACCTTCAGTTCGATGACCGCATCCAGCGTCAGGTTGCGTTCACCCAGCAGCTTATCGAGCGCCTCGGCCTGCGGCACGGTCCGGGGAAAGCCATCGAGGATGAAACCCCGCACGCAATCCGGCTGGGCGATCCGGCTCCCCAGCATCCGGATAATGATGGTGTCAGAGACAAGCTGACCGGCTTCCATGACCGCCTTTGCCTCCTGCCCAACCGGCGTTCCGGCGGCAACCTCCGCGCGCAGCATATCCCCGGTGGAGATTTGCGCGATGCCGTAATGGTCCTGCAGACGTTTGGCCTGGGTGCCCTTGCCAGCCCCGGGCGGGCCCAACAGGATCAAATTCTTCATGGGTCGTCTCCTCCGTAGGCGGGCTGATTTATCGCCGCCCCTTGACCTTTGCCTTGCGGATCAGACCTTCGTACTGATGCGCCAGGAGATGCGACTGTATCTGTGTCACGGTGTCCATGGTGACGGAAACGATGATCAACAGGCTGGTGCCGCCGAAATAGAATGGCAGACCATAGTAGTTGATAAGAATCTCCGGCAGCAGGCAGACCACCACCAGGTACACGGCGCCGATCGTGGTCAGCCGGGTCAACACATAGTCGAAGTAATCGGACGTGTTACTGCCGGGTCGGATACCGGGGATGAAGCCGCCATATTTCTTCAGGTTGTCGGCCGTCTCCTCGGGGTTGAAGACGACGGCCGTGTAGAAATAGGAAAAGAAGATGATCAGCGTCGCATACAGCGCGATATAGGCGGGCTGGCCGTGCGAAAGCTGCTGCGCGATGGTCTGCACCCAACCCGGGCCACCTTGGACAAAGCTGGCGATGGTGGCCGGAACCAGCAGCAAGGAGCTGGCAAAGATCGGCGGAATAACGCCCGAGGTGTTTATCTTCAGCGGCATGTGGGTGGAGTCGCCGCCGAACATGCGCTGGCCGACCTGGCGCTTGGGGTACTGCACCACCACGCGGCGCTGCGCCCGTTCCATGAACACGATGAAGCCGATCACCGCCACCGCGAGCAGCATGAAGAACAGGATGAAGAACGGCGAAAGCGCACCGGTGCGGCCCAGTTCCAGCAGGGACGCCAAGGCCGTCGGCAGGCCCGCGACGATACCGGAAAAGATGATAAGGCTGATGCCATTACCGACACCGCGCGCGGTGATCTGCTCCCCCAGCCACATCAGGAACATCGTGCCGCCGACCAGGGTGATGACGCACGACAAGCGGAAGAACCAGCCGGGATCGATGACCGCGGCGCCGAAGCTGCCACGCATGCTTTCCAGCCCGACCGCGATGCCGTAGGCCTGGAACAACGCGATAACCACGGTCAGATAACGGGTATACTGGTTCAGCCGCTTGCGACCGGAATCGCCTTCCTTCTTCAGCGCTTCCAACGAAGGAACCGCCGCGGACATCAGCTGAATGATGATGCTGGCGCTAATATAGGGCATGATGTTCAGCGCGAAGACGGTCATGCGCCGCAGCGCGCCGCCGGTGAACATGTCGAACATGCCGAGGATGCCGCCGCCGTGCTGGCTGAGCATTTCTCCCATTACCGAGGCATCGACGCCGGGAACCGGCACATAGGTGCCGATGCGATAGACGATCAACGCCCCCAGGGTGAACCAGATCCGGCTCTTGAGCTCGGTGGCCTTGGAGAAAGTCCCCAGGCTCATGCTGGAGGCGAGTTGCTCGGCCGCAGACGCCATTGGCTGATCCCATCAAGAAAAACGGCGCTCTCCGATCATCCTCGCGGGGAGCCCGCTGGGAGGCCCGCTGGGATACTGAAGCGCCGCTCGCAGTGTTTAGCGGTCCGTGACGTGGAAGCCAAGCGCGGACCGCGCCGTTGCACCGGCGCCGCCGAATTCGGCGGCGCCGTGCGGGATCGTCTCAGGCTTCCGCCGGGGCTTCCTTGGCGGCGACCGTCGTGGTCACGTTGCCGCCAGCCTTCTGCACCGCCTCGATCGCCGCGGCGGACGCGCCGGAAACGGTGATCGTGATGGCCCGGGTGATCTCGCCACGGGCCAGCAGTCGGATGCCGTCTACCTTACCGGTGCGAGCCAGCCCGGCCGCGCGCAGGGCGTCCTCGGTGATCGGCTGCGAACCGTCGATCCGGCCAGATGCGATCGCCGCGTCCAACGTGCCGAGATTCACCGGCGCGTAGGTTTTGCGGAACAGGTTCACGAAGCCCCGCTTGGGCAGCCGGCGATAGATCGGCAGCTGACCGCCTTCGAAACCGTTCAGGGCAACACCCTCGCGGGCGCTCTGGCCTTTATGTCCCTTGCCGGACGTCTTGCCCTTGCCCGAGCCGATACCGCGGCCGAGCCGCTTGGACTTCAGGTGGGCGCCTGGGTTGTCACGGAGTTCGTTGAGCTTCATCGTATTTTCCTTCTATCCAAACCGGCGGAACCGATCAGGACAGCTCCTCAACCTGGATCAGGTGGGCAACCTTGCGGATCATGCCGCGCACGGATGGGGTATCCTCCAGCTCGCGCGTCGCACGCATCTTGTTCAGGCCGAGACCGATCAAGGTCTCGATCTGGCCGGGCTTGCGGCCGAGGCCGGACGCGATCTGCGTCACCCGCACTTTCCGCGGCAGCGCCGAACCTTCCGGCGCGCGAGCGGCAGACACATCATGCTCAGGCATCGGCGCCCTCCATTGCTTCGGTCGCGTCGGCACCCGGGGCCTCACGCTTGCCAAGAAGATCGGAAACCTTCTTGCCACGGCGCGCGGCAACGGAACGCGGCGAGGCGCAACGCTGCAAGGCGGCGAAGGTTGCCTTCACCATGTTATGCGGGTTGCGGCTGCCGAGACTCTTGGCGACCACGTCGCCGATACCCAGCGTTTCGAACACCGCGCGCAGCGGACCGCCGGCGATGATCCCGGTGCCGGCGGACGCGGAGCGCAACACCACGTGACCGGCGCCGAACACGCCTTCCACATCATGATGCAGCGTACGGCCTTCCTTCATCGGGATACGGATCATGCCGCGCTTGGCACGTTCGGTTGCCTTGCGGATCGCTTCCGGCACTTCGCGGGCCTTGCCGGCGCCGTAGCCGACGCGGCCCTTTTGATCCCCCACGACAACCAGGGCGGCAAAGGCGAACCGACGGCCACCCTTTACGACCTTGGCGACACGGTTGATCGTGACCAGCTTGTCGATGATGTCATCGCCGCCGTCGCGATCCCGCTCACGCTCGCGGCCGCGGCCACCGCCGCCGCCTTCTCTCGGTTCACGCGCCATGGTTGGTGGTCCCCCAAAGGGCAGTCGTAATGGTCATCACATTCTTGCTCATCAGAACGCCAGCCCGCCTTCGCGAGCCGCCTCGGCCAGCGCCTTGACGCGGCCGTGATACAGGTAGGATCCGCGATCGAACACCACCAGGCTGACGCCGGCGGCCAGGGCGCGCTCCGCGACCAGCTTGCCGACGGCCGCCGCGGCGTCCTTGTCCGCGCCGGTCTTCAGGGCCTCGCGCAGGGATTTGTCCAGTGTGGACGCGGCTGCCAGCGTGCGGCCGGCTGCATCATCGATCACCTGGGCGTAGATGTTCTTGCCGGAGCGGAACACCGAGAGACGCGGCCGGCCGCCCGATTTCGTCTTCAACTGATACCGGAGGCGCTGCCGCCGGCGTTCCTGCAGTGCTTTGTTGTCAGTGGCCATGATGGGTCCCCGATGCGCTAACGAATACCTGAGTGCACATCACTTCTTCTTGCCCTCCTTACGGAGGATCGTCTCGGTGTCGTACTTCACGCCCTTGCCCTTGTAGGGTTCCGGCGGACGCCACGCGCGGATTTCAGCCGCAACCTGGCCCACCAGGCGCTTGTCCACACCTTCCACCTTGATCGCCGTCGGACGCTCGCAGGTGATCTTGATACCCTTCGGCACCGGATAGACCACGTCATGCGAGAAGCCGAGGTTGATGACCAGATTGGAGCCCTGCACCGATGCGCGGTAACCTGTCCCGGTAATCTCCATCGACTTGCTGAAGCCGACCGAGACGCCCTTGACCATGCTCTGCACCAGGGCGCGGGTCGTGCCCCACATCATCCGGGCCTTGGTCTCGTTGCTGCGCGGCGCGACCTTGACCAGGTTCCCCTCGATCTCGGCATCCACGTAGTCGGTCAGATCGAGGCCGAGCTCGCCGAGCTTGCCCTTCGCGGTCAATCGCCTGCCGGCGATCGCCACCTGAACGCCCGCCGGTATTTCGACGGGATATTTGCCTACACGTGACATCGGCGTTCTCCGGTCAGAATACGCGGCAAAGGACTTCGCCGCCGACATTGGCGGCGCGGGCCTCTGCATCGCTCATCACGCCACGCGGCGTGGAAAGGATGGAAATACCAAGCCCGGCATAGACCCGCGGCAATTCCTTGATCTGGGAATAGACGCGCCGGCCCGGCTTGGAGATGCGGGTGATCTCTTTGATCACCGGCTCGCCCTCGTTGTATTTCAGCTCGATGCGCAGCTGGGCCACGCCGGGGCGCAGCTCTTCGGAGGCAAAGCCGCGGATGAAGCCTTCACGCTTCAGCACATCCAGGACATTGGCGCGCAACTTGGACGCCGGAGCCACACAAGCCGTATGACGCGCGCGCTGCGCGTTACGGATGCGGGTCAGCATATCGCCCAGGGGATCGGATAGTGACATGGACCGTTCCCTCTCTTACCAGCTGGCCTTGACCATGCCGGGGATCTGCCCGGCGCTGGCGAGGTCACGAAGTGCAATACGGCACAGTTTGAATTTGCGATAATTCGCCCGGGCGCGCCCGGTCAGCTCGCAGCGCAGCCGCACGCGAACCTTCGCCCCGTTGCGCGGCAGCTCGGCCAGCTTGAGGGACGCGTTGAAGCGGTCCTCAACCGGCAGCGTGCGGTCCATCACGATCGACTTCAGAGAAGCCCGCTTGCCCTTATCCCGTTTCGCCATGCGCTCGCGCTTGACGTTCCGGTTGACCTGCGACGTCTTGGCCATCCTGTCTTTACCTCCGGAACCAGCCCGGGATCCCAAATGCGGGTCCCGGCGGTTTTCCCAATCCAGTAGCGTTAAGTATTAGTTTGCGAACGGCAGGTCGAAGGCCTTCAACAGGGCTTTCGCCTCTGCGTCGGTCTTCGCCGTGGTCACGAACACGATATCCATTCCACGCACGGAATCGACTTTGTCGTAGACGATTTCCGGGAAGATGATCTGTTCCTTCAGGCCCATGGCGAAGTTGCCCTTGCCATCGAAGCCCTTGCCGGTGATGCCACGGAAGTCGCGCACGCGCGGCAATGCGATCGTCACCAGACGGTCCAGGAACTCGTACATCTTCGCCTTGCGCAGCGTCACCTTGGTGCCGATCGGCAGACCCTTGCGGATCTTGAAGCCGGCGATGGCCTTCTTCGCCACCGTCTTCACCGGCTTCTGCCCGGCGATCAGGGTCAGCTCGGACACCGCGGCGTCCAGCTTCTTCTGATCGGCAGCAGCCTCGCCGACACCCATGTTGATGACGATCTTCTCGAGCTTCGGCACCTGCATCGGGTTGGTGTAGCCGAACTCGGTCTGCAGCTTGGCGCGCACCTCATCGAGATAGCGCTGGCGCATGCGGGGCACGAATGCCTCCGCGGCCGTTTTGGTCTCGGTTGAATCGCTCATGATTTGGACCTCAGCTCTCAATCACTTGGCCGGTCGCCTTGGCGACGCGAACCTTGCGACCGTCATCCAGCACCCGGAAGCCAACCTTGGTCGGCTTGTCGGAAATCGGATCCACCAGCTTCAGGTTCGAGACGTGGATCGTCGCTTCCTTTTCGATGATCCCGCCAGGCTGGCCCATGCCGGTCGGCTTCGTATGGCGCTTGGCGATGCGCACGCCCTGCACAACTGCGCGATCGTCCTTCGGAAAGACCTGCATCACGGTACCGCGGCGGCCCTTATCGGCGCCGGTGATGACGACGACCATGTCGCCCTTACGAATGCGAGCGGCCATTACAACACCTCCGGCGCGAGCGAGATGATCTTCATGAACTTCTTGCCGCGAAGTTCACGAACGACCGGGCCAAAGATGCGGGTGCCGATCGGCTCCTGCTGCTTGTTGATCAGCACGGCGGCATTGCGGTCGAAGCGAATGGCGGAACCATCCGGCCGGCGCACGGGGAAGCTGGTGCGAACGATCACCGCCTGGTGCACGTCGCCCTTCTTCACCTTGCCACGGGGAATGGCTTCCTTCACCGACACCACGATCACGTCACCGACGGACGCAACGCGGCGCTTGGAGCCGCCGAGCACCTTGATGCACTGCACGCGGCGCGCACCGGAGTTGTCGGCGACCTCGAGGTTGGATTCGACAATAATCATCGTCTAGCTCCTCAGGCCGTCGGCGCGGATGCGTCGCCCGGCGAAGCGATCTGCGCAGCCGCGTCATGCGCCACTTGCGACGCGCGCGGGGTCGGACCGGGGCCGAACGGCTTGCCGTTGCGCTCGACCACGATCCAGGTCTTGCGCTTGCTCAGCGGCCGGCATTCCTCGATGCGCACCAGATCGCCTTCCTGGCACAAATTCTCTTCGTCATGCGCCGCGTAGTTCTTGGAGCGGCGGATGAACTTTTTATACAGCGGGTGCATGATGCGACGATCGACGAGCACCGTGACGGTCTTGTCCATCTTGTCGCTGGTCACCCGCCCTGTCAGGACGCGCTTTGGCATCGCCCTACTCCTCTCAGGACTTGGCGGCGGAGGTAGTTTTCTCCGCCAGGATTGTTTTGACGCGAGCGATCTCGCGCCGGACCTGCTTCACCCGGCTGACGCCTTCGTTCTGGCCGGTCGCCCGCTGGAAGCGCAGGTTGAACTGCTCCTTGCGGAGGTCGAGCAGGGCGGTGCCGAGTTCGTCCGGTGTCTTTGCCCGCACGTCGGAGGGCTTGCTGAAAGCGGTTTTGGCCATTTCAGGCATCCCCGATACGCTGGATGAACTTCGTTTTGATCGGCAGCTTCGCGGCGCCGAGCGTCAGTGCCTCTTTGGCCAGATCCGGGGCCACGCCGTCGATCTCGAACATGATACGACCCGGCTTCACCCGGCAGACCCAGAATTCGGGGCTGCCCTTGCCGGAGCCCATGCGGACTTCGGCCGGCTTGGTCGAGACCGGCACATCCGGGAAAATCCGGATCCACACGCGACCGGCACGCTTCATCGCGCGGGTGATGGCACGACGGGCGGACTCGATCTGGCGGGCGGTGATACGCTCCGGCTCCAGAGCCTTCAGGCCGAAGGCGCCGAAGTTGAGCGACGTGCCGCCCTTGGCCAGGCCATGGATGCGGCCCTTGTGGGCCTTGCGGTATTTGGTGCGCTTGGGTGAAAGCATCTTACTGGGTCCTAACGCTCATTTACCGCTGCGGCGCCTGCTCGGCAGCGCGACGGTCCTGCGCCAGCGGGTCGTTCGCCAGGATCTCGCCTTTGAAGATCCAAACCTTCACGCCGCAGGTGCCATACGTCGTCTTGGCGGTCGCCACGCCGTAGTCGATATCCGCACGCAGGGTGTGCAGCGGCACGCGGCCTTCGCGGTACCACTCGACCCGGGCGATCTCGGCACCGCCGAGGCGGCCGCCGCAATTGATCCGGATGCCCTGGGCGCCCAGGCGCATGGCCGACTGCACGGCACGCTTCATCGCACGGCGGAACGCCACACGGCGCTCCAGCTGCTGGGCGATGTTCTCGGCAACCAGAGTGGCGTCGATCTCAGGCTTGCGGATTTCGACGATGTTCAGCGACACCTCGGACTTGGCCATCTTGCTGAGGTCCTTGCGGAGAACCTCGATGTCCTGGCCCTTCTTGCCGATCACCACGCCGGGGCGGGCGGCGTAGATCGTGACGCGCGGCTTCTTCGCCGGACGCTCGATCACCACGCGGGAAACGCCGGCGCCATGCAGCTTGGCGCGCAGATGGCCGCGCAGCTTCAGATCGTCATGCAGCAGCTTGGCGTAGTCGGACCCCGCGTACCAGCGGCTGTCCCAGGTGCGGTTGATGCCGAGCCGCAGCCCGACCGGATTGACCTTGTGACCCATCGGTTATGCCGCCTCTTGTTCAGCGATCTGCGTACGCTCAGCCACCACGATCTTCAGATGGCTGAACCATTTCTCGATCTTCGCGGACCGGCCACGGCCGCGCGCATGGAAGCGGCGCATCACGACGGATTTGCCGACCTCGGCGCGGGTCACGACCAGACGATCGACATCGAGCTGATGATTGTTCTCGGCGTTGGCAATCGCGCTCTCCAGGGCCTTCTTCACTTGCTGCGCGATGCGCCGCTTGCTGAAGGTCAGGGTGGCGACGGCGGTGCCGACCGGCTGGTTGCGGATCAGACCGGCAACCAGGTTCAGCTTGCGCGGGCTGATCCGGACGTTGCGCAGAACGGCCTGCGCTTCGGTCTCGGCCAGGGCGCGAGGTGTTTTCGGCTTGCTCATGTTAGCCCCGCTTCGCCTTCTTGTCCGACGAATGGCCGGTGAACGTGCGGGTCGGCGAGAACTCGCCGAACTTGTGCCCGACCATGTTCTCGGTCACCTGCACCGGCAGGAATTTGTGGCCGTTGTAGACGCCGAACACCAGGCCGACGAACTGCGGCAGGATGGTGGAGCGGCGCGACCAGATCTTGATGATCTCGTTGCGGCCCGAAGCGCGCGAGGTCTCTGCCTTGGCCAGCAGGTAACCGTCGACGAACGGACCTTTCCATACGGAGCGGGTCATCTTACTTGCCCTTGTTACGACGACGGATGATCAGGCTATCCGTCCGCTTGTTGGCGCGGGTCTTGTAGCCCTTGGTGGGCTTGCCCCACGGAGTAACCGGATGACGACCGCCGGAGGTGCGGCCTTCGCCGCCGCCGTGCGGATGGTCGACCGGGTTCATGACGACGCCGCGGTTGTGCGGACGGCGGCCCAGCCAGCGAGCACGGCCGGCCTTGCCGATGTGCTGGTTCATGTTGTCGGGGTTCGACACCGCACCAATCGAGGCCATGCACTCGGCGCGCACCATGCGCAGCTCACCGGACATCAGCTTGATCTGCGCGTAGCCGCTGTCCTTGCCGACGAGCTGGGCGTAGTTGCCGGCCGCCCGGGCGATCTTGCCGCCGGCGCCATTCTTCATCTCGATGTTGTGGATGATCGTGCCCACGGGGATCGCCGCCAGCGGCATCGCGTTGCCCGGCTTGATGTCCACGCGCGAACCGGCAATCACGCTGTCACCCACCCGCAGGCGCTGCGGCGCCAGGATGTAGGACAGCTCGCCGTCCTGATACTTGATCAGAGCGATGAAGGCGGTGCGGTTCGGGTCGTATTCCAGCCGTTCCACCGTCGCCGGCACGTCGAACTTGCGGCGCTTGAAATCGACGAAGCGATAGGACTGCTTGTGCCCGCCGCCACGGAAGAACGAGGTGGTGCGGCCATGGTTGTTGCGTCCGCCCGAGTGGCTCTTGCCCTCGGTCAGCGCCTTTACCGGCTTGCCCTTCCACAGTTCGGAACGGTCGATCAGCACCGTGCCGCGCAGGCTCGGCGTGATGGGATTAAAATGTTTGAGTGCCATGGCCTATGTTCCGCCTTATCTCTTCACGACAGACCGGTGGACAGGTCGATCGTCTCACCCTCGGCCAGGCGCACGAACGCCTTCTTCACGTCGGAGCGTACGCCGGGACGGCCCTTGAACCGCTTGGTCTTGCCCTTCTGCACCAGGGTATTCACGCCGGTGACCTTCACGCCGAACAGACCTTCGACCGCTGCCTTGATCTCTGGCTTGGTCGCATCGATCGCCACGCGGAACACGATCTGGCCCTTCTCCGACAGGAGTGTCGCCTTCTCGGTGATCAGCGGCGCGCGAATGGTGTTGTACATCGCCTCGCGGGAAAGCTGCTTCTTGCGCTTCGGGGTGGTTGTCTCGCTCATGCCCCAATCTCCTGAGAAAGCGTGTCCTGGGCTTGCGTGCCCTTGCCAAGGCGCGCCTTCAGACCTTCGATCCCGGCGGTGGTGATCGCCAGGAAATCATGATGCAGGATGTCATAGACATTGGCACCGACGGTCGGCAGCACGTCCACGTGCGGGATGTTGCTGCTGGCGCGGGAGAAGCCCTCGTCCACCACGGCGTCGACGATCAGCACCGATTTCCAGCCAAGAATTTTCAGCTTGGCAACCAGGTCCTGGGTCTTGGCAGTACCGGTAGCGGCATCGAGCACAACGAGCTTGCCCTCGGCCTGCTTCTGCGACAGCGCGGAGATCAGGCCCAGGCGGCGAACCTTCTTCGGCAGATCGTAGCCATGATCGCGCACCACCGGACCATGAACGACGCCGCCGGTGCGGAACTGCGGCGAGCGCAGGCTGCCCTGGCGGGCGTTGCCGGTGCCCTTCTGCTTGTACGGCTTCTTCGTGGTGCCCGAAACCTCGCCCATGCCCTTCACCCGATGGGTGCCGGCACGACGCTTGGCGAGCTGCCAGTGTACGACGCGGGCCATGATGTCGGCACGCGGCGCGGCGGCGAAGATATCGTCGGGCAGCTCTACCGAGCCGGCCCGGCCGTTATCGAGGGTGGTGATGTCGATCTGCATCGGTCTGTCTTTCAGTCCTGCGGAGCTGCGACGGACGAGGTGTCGTCTGGCGCAGGCGCGGCCAACTCTGCCACAGGCTGTTCGGCCATGGCGGCGGGAGCCTCGGCGGGCGTCTTGAGGGACGCCGGATACGGCGCGTCCTTGTGGCGGGCCTTCTTCACGGCATCGGTCACCATGACGTAGGCACCCTTGGATCCGGGCACCGCGCCCTTGATCATGATGATGCCCTTCTCGGCATCCACCGCGGCGATCTCCACGTTCTGCGTGGTGACGCGCTCGCTGCCGAGATGGCCAGGCATCTTCTTGTTCTTGAAGGTCTTGCCGGGATCCTGGCGATTACCGGTCGAACCGAGGCTACGATGGCTGACGGACACACCGTGGGAGGCTTCCAAACCGGCGAAATTCCAGCGCTTCATGCCGCCGGCGAAACCCTTGCCCTTGGTGGTGCCGCAGACATCGACGATCTGCCCGGCGACGAAATGCGCGGCCGACAGCGTGGCACCGGGTTCCAGCATCGCGTCCGCGGCGACATGGAATTCGACCAGCTTCAGCGCCGGCTCCACCTTCGCGCGGGCGTAGTGGCCCCTGTTGGCTTTCGAGACGTTCTTGACCTTCGCATGACCCCAGCCGAGCTGGACGGCGTTGTAGCCGTCATTGTCCTGGCTGCGGGTCGCGACAACCCGGACATCGTCCAGGTGCAGCACGGTCACGGGAACATGGGTGCCGTCATCGCGGAAAATGCGGGTCATGCCGAGCTTCTTGGCAAGCAATCCGGTGCGCATGGCGTTTACATTCGCGGTCATGGCGGGGCTCAGAGCTTGATTTCGACGTCCACGCCAGCGGCGAGGTCGAGCTTCATCAGCGCGTCCACAGTCTGCGGCGTGGGTTCAACGATATCGAGCAAGCGGCGATGCGTCCGGATTTCGAACTGTTCGCGGCTCTTCTTATCGACATGCGGGGAGCGGTTCACGGTGAACCGTTCGATATGGGTGGGCAGCGGAATGGGTCCGCGAACCCGCGCGCCCGTGCGCTTGGCGGTATTCACGATCTCCTTCGTGCTGTTATCGAGCACGCGGTGATCATACGCCTTCAGGCGGATGCGGATGTTCTGATTATCCATCATTTTACCAATTCGAAATTCGCTGCCGGTTCATTTGTCAAAGAACGGGAGGCTTGGCTGGTAGGCGGTCAGTCCACTCCGGCGCCATCGCTGGCGCCGGAGCTTCGTCGAAGCGATTACTTCGTGATGCTGGCAACCACGCCGGCGCCAACGGTCCGGCCACCCTCGCGGATCGCGAAGCGGAGGCCTTCATCCATCGCGATCGGCGCGATCAGCTCGACATCCATCGACACGTTGTCACCAGGCATCACCATCTCGGTGCCTTCCGGCAGCTGAACCACACCGGTCACGTCGGTGGTGCGGAAGTAGAACTGCGGACGGTAATTGGTGAAGAACGGCGTATGACGGCCGCCCTCTTCCTTCGTCAGCACGTAGGCCTCACCCTTGAACTTGGTGTGCGGGGTGATCGAACCCGGCTTGGCCAGAACCTGCCCACGCTCCACGTCGTCACGCTTGGTGCCGCGCAGCAAAGCGCCGATGTTGTCGCCGGCTTCCCCACGATCGAGCAGCTTGCGGAACATCTCGACGCCGGTGACGATCGTCTTCACGGTATCCTTGATGCCGACGATCTCGACTTCATCGCCCACGTTCACCACGCCGCGCTCGATGCGGCCGGTGACCACGGTGCCGCGGCCGGAGATCGAGAACACGTCCTCGATCGGCATCAGGAACGG
>JBBIQA010000057.1:0-19495 GCA_037442565.1 Rhodospirillales bacterium
GACCTGCCGATCATCTATATCTACCAGTGGCAAAACATCGTCGGCATGTCGGCCAGGGTCACCGGCTTCAACCCGGTGCCCGACGGGCTCATCCGGCTGCAAGGCGTGAGCCTGGCACCGTGAGGAAGATTGGGGCTCCGCCCCAAACCCCGGCGGGCTCCGCCCTGCACCCGGAAAGGGACAGTCGTCCCCTTCACCCCTCAGACTGGTTTGTTGGGGAAGGGGGCATAAGCGACGAAGCCTTGGATGGGCTAGGACAGGCCCCCTTTCCCAACAAACCAAACGGAAATGGGTCAAGGGAACGCGTTCCCTTGCGGGTGCAGGGCAGAGCGTCGCGCGAAGCCGCGCGCCGGACCGTGCCGGGGTCTGGGGCGGAGCCCCAGCCTTCCTTTCAGGCGCCGGGCTGATGCTTGCCCGCCGGGTGGCGCAGGTGGTGCCGACGTTGGTGTTGGTCAGTTTGCTGGTTTTCGGGTTGCAGCAGCTGATGCCCGGCGATCCCGCGGTCATTCTGGCCGGGGAGGAGCGGGGCGATCCGGTGGTTCTGGCGCAGATCCGCAGCGAGTTATGGCTCGATCGGTCCTTGCCCGTGCAGTATCTGCATTGGGTGGGCAATCTACTGCACGGCAATCTCGGGTTTTCCTGGCGCATTCGCCAGCCGGTGAGCGAGCTGGTGCTGACCAAGTTGCCGGTGACTTTGCAGCTGGGCGTGATGGCGTTCTGCATCGCGCTGCTGATCGGCATCCCAGCGGGCATTTTCGCGGCCGTGAAGAAGAACACGGTCTGGGATTATCTGGCCAGTTTCGTCGGCCTGGCGGGGCTGTCGACGCCGAATTTCTGGCTCGGGATCATGCTGATCCTGCTGGTGTCGGTGCAACTCGGCTGGCTGCCGCCTTCGGGGTATGTGCCGCTGGACGTGGATTGGCGCCAGTCGCTCGCGACCACGATCATGCCGGCGTTCGTGCTGGGCAACGCCATCGCCGCCGTGCTGATGCGCCATACCCGCAGCGCCATGCTGACGGCTTTGGACCAGGATTACGTCCGCACCGCGCGGGCGAAGGGACTGACGGAGTGGCGCGTGGTGCTGCGCCATGCGCTGCGTAACGCGCTGGTGCCGGTGGTGACGCTGGGGGCGCTGGAGCTCGGCACGCTGTTCTCGGGTGCGGTGCTGACCGAGCAGGTGTTTTCCATTCCCGGCTTCGGCAAGCTGGTCGTCGATGCCGTGTTCAACCGCGACTATCCGGTGGTGCAGGGGGTGGTGCTGGTGACGGCGTTCCTGTTCGTGATGCTGAACCTGATCGCGGACGTTCTGTATGTGGTGATCAATCCACGCCTGCGGGTGGCATGAGCGGCATGGCGAGAAGTCCAGCGCGCCTGGCCTGGGCGCGCTTCATGCGCCGGCGCGCGGCGGTGGCCGGGCTGGTGGTGATCGTGATCTTCGTGTTGTCCGCCAGCCTGGCGCCGCTGATCGCGCCGTACGATCCGATCGCCACAAGCTGGTCGGCGGTGCGCAAGGCGCCGTCCGCGATGCATTGGATGGGCACGGACGAGAACGGCCGGGACGTGCTGGCGCGAGTGATCTTCGGCGCCCGCGCCTCGATGCTGGCGGGTGTCGTGTCGGTGTTGATCGCAGCGGGGATTGGCGTCCCTTCCGGGTTGCTGGCGGGGTTTGCCGGCGGCTGGATCGATGCGGTGCTGAGCCGGATCGTCGATGCCATGCTGGCCTGTCCGTTCCTGATCCTGGCGATCGCGCTGGCGGCGTTCCTGGGGCCGGATCTGAAGAACGCGATGATCGCCATCGGGGTCACCGCGGCGCCGGTGTTCATGCGGGTGGCGCGCGGGGCGGCGATGGATGTGGCCGGCAACGACTACGTGGAAGCGGCGCGCGCGCTGGGCAATCCGCCATGGCGGGTGGCGGTTCGCCATGTGCTGCCGAACATTATTCCGCCGGTGCTGGTGCAGGGCACGCTGGCGATCGCCACCGCCATCATTGCCGAGGCGAGCCTGTCGTTCCTCGGCCTGGGTCAGCAGCCGCCGGAGCCAAGCTGGGGCTCGATGCTGAACGCCGCCCAGCGTTTCCTGATCCAGGCGCCGTGGCTGGCGGTGTTTCCGGGGTTGGCAATTTTCCTGTGCGTGCTGTCGTTCAACCTGGTGGGCGACGGCCTGCGGGATGCGCTGGACCCGCGGCAGCGGACATAGGGTTGGGTCATACCCGTCGGCCCGGCATCCGATGGCGGAACGCCAGGGCCTCCGCCACGTGTGTCCGCGCCACCTTGGTGGTGCCGGCCAGATCGGCGATGCTGCGGGCCACGCGAAGCACCCGCGTGTAGCCGCGCGGCGACAGCCGCAGCTTCTCCATCGCTCGCTCGGCCAGGTCCTGCGCGTCGCTGGCCAGTTCGACATCGCGCGAATCCGCCTCGGCGTTGCTGGCCGCGCCATCGGCGCCGTAGCGCTGCCGCTGCGCCCGGCGCGCGCGCGCCACCCTGTCCGCCACGGCGGAGCTGGGCTCGCCGGGAGGCGCGCGGGCCAGTTCGGCGGCCGAGGCCGGCTGCACCTCCACCGTCAGGTCCATGCGGTCGATCACCGGACCGCTGATGCGGTTCTGGTAGTCTTCCCCGCAGCGCGGCGCCCGGCCGCACTCGCGCCCGCCGTCACCCAGATAGCCGCAGCGGCACGGGTTCATCGCCGCGATGAGCTGGAACCGGGCGGGATAGGTCACGTGCGCCCTGGCGCGGGAGACCGTGGTGCGGCCGCTTTCCATCGGCCCGCGCAGGGCTTCCAGCGCCTGAGAGGGGAATTCCGGCAGTTCGTCCAGGAACAGCACGCCGCGATGCGCGAGCGACACCTCGCCCGGCCTGGCCCGCTGCCCGCCCCCGGTCAGCGCCGCCTGGGAGGCGCTGTGATGCGGTTCGCGGAACGGCGGGCGCATGACCAGCCTGCCGCCATCGAGCATGCCCGCGACCGAGTGGATCATGCTGACCTCCAGCGCCTGCTGCGGCGTGAGATCCGGCAGCAGCCCCGGCAGGCGTGCCGCCAGCATGGACTTGCCCGAGCCGGGCGAGCCCATCAGCAGGAGGTTATGACCGCCGGCCGCGGCGATCTCGAGCGCCCGCTTGGCGGTCTCCATGCCCTTCACGTCCGACAGGCAGGGCCCACGCCCGGCTTCCGCGACGCCCGCCGGCTCCGGTGGGGTAAGCACCTGCGTTCCCCGGAAATGGTTGATCAGGGACAGGAGATCCATGCCGGCCAGCACTTCGATCCGGCCGGCCCAGGCAGCCTCGCCGCCCTGGCTTGCCGGGCAGATCAGGCCGAGTTCGCGCATGGAGGCGCCGATCGCCGCCGGCAGCACACCGGCGACGGCATGGAGCGATCCGTCCAGCGATAGCTCGCCGAGCGCGGCGAAGCCGGCCATCTCCTCCCGTGGCACCACCTCCATCGCGGCGAGCACGCCCAGCGCGATCGGTAGGTCGAAATGCGATCCCTCCTTCAGCAGGTCGGCCGGCGCCAGATTGATCAGCACCCGCTTGGGCGGCAGCGCCAGGCCCATGGCGGTGAGGGCGGCCCGCACCCGCTCGCGCGCCTCGCCCACCGCCTTGTCGGGCAGGCCGACGACCAGAAAGGCTGGCAGGCCCGAGGAGATCTGCACCTGCACTTCCACCGGCACGGCCTCGATGCCGGAGAAGGCGAAGGACTGGACGCGGGCAATGGTCATGCACGCTATGGTAGTAAATTAACGTGCAGTCGTCATCCTATTTAAACGTTTAAATTGCATTCGTAATCAGAATCATTTGCGCTCTCCGAACCCCGTCAGGAACCGGGTCAGCAGCGTGCCCAGCACATCGACGTTGTAGCCGCCCTCCTGGATGATGGCGGCCGGCAGGCGCGCCGCCCCGATCATCGCGCCGGCGCGTGCAAACCCGTCCGCGGTCACGGCGAGCGCGTTCAGCGGCTCGTCCTTCGATGCGTCGAAGCCCAGGCTGACCACCAGCGCATCCGGCTGGAAACGGCCGATCTCGGCCATGCCGGAGGCAATGGCGGCCAGCCAGCCGTCGTCGCCGGTGCCGAAGGCCAGCGGGAAATTCAGATTGCAGCCCATGCCCGGGCCGCCGCCGCGTTCGCCGGCATGGCCGGTATACCACGGGTAATAGCGGTTGGGATCGCCGTGCACGGAGATGAACAGCACGTCGGCGCGGTCGTAGAAGATCCCTTGCGTGCCGTTGCCGTGATGGCTGTCGATGTCCAGCACCGCCACCCGCTTCGCGCCGCGCGCGCGCAGGCGTTCCGCCGCCAGCGCGGCGTTGTTCAGGTAGCAGTGCCCGCCGGCCCGCGCCGCGTAGGTGTGATGCCCGGGCGGCCGTGCCAAGGCGTAGGCGGTGCGCCCGGCCGCCGCTTCCTCCGCCGCCGCGATCGCGCCGGCCGCCGCCGAGGCAGCCGCCGCCCAGGTGTGCCGGCCGATCGGGCAGGAGGTGTCCGCGGTGAACCATCCGGTCTGGCCGGTGATGTGCGGCGGCATCACCGCGCCGTTGGCCAGCATCTCCGGCGAGGGATGCACGTTCGCCACCATCTCCGGCCCCGCATCGCCCAGCGCGTCCCAGGCATCGAAGCCGTGTTGCAGGAAATCCAGATAGGCCGCCGGATGTACGGTTTGCAGCAGGGTCCGGCCGATCTCCGCCGGCGCGGTCACCTCCAGCCCCATCGCATGGCATGCCTCCAGCAGCGCCACCGCCCGGGCCGGGACCTCGAAATTCGGCCGGACCTCGCCCCGCACCAGAAAGAATGCCGGCGTGTGGTTCAGTTGAACCGGATTCCAGAATGCCTTCATGGCGATGTCCTCAGGGGCTAGGATGGAAGGTGCGGGTCGCAACCTATCCCCGCGTGTCCTTTTCGGGGAGAGCCTGATCCATGAGCCTGCGCATCGCCATCGGCGGTTTCCTGCACGAAAGCCACTCCTTCGCCCCGCGCCCGACCACCTTCGCCGACTTCGTCCAACCCGGCGGCTTTCCGCCGCTGCAGCGCGGCGCCGGCCTGATCGAGGCGTTGCGCGATACGGCCGTGCCCATGGCCGGCGCCATCGCCGCGGCGGGGCAGGGGGTGACGCTGGTGCCGCTCGCCTGGTCGGTCGCCAACCCGGCCGGCCCGGTGCAGGACGAGGCGTTCGAGCGGATGTCGGCCATGCTCTGCGCCGAACTGTCCGATGCGCTGGCGCAGGGGAAGCTGGACGGGATCTATCTGGACCTGCATGGCGCCATGCTGTCCGAAAGCTTCCCCGATGCCGAGGGCGAATTGCTGCGCCGGGTCCGCGCCGTCGCCGGGCCGGACATGCCGATCACCATCAGCCTGGACCCGCACGCCAACCTCACCGCCGCCATGGTGCGCCTGGCCGACGCGGCGGTGCCCTATCGCACCTATCCGCACGTGGATATGCGCGAGGCCGGCGCCCGGGCGATGCAGCTGCTGCTGGCCCGCATCGCCCGTGGCGCGCCCTGGGCCAGGAGCTTCCGGCAGCTGGATTTCTGGATCCCGATCACCAGCCAGTGCACCCTGATGGCGCCGATGCAGCCGGTGATGTCCGAGCGCGCGGCGCTGGAACAGCGGGCAAACCTGGCCGAACTCGCCTTCTGTTTCGGCTTTCCCTACGCCGATTTCCCCGATTGCGGCGTTGCGATCGCCGCCTATGCCGACACCCAGGCCGAGGCGGATCAGGCGGCGGACAGCTTCGCCGCCTATATCGCGGCGCGGGAGACCGAATTCCTGCAGGGTATCCTCGATGCCCCGACGGCTGTGGCCGAGGCGATCGCCGCGCGGAGTTCCACCGGTCCGGTGGTGATCGCCGACACCCAGGACAATCCCGGTGGCGGCGGCCACGGGGACACCACCGGCATCCTGGCCGAACTCGTGCGCCAGGGTGCCAGCGGCGCCGTGCTGTGCCTGATCAACGACGCGGAAAGCGCGGCTTCGTGCCACGCGGCCGGGCAGGGGGCTTCGGTCGCCCTTTCACTGGGCGGAAAATCGGATGGCGCCCCGTTCACCTGCAACGTCACTGTCAGGCAGATCACCGATGGCCGCTTCACCCTTACCGGCCCGATGGGCGCCGGCAATCCGGCCGAACTGGGCCTCTGCGCGCTGGTGGAGATCGATCCGGGCATCCAGGTGGTCATCGTCAGCCGCAAGATGCAGGCCTATGACCAGGCGATCCTGCGCCATGTCGGCATCGAGCCGCGGGACTGCCCGATCCTGGTGCTGAAATCCTCGGTGCATTTCCGCGCCGATTTCGGCCCGATCGCCTCGCATGTGATCGTCGCGGCCGCGCCCGGTCCGGTGGTGGCCGATCCGGCGACACTGACCTTCGCCAATCTGCGTCCGGGGCTGCGGCTGCGTCCGGGCTCCAATCAGCGGGTGGCGGCCAGCACCTGATCGGCGGTCGGGATCGGCGCCACCGCGCCGTAGCCGGTGCAGGCCAAAGCCGCCGCCACGCCGGCATAGCGCGCGGCGGCCTCGGCTTCGTCCCCGGCCAGGATGCGCGCGAGGAAGGCGCCGCAGAATGTGTCGCCGGCGCCGGTAGCGTCGATCACGTCCACCTTGAACGGCGGAACCAGTACCCGCCGGTTGGGTGTGGCGACAAAGGCGCCGTCTGCCCCCATCTTCAGCACGACCGTCTTCGAGCCAAGGCGCAGGTAGAAATCCAGAATGGCCTGGGGCTCGGTCAGCCCGGTCAGCGCCGCGGCATCCTCCAAGCCTGGAAAAGCGAAATCCGCCTGGGCGATTGCCGCATGCGTTACCGCCGCGGCGCGGGACGCCGGCCACAGGCGCGGGCGGTAATTGGTGTCGTATGCCACCGTCACGCCGTTGCGCCGGGCGATATCGATGGCGGCGAAAACCGCGTCCGCCGCGCTGGCCGAAATCGCCTGGCTGATCCCGGAGGCATAGAACATCCGCGCCCCGGCGATCGCCGCCGGCGGCAGATCGGCGGCGCCGTAGAAGCTCGCCGCGGAAGCGTTTCTATAAAAGAGAAAATGATGCCCGCGCTCGTCATGGTTGACGAAATAGATCGCCGTTGGATGGGCGGAAGACCGCAGCACCGTGGCGGTATCCACCCCCTCTCGCCGCCACAGCTCCAGAAAGCGATCCCCGACGGGATCTTCGCCGATTGCGGTGATATATCCCGTTCGCGCGCCTTGCCGGGATGCGGCGATCGCCGCGTTGGAGGTATCCCCGCCAAACCCCTGAAGATAGAGCATACGCCCATCGGACTGAACGGGCTGTTGGTTGAATTCCAGCATCGGTTCGCCCATGCACAGCAGATCGACGCTCACGGCAGCATCACCTGCCGGGCTATGTTCTGAATCGCGTCACGGTCTCCGGCGGCGATTTTCGCCTCGTCCACCAGCGCCCCGCCCATGCCGACGAACGCCGCGCCGGCGCCGAGGAAGGTCTGCACATTGCCCGGCTCCACGCCGCCGGTCGGGCAGAACGCCACGCCCGGAAAGACGCTGCACAAGGCCTTGATATGTCCGGGGCCCCCGGCGGAGGAGGCGGGAAAGATCTTCACCACGTCCGCCCCGCCCGCCAGCGCCGCGCGCACCTCGGTTGGCGTCAACGCCCCCAGCATCAGCGCCGCGCCGGCATCGCGGCAGGGCGCGGACAATTCCGGGTCCACCCAGGGTGCGACGATGAAGCGCGCGCCGGCGGCGAGGCACGCCCCGGCGGTTGCCCGGTCCGGCACGGTGCCGGCGCCGACCAGCAGGTTGGGGTCGCCGGCCAGTTCGCGGATCAGCCCCACCGCATTGGGCACGGTCAGGGTGATCTCGAAAATATGGATGCCGGCATCGCGCAGCCACTGCACCGCCGTGATGGCGTGCCGCGTTTCATGTGTGCGGACCACCGGCACCACGCGCGCATGGCGCAGCTTGTCGATCAGGTTCATCGCGGCTCCTCCGATTCAGCGCCAGAAACTGCCATGCAGGCGCGGACGGGGATAGACATTCCTTGACACGCCCCCCGCGGGTCGTGCGCCATGGCAGGCAACCGCGAAAACCAACAGGAGGACCGCCCCATGCCCGAAGGTACCGCCGCCGCCGCGCCGATGAAGCGCCTGCTCGCCGACGAGATCTCGCCGCCGTCGGTCTATGTCGATGTGGTCGGCATGGACTGGTCGCCGTCCAAGTTCCCGGGCATCGAGACCAAGATGCTCTATTCCGACCCTGCCACCGGGTTGGCGACGCTGCTGTTCCGCCTCGCCCCAGGCGCCGTCGTGCCGCTGCATGAGCATACCGGCGTGGAGATGACCTACGTGCTGGAAGGCAGCCTGGAAGATGCCGAGGGCAAATGTACCGCCGGCAATTTCGTCTGGCGCCCGGCCGGCAACACCCATGTGGCAGTCGCCCCGAACGGCGCGGTGATCCTCGGCGTGTTCATGAAGCCCAACCACTTCGCCGAGGGGCAGAAGTTCTTTACCGAGGAAACCGCCGGTTAAGGCAGGGCGTCAGGACAGCGCCGAGGCTTCGGTGCGGTCCGCCCAGCTTTCGAGTTGCCGTGCCGTCGCGCCCAGGCCATCGACGCGCTCGCCCAGCGTGCCCAGAACCTCGTGATACCGGCCGAGGCCCGCTTGCAGGGAACTCGCGGATTGCTTCAGCGCGGCGAGCGACGCCCGCCAGGCTCCCATCGCGACCCGCTGCTCGCGCATCGCCACGTCCAGTCTGGCCAGGGCCAATGCCAGCCGTTCCTGCCCGTCGCCGGCCATGGGCTGCGGTGTGTGAGGAACCGGGCGGCCGGGCCGCACGGGGAAGGGGATGATTTCGGCCTGGCATTCGGACATGCGACGCACCCTCGGTCTGGAGTGCGCTTAACAAATCATGAAATTTGGCATAAATCCAGACCGAAATCTAAAAACTAGATTAATTTCTCAAGATGCTCTGCACGCTTTAATCCCCAGACCCGCCAGAGGCCACAACCTGCCCGATAGGCTTGGGCACCGGCCGCAACGCCCCCGCCGGCAGCGCCGCCATCACCGAGGTGACCACCGAGGCCAGATACGGCAAAGACTGCGTCAGCAGCACCAGGCACCAAAGTCGCGCCTCCATGGTCGCCAGCCGGTAGGTCACCGTCACCCCGGCGAGTGCCGCCCAGTTCAACCCCAGCAGCACCGTTTCCTCTCGCGCCATCCGCAAGCCCTGCAGCAAGGCCGGCGCATCCGCCATCTTCGGCGTACGCAGGAATGGCGCCGAGCGGATCACCAGCCCCTTCCACACCGCCTTGCCGATTGTATGGCTCAGGGCCAGGCCGGCGAGCGCGGCGCCCAGGCGGTCGGTAAGGCTGCATTCCACCCGGGCACGGTACAATGCCAGGATCTGCACCAGCTTGAAGCCGAACAGCCCGACCGAGGGCAGCATGAACAGCACGATCGGGAACTCCACCCGCATCGGCGCCGCGATCAGCCCAACCGACCAGACCAGGCCCATCAGCAGGAACGCCAGCCCCAACGCATCGCCCACCCAGGGCAGCCATCCCGTCACGAAATGCCAGCGCTGGCCCAGCGTCAGGTCGCGGCAGAACGGCGAGAACAGCGCCCGCCAATGCCGCCGGCTGATCTGCATCGCACCATAGGCCCAGCGGAAGCGCTGGCGGCGGAAGGCGGCGAAGTCATCCGGCATCACGCCGAGCCCGAAGCTTTTCGGCGCATAGACCGACCGCCAGCCGGCCCGCATCAGCCGCAGGCCCAATTCGGCGTCCTCGGTGATCGTCCATTCCGCCCAGCCGCCGGCGTCGGTCAGCGCGATCTGCCGGATCAGGCTCATCGTGCCATGCTGGATGATCGCGTTGCGCTCGTTGCGGTTCACCATGCCGAGTTGAAAGAACCCGGCATATTCCCAGAACATCAGGCGCTTGAAGGCGCTGCCATCGGCGTCGCGGTAATCCTGCGGCGATTGCACGAAGCCCACCATTGGATCGTCGAAGCACGGCACCATCGCCGCCAGCCAGTCCGGCGACACGACATAGTCGGCATCCAGCACGCCGATGATCTCGGCATCCGCACTGGTCTGGCGCAGCGCGAAATTCAGCGCGCCGGCCTTGAAGCCGGGATGGCGCCCGAGATGGAAGAACCGGAACCGCGCCCCCAGCCGCGCGCAATGCTCGGCCACCGGCTGCCAGATCGTGGGGTCGGTGGTGTTGTTGTCCACCACGAGCACCTCGAAATCCGGATAGTCCAGTGCCGCCAGCGCATCCAGGGTGCGGCGCACCATCTGCGGCGGCTCGTTGCAGATCGGCACGTGTATCGACACCTTCGGCCGCCGCCCATCCGATACGCACGCCACCGGCACGATCCGCCGCCGCCACACACGGCCCCAGAGCGTCTCCGCCAGATCGAAGCTGTCGGCCAGCAGCAGCGCCAGCAGCAGCGCCTGTCCGGCCGCCAGCATGCCCCAGATAACCGAGGCGAAGCCTGAAAGGTATTTTCCGCTCATCGCCAGCAGCACGCAGGCCAGCGTGGCGCAGAACCCCTGCACCAGCAGCACCAACAGCAGCTTTCCCTGCAGCCGGATGTCCGGCCGGCGCGACAAAAGGGCGAGCGCCAGGACCCCGGCCGTCAGGATGCTGGCGCCGGCCCAGTCCGACCAGTCCGGCGTTTCCCGCACCGGACCCGTCATCGCCCATTTCGGCTGCCGGTCCAGGTCCAGCATGCCCCAGTAGCCGGCGGCGCGGCCCTCGAAGCTGGTCTTCCACGGCTGGTCGAACGCCTCCATCACGAAGTAGTCCAGCCCGCGGCGCTGCGCATCGACGAAGAAGCGCCGCAGGAACAGCGCCTGATTGACCCGGCTGGCCCGTGCCGCGCCGATCTGAACGCCGTTTGACGGCCAACCGATCTCCCCGATCACCACGGGCTTGCCGGGATAGGCCGCGCGCACCGCGTCCAGCTTCGCCAGCACGAACCGCTCGGCATCCTCGACCGGCAGGCCCTCCCAGTAAGGCAGCAGGTGGATGGTGATCACATCCACCGCCCGCGCCAGGGCCGGATTGGCGAGCCACACATGCCAGGGCTCGGCGGTGGATACCGGCATCTTCACCTGCCGCTTCACCTCTCCGATCGCCGCAATCAGCTCGATCGGCGTCAGGTCGTGGCGCAGCAGCGTCTCGTTGCCCACCAGCACATGGTTCACATTGGGGTGCGCCCGCGCGATCGCTACCAGCCGGCGCAGTTCGGCGGCATTGGCGGCCGCGTCGCGGTCCAGCCAGGCGCCCAGCGTGATCCGTAGCTTCAGGCCCTCGGCCAGGCGCGGGATATCGCCCAGCACGCCCTGCACCGTGTAGGTGCGGATCTGCCCGCTCAGTCCCGCCGCGACCTTCAGGTCGGCGCGCAACTGGGCCTCGCTGGGATAGGCGCCCGTCTCCGGGCTTTGGCCGCGTTGGAACGGCGAGAACGCCAGCCCGGCCGGCCGGCCGGTGAAATCCGGCGCGTCCGCGGGCTGGTTGCTCCAGGCCCAGACGCAGAAGGCCAGCACACACCCGGCCAGCACCGACAACCAGGTCGTGCCGTTCCACCACGGGCTGGCCCGCCAGCGGTGCAGCCGAGAAGCGCCGGTTCCGGTGGAAACCGGGAGGGTCGTGGGAGGCGGGATCATGCGGCTGCCCCAGGAGGTCGCGACGGAAGATCATGGCGGGCGAGAAGGCCCTAGCCCGAGCAGCCCTACCGCGCCAGTGCGGCACCTCTCGGTCCGCATTATGGCGCCGAAGTGGCAGCCGGGATCCAGGGTCAGACAGCCCAGGCGGGCAGGCGTGACACGGGTCCGATGAAAACATACCCGATGAAAACATGCCTGTCTGAACCATTCGCCCACCGGTATGCTGGTCGGCGGCTGAGTTTCGGCCAGGTCTTGGGAATGGAATTGCCGTCCATGATGAGCTTCGCGATCGAAATCGTCATCGTTCTGTTGCTGATCGGGCTGAACGGCCTGTTCTCGATGGGCGAGTTGGCCCTGGTTTCCTCCCGCCGCGCCAGGCTCTCCGTGCTGGAAAACAAGGGGGTCGCCGGCGCCGCCGTGGCTCGCGACCTTGCCGAGGATCCGCAGCGCTTCCTTCCCACGGTACAGATCGGCATTACCCTGGTCAGCGTGCTCACCGGAGTGTTCGGCGGCGCCCGGCTTGCCTCGCACATCCAGGAATGGCTGGCCCCGGTTCCCATCGTCGGCCCGTTCTCGGAAACCCTGGCGCTGGCGATCGTGGTGGTCGTCACCACCTATCTCACGCTCGTTCTGGGCGAGCTCGTGCCCAAGCATCTGGCGCTGCGCTACCCCGAGCCCATCGCCGCCAGCGTCGCCCGCCCCATCGCGCGCATGACCAAGCTCACCGCCCCGGCAGTCTGGCTGCTCGGCAAATCCACCGCCTTGGTGCTGCGCGTCTTCGGCCTGCAACGCGCAACCCAGCAGGAAGTGACCGAGGAGGAACTGAAGGCCCTGCTGGTGGAGGGCACCCAGGCCGGCGTGCTGGAGATGGAGGAGCGCGACATGATCGAGCGCATCCTCCGCCTGGCGGACAAGCCGGTGCGTGCGATCATGACGCCGCGCACCGACATCGTCTGGATCGACCGTACGGACCCGGCGAAGGAGATCATCGATACCCTGAAATCCGCGCCCTATTCCCGGTTCGTGGTCTGCGACGGTGCGGTGGACAATGTCGTTGGCGTGGTTCAGGCCAAGGATATTCTCGATCACCTGCTCAGCGGCGGGGAATTCTCGGTCGCCGCCGCGCTGCGCCAGCCGCTGGTGATGCCCGACACCGTCACCGCGCTCGATGCGCTGGAGCGACTCAAATCCGACGAACTCGGGCTATCGCTGGTCATGGACGAATATGGCAGCTTCGAGGGGGTCGTCACCGCCGCGGACGTGCTGGAGGCGATCGTCGGCGACCCTACAGATAGCGCCACCCAGCCCGGCACCGGCCCGGATGCGGCCGACGCGGTGTTGCTGATGGACGGCATGATGCCGGTCGATGAGCTCAAATCGCGCCTGATCCTGCCCGACCTGCCCGCCGAAGGCAGCTACCACACCCTCGGTGGCCTGCTGCTGGCGCTGCTGCGCCGAGTGCCGCGCCCCGGCGACCGCATCGTCTTCGGTGGCTGGCGGTTCGAGGTGATGGAGATGGAAGGGCGCCGGGTCGACCAGGTCCGCGTCAGCCGGGAGCCGCTGGCCGAGGTGTGAACCGGCTGTAGGACCTCAGCCGCCGTTGGACGCGCCGGCCTTGCGGATCAACGGTGCGACAAACTGTGCCTCGGTATCCCACGGAAACAGGATCCAGGTGTCCTGCGACACCTCGGTGATGAACGTATCGACGATCGGCCGCCCGGCCGGCTTGGCATAGACCGCGGCGAAATGCGCGTTCGGCAGCAACGCACGCACCACCCGTGCGGTGGTGCCGGTGTCGACCAGGTCGTCCACGATCAGGAAGCCGGTGCCGTCGCCGGCCGCCGCCGGCGGCTTGACCACCGCAGGCTGGCCCTTGGTTTCCTCGTCATAGGTCACCACCGACACGCTCTCGATCAGCCGGCATTCCAGCTCGCGCCCGATGATCGCCGCCGGGATCATGCCGCCCCGGGTGATCGCGACGATCCCCTTGAACGGCCCTTTCTCCATCAGCCGCCAGGCCAGCGCCCGGGCATCGCGGTGCAACTGGTCCCAGCTCACGGTGTAGTAGTGCTGGGCCACTAGAAGCGGGCCATCAGAACAGCTTGCCGCCGTTGGGAACCTTCAGGTCCGGGCGGACCAGCACCACCGCCCCGTCCGGGTCCGGCATGCCCAGCGTCAGCACCTCGCTGAGGAACGGCCCGACCTGGCGCGGCGGGAAATTCACCACGGCGCAGACCTGACGCCCGATCAGCTGGTCCGGCTTGTAGTGCACGGTCAGCTGGGCGGAAGATTTTTTGACCCCGAGCTCCCCGCCGAAATCGATCGTCAGCTTGATCGCCGGCTTGCGCGCCTCGGGAAACGGTTGCGCGTCGATCACCGTGCCGACGCGGATATCGACCGCCTCGAAATCGCTGTAGGTGATGATGTCTGCCACGCTGCTCGCTCCCCCAGCCCCGGAAGACGTCAGTTAAGGCCATGACGGGGCAGAAAGCCAACTCGCCAAAGGGCCGTTCAATTGCCAACCGGGCGGTCGCATGCAAAGAGCATCGATCGGCCTCGCCGGCGATCGCCGGCAGGCGGGTCCGGCGAACACCCTCGGGAGAACAACCTTGCGCGATTTCCAGATGCCGGGCCGCAGCCCGGTCTATGCCACGAACGGCATGGCCGCCACCTCGATGCCAGCCGCCACCCTGACCGCGTTGGACGTGCTGCGCGCCGGCGGCAACGCGATGGACGCCGCCATCGCCGCGGTGGCCGTACTTGGGGTGATCGAACCGCAATCCACCGGCATCGGCGGCGACTGCTTCTGCCTCTATGCCCCCGCCGGCACCGGCAAGGTCGTCGCCCTGAACGGCTCCGGGCGCGCCGCCGCCGGCTACTCGATCGACTGGTTCGAAGGCCAGGGCATCGCCGAGATCGAGAACACCTCGCCGCACTCCGTCACCATCCCCGGCGCGGTGAACGCCTGGGAGACGCTCCTCGCCGCGCACGGCACCAAAGGCCTCGGCGAACTGCTGCAGCCCGCCATCCGCTTTGCCGCCGATGGCTGGCCGGTGCATTCCAAAGTCTCCTACGACTGGGCGCGCAACGAGGACAAACTTCGGAAAAACGGCGCCGCCGCCTTCCTGCCCAACGGCCGCGCCCCCGCGGCGGGAGACCGCTTCGTTCAGCCACAATTGGCGGAGACCCTGCGCGCCATCGCCAAGCACGGCGCCCGCGCCTTCTACGAGGGCTCCATCGCCGCCGACATGGTCGCCACCCTGCGCGCCAAGGGCGGCCTGCAAACCGAGGCCGATTTCGCGGGCGGCCTTACCAATGCCCGGTTCGTCACCCCGATCAGCATCCCCTGGCGCGGCTACGAGGTGTTCCAGTGCCCGCCGAACGGCTCCGGCATGCTGGTTCTGATGATGATGGGCATCCTCGGCGGCCTCGACACGCCCGGTGAAGGCCCGCTCTCGGTCCGCCGTTTGCACCGCCACACCGAAGCCGCCCGCCTGGTCTACCGCGACCGTGACGCCTTCCTCGCCGATCCCACCCAGGTGGAGGTCCCGGTCGATCGCCTGACCAGCGGCCAGTATCTCGGTGCCATGCGCGCCCTGATCGACGACGCCCGCGCCATGCCGCATCTGCCGGCCCCCGGCGAGGCGATGCTGCCGGCGCACGCCGACACCGTCTACCTCACCGTCGTCGATCGCGACGGCAACGCGTGCAGCTTCATCAACTCGCTGTTCCAATCCTTCGGCTCCGGCATCCTGGCCGCGAACTCCGGCGTGATGCTGCAGAACCGCGGCTTCGGCTTCCGCGTCGAGCGTGGGCACCCCAACTGCATCGCCCCCAACAAGCGCCCGATGCACACCATCATCCCCGGAATGGTGATGAAGGACGGCCAGGCGGTGATGCCCTACGGCGTCATGGGCGGGCATTTCCAGCCGATGGGCCAGAGCCTGTTCCTGACCAACTTCCTGGAATTCGGCCTGGACATCCAGGAGGCGATCGATCTGCCCCGCCTGTTCCCGTACAAAGGCAAACTCCAGGTCGAACGCGGCATCCCCGCCGACATCGTCCGCGAACTCGCCCGCATGGGCCACGAGATCGAAACCATCGAAACCCCGCATGGCGGCGGCCAGGCCATCTGGATCGACCGCAAACGCGGTTGCCTTGTCGGCGGCTCCGAGCCGCGCAAGGACGGCATGGCGTTGGGCTATTGATTTTTCGGAGCCGAAAGAATGACCGAACCTTGTGATCTGTCCGCCCTCGACGCGCGCTTCCTGATCGGGGCGGGGAAGCTCTCGCCCTCGGAACTGCTCGATAGCTGCATCGCCCGCATCGAGGCGATCGACCCCGCCGTCAACGCCATCCCCGAGCGCGACTACGCCGCGGCCCGCGCGGCCGCCAGGCGCGCCGATGACGATGTGGCGCATGGCGAGGCGCTTGGGCCGCTGCACGGCCTGCCCATCGGCATCAAGGACCTCGAGGACGCGAAGGGCCTGCGCACCACCCACGGCAGCCCGATCTTCCGCGACTTCGTCGCCCCGGCCGACCAGGGCGCCGTGGGGCGGGTCCGCGCCGCCGGCGCCATCATCGTCGGCAAGACCAACGTGCCGGAATTCGGCGCCGGCGCGAACACCCGCAACACGGTCTATGGCGTGACCGGCAATGCCTTCGATCCGACGAAATCCGCGGCCGGTTCGTCCGGCGGCTCGGCCGTCGCGCTGGCCACCGGCATGGTGCCGCTGGCCACCGGTTCGGACACCGGGGGCTCGCTGCGCAACCCCGCCGCCTTCAACGGCATCGTCGGCTACCGCCCCACCCCGGGCCTGGTGGCGAACGAGAAACGCGGCCTGGGCTGGACGCCGCTGCCGGTGCTGGGCCCGATGGCGCGCACAGCCGGTGATGCGGCATTGCTGCTGTCGGTCATGGCCAGCGACGACAAGGGCGATCCGCTCGCCACCACCATCGATGCCCGCGCGGTGCGCCATCCCGGAGAGTTCCACCCCCTGCCGGCGATCGACCTGTCGCGCCTGCGCGTGGCGCTGACGCCGGATTTCGGCTTCACCCCCACCGAGCGCCACATCGCCGAGGTGTTCGCCGAAAAGACCAGCCTGTTCCGCGGCGGCTTCGCCCGCGCCGAGGACACCACCCCCGATTGCCGCGATTGCGATAGCGCCTTCGAGGTGCTTCGCGCGCAAAGCTTCCTCGCCAGCCACCTGGAAAAGACCCGCACCCGCCCGCAGGACGTTGGCCCCAACATCATCGCCAATGTCGAGGAGGGGCTGCGCTACTCCGCGCTCGACGTCGCTCAGGCGCACGCCAACCAGACCGCGATGTATCGAAGCTGGCAGACATTCTTCGATGGATTCGACGTGATCCTGACCCCCGCCATCACCATCAGCCCGCGGTCCTGGCGCGAGCTGTATCCGGCCGAGATCGACGGCAAGCCGACCCGCACCTATTTCCACTGGCTGTCGCTGGCCTACGCGGTCACCCTGGTCGGCCATCCCGCGATTTCCCTGCCAGTGGGCAAGGACCGGAACGGCATGCCCTTCGGCCTGCAGATCGTCGGCCCGCGCGGCGGCGACGCCAAGGTGCTGGCGGTGGCCGGCGCGCTGGAACGGCTGCTGGCCGGCGACCCCCGCACCGCGCGCCCGGTGCCGGACCTCGCCGCCCTCAAGGCCGCCCGGCCGATCCGCGAGAGCGAGGCGTTCCTCGGCTTCGGTTAGCTTCCCGGCTTCGGCAGCCCCTGGGGCGTGGCCTGGGGGGCTGGTCAAGCACCCCGGCCCGCCTGTAGGAGAGCGCCGACGGACGCCGCTTTCCCGCGGCGTCCGCCTGCCCGGTCTCGGCCGGGCAGGCCCCGAACCACATACAGAACAGACAGGTGTAGCTTGAGCGATCAGACCATGACGTTGAATGAGGCCGCGCGCCGGCTTTCCGTGCCGCTTTGGGTGCTGCGGCGGGCGGTCTTCGAGGGGCGCGTGCCGGCGCCGGCCCAGAAGGGCGCGCTGGCCAGCGTGACCGCCGAATGGGTGGCGGCCGTGGCCGCCGTCGCCGCCGAATCCGCAACCGCCCTGTCGCGCACGCGCCGCCAGTCCGTCCCGCCCTTCGCCCGCTATGAAGGCACGTCGGCCTGGACGCAGCACCGGCGCGGCTCGGCGCGCGCCGAGCGTGCCAAGGCGCTCGCCGCCTACCGCTAACGCCCAAACCGCGTCGCCGGACGTGGATCGGCCGGCCCGCGGCCCGGCAGCCCATCGCCGCACGCGATGGCTGCCGGGTCCCGCCCGGCCGAACCGCCGGCTTCCTGGCTGGCCCGCGCCAGCGGGGCCGTCCGCGCGTCAGGCACCGGCCAGAAGGTGCCGGCGCACCAGCCGGTATTCGTGCCAGATCAGCACCACCACGATCAGATCGAACAGCGTCAGCGCGATCAGGCCGGGAGAATGCGTGTAGCTGAACCGGTAGATCTGGTACGCGATGAACAGGAACATCGCGACCAGCGACGCCGGATAGGACCAAAGCTTGCCTCGCAGCAGGCCGATCACCAGCGCGATCTTCACCAGGCCATGGCTCAGCAGGTAGAAGGCGTAGAAATGCTGGCTGCTGATCGAGAAATTCTGCGCCAGCCCGGCCAGATGGCTGGCGACGAAATCCTGCGGATCCTCGACCAGTTCGTCCTGGGTCAGCCGGTTGACCAGCGCGACGATCGTGCGCGTGCTCACCAGCGCCAGCGCCAGCCCGCCGATGCACTCGATCAGCGCATGCGCCCCCTTCAGCAGCACGCTGACCTCGAACATCTGATGGATGCGGCGCTCGTTCATGCGTTTCTCGGCTGTCGCCGTGTCCGGAACAGGTTATCTGGACGGCATCGTCATGTCGCCATCCCCGGCCAGGGCCGAGGCGCCCTCCCGCATCGGGTTCCGCCCCGCCGTCCGGTCCATGCACCCGGCGGCATCCGGATACCGGCGCCGTTCGCCCAAGGCCGCATCCCGGCCGGCCAGGCCGCCGCCCGCGCGGCATCCCGGTTTCGTCTCACGTCGCGTCGTGTGGGAAACCGTCTCGAAACAGGAGATTTCCGCGCGGTCCGTCAATGGCTCCGCCGCTGCCTCCGCCGCCGGCTCGAACGGCGCATCCGGCCCACCCGATGCCGTGGCGAGGGCTTCGGCCATCATCCGCGCGGTGCAATGCTCGGCCCAGGCCGCGCGTCCCGCTGCCGCCTCATCCGCTTCCAGCGACCGCCGCGCCGCCTGCAACCGCGCCAGCGCCCGCAGCGCGGACTTGCCCTCGCGCATCAGGCTCATCGCCTGGGCGCGGCATTTGCGGGCCACCTCGAACTCCCGGCACCGCTCGCCGGCCAGCCGCAGGCAGTCCATCGCCCAGGCATCCGCCGCCACGAACTGTGCCGCCAGCCTCGCCTCGGCCGCGTTTTCCGGACACAGGGCCGCCGCCGCCGCCATCGCCGCCTCGTCCTGCCGCCGCGCATCGGCGGGATCGGCCGAAAGCGGCGGCGGCAGAGCGGCGCGCAGCACCAGGATGATTTCCTGAAACGCCGCGCGCGGCAGCGGCAGCGCGCTGTTGGGAGACAGGGAAGCGTCGGGAGACAGGGAAGCGTCGGGAGACGGGGAAGCGTCGGGAGACGGGGAAGCGTTGGGAGGCGGGGAAGCCGGCACATTTTCCATTGTGTTAGAATAGCAGTTATTTATTATGACCACAAGGAAAACTTCGCGCCAGCTACCGGCCTGCCAGTTGGGCCGGCTTGTGCCCATCGCTTTCCCCCGGCGAGTCCGGCCCGATCCGGATGCCCGGATCGGCGCGGTCTGGAGCATGATCGCTTCAGACAGATGAAGCGACCACGCTCCAGATCTTTGTTTTGACGAGCAATTTCATCGCTC
>JBBIQA010000057.1:19595-22861 GCA_037442565.1 Rhodospirillales bacterium
GCTTGAATTCCTTGATCGCTCCGCCGGCGTGGGTGATCTCGGCAATGCTGTCGAGGATCGCGTCGAGTATCTCCAGGAGTTTCTTGAGGAATTTCTTACCAAACTGCAAGAAGCGGCTGTAAAGGTTCAGCACGGCGTTGAGTTTGAAGCGCAACTGCGCACCCCGCAGCCCGTGCTCCTCCAGACTGCCGTCGGACAGGGGCGGGATGCGCTGAATGACCACCTCGACCGACCCGCGCGCTTCGGTCCAGGCAGCGCGGATATCCCCGATCATGTCGCCGGGAAATATCCGCGCGCCGAGCGGATCCCTGTTGTCACTCACGATTTCGTCGAGCAGTTCCCGCAGTCCGCGCATCAACCCTTGCAACAATTCACGCGGTTCCGCGCCGTCCGAATAGACGGGAAACTCAGCCATGCCACCCTCCGCTGCTGTCTGCCGTACGGCAAGCACAGCATGCGGCGGGCCGCGGAGGCAACGGCATTCCGGTTACGGTCGGGCCGCGACCCGGCGAGCCCCCTACGCCCGACCCCCGGTAAAGGCGTTAAAGGTGATCAGGGTATACGTGTCCTTCACCCCCGGCAGCGTCTGGACCCGCTCGGTCACGAACTTGCCGGTATCCTGCTCCGGCTCCAGATAGAACTTGCCCAGCAGATCGTACTGCCCGGAGGTCGAGTACAGCTCCGACAATTCCTCGATCTGGTCAGCCGCCTCCTGCGCCACCTTGTAGGCTTGGCCCATCTCGCATTTGATCTGCACGAATATCGCCCGCATCACACTTTCCCGGCCGGTTGCCCATCAGGAACTGGCACTTCGGCCGGCTTTTGTGAAGCCCGGGCCGACGTCGCCCTACGCCGGCGCGAAGATCCGCTCCTTGTCCTCGTTCCGCTCGATCGGCGCCGGTTCCACCTCGCCCTGGAACGAAGCGTCGCGCTGCAGCACCGGCAGCACCCGGTCGGCGAACAGGCGCATGTTCAGTTCCGCCTGGTAATGCGGCATCGAGCCGAACGAGAACTCGGTCACCAGGTGATCCATACCGGTCAGCCGGCGCAGCTCGCCGATCTGCTGGATGCAGTCGTCCGGCGTGCCCACCACCTGGATGCTGACATAAAAATCCGTCGCCTTGGACCGGTACGTATCGTCCTTCATCTTGGCATAGGTCTTTCCCACCTTGGCGTAGGATTCGTAGCCCTTCACGTTCGCCAGATGCCCGTCGGAGAAATGGTAGTGGTTGTCGATCGAATCCCATTTCTCACCGAGGAAGCGGAACGCCCGGTCCCGCGCCTCCTCGCGCGTCGGCGCGCAGGAGACGTTGGTCAGCACGATCGGCGGTCGCGGCGTGTGGCCGACGCTGCGGGCGATCTCGCGGAAGCGATGCACGTCCTCCGCTGCCTTCGCCCATTCGTTCTGCATGATGATCAGCATGCCGAAGCCGAGCTTCGCCATGATCTCCGAGCTCTCGGGACTGACCGAGGACGCATAGAACCGTTTCTCCGGTGACGAGATCGGCCGCGGCCGGATCGCCGTGTGCGGGATCTGGTAGAACTCGCCCTGCCAGTCGAAGGTCTCGTTCGCCAGCGCCTTCACCACCAGCTGCGCCGCCTCCACGAAGCGCGGCCTTGCCTCGTCCATGGGGATGCGGAAGCCCTCGTATTCCACGCTGGCGGCACCGCGGCCGAAGCCCATCAGCGTGCGCCCGCCGCTGAGCACATCCAGCAGCGCGATCTGCTCGGCCACCCGGATCGGGTCGTGCCAGGGCAGCACGATCACGCAGGTGCCGAGCGTGATCTTCCTGGTTCGCCCGGCATAGTAGCTGAGCAGCTGCAGCGGAGCCGGGGACATCGAATAGCCGGTGAAATGATGCTCGAGCGCGAACAGGCTATCGAAGCCGAGCGGCTCGGCCAGGTCTCCCAGCGTCATGTGTTCGTTGTACAGGGCGACATCCGGCACGCCGGGCTGGGCGAGAATGCTGAGCGCGGTTCCGACCTTCATGGCCTTCTTCCTCCGGCTGGTTTTTCTACCGGATAGTATGATCCCGTCCTTGCCCTCTCGTCTATGGTGGGCGTTCGGGGTGGGGTGACGGGGCGCCGCTTGCCGCCCTATGCTTGGCCCAGGTTCGATCTGGGAGACGAAACGATGGCCAAGACACCGGTGCGGCAGACCCGCGTGAGCGCACGCATGGGCGGGCGCATTCTCGCGGACACGCTGGTGGCGCAGGGCATCGACCACGTGTTCGCGGTGCCCGGGGAAAGCTACCTGGATGTGCTGGACGGGCTGTATGACGTGCACAAGCATCTGAAGCTGGTCACCTGCCGGTTCGAGGCGGGCGCGGTGAACATGGCCGAGGCCTACGGCAAGCTGACCGGCCGGCCGGCGGCCGCCTTCGTCACCCGCGGCCCCGGCGCCTGCCACGGCGCCATCGGCGTGCACATCGCGATGCAGGACAGCACGCCGATGCTGCTGTTCGTCGGCCAGATCCCGTTCGAGGAGACCGACCGCGACAGCTTCCAGGAAGTCGATTACCGCAAGATGTTCGCCCCGCTGGCGAAATGGGTCACACAGATCGACCAGGCCAGCCGCATCCCCGAACTGATTGCCCATGCCGTGGACGTGGCCACCACCGGCCGCCCCGGCCCGGTGGTGATCGCGCTGTCGGAGGAGATGCAGAAGCACGTCGCCGAGGTCCCGGACCTGCCGCGCGTGCCGGTGTCCGTGGCGCATCCCGATCCGATGGCGATGGAGCGGATGATGGCGATGCTGGCGAAGGCGGAAAAGCCGCTGGCCGTGATCGGCGGTTCCTGCTGGAACCAAACGGGCCGCGCCGCCATCCGGGAGTTCCTTGCCGGCAACCACATCCCCGTCACCGTCGGCTTCCGCCGCCAGGCGCATTTCGACGGCACGCAGGATAATTTCGCCGGCGATCTCGGCGTCGGCGCCGATCCCGGCCTGCTCGGCAAGGCCCGGGAGGCCGACCTGATCCTGGCCATCGGCTCGCGCCTCGGCGAGGCCGTTACCCAGGGCTACACGCTGTTCGACATGGCCGGGGCCACGCCGATCATCCACGTGCATCCCGATGCCAGCGAGATCGGCCGCGTGTTCCGCCCGGCGCTCGGCATCACCGCCGATCTCAACGTCTTCGCCACGGAAGCGGCGGCGATGGAGCCGGTGCGGACGCGCTGGGGCCGCTGGACGGCGGAACTGCGCAGCCTGCGGGAGGCGCAGCGCGCGGTGCCGAACTATCGCGGCAAGCTGAACCTGGCGCAGGCCA
>JBBIQA010000058.1:0-5598 GCA_037442565.1 Rhodospirillales bacterium
ACCTCGTGCGGCAATTCGCCGAAGCGGTCGACCAGTTCGGCGGCCATCGCCTCGCTCTCGGCATCCGAACCGAGCGCGCCGATGCGCCGGTAGAGGCCCAGGCGGACCGGCAGGTCGCGGACATAGGTCTCCGGGATCAGCACCGGCAGGCCGAGGCCGATATTCGGCGTCCAATCCCGGTCCGAGGCGCGGGACTTGCCTTCCCCTGCCCGGATCTCGGAAACCGCGTCTTCCAGCATCTGCTGGTAGAGCTCGATGCCGACCTCCCGGATGTGGCCGGATTGCTCGTCGCCCAGCAGGTTGCCGGCGCCGCGGATGTCGAGATCGTGCGATGCAAGGGTGAAGCCGGCACCGAGCGCATCCAGGGTCTGCATCACCGTCAGCCGCTTTTCCGCAGCAACCGACAGCCGGTGGTTCGGCGGCCAGGTCAGGTAGGCGTAGCCGCGCTGCTTGCCACGGCCGACGCGGCCGCGCAGCTGGTAGAGCTGGCCGAGGCCGAACATGTCCGCCCGATGGATTACCAGCGTGTTCACCGCCGGCATGTCCAGGCCGCTTTCGACGATGTTGGTGGACAGCAGGATGTCGTACTTGCCGTCGCCGAACTCGGTCATCACCCGTTCGAGCTCGGTCGGCGCCAGCCTGCCATGCGCCTGCACGGTGCGGGCCTCGGGCACGATCTGCGCGAGGCGCTCGGCCATGCGCGCCAGGTCCTCGATGCGCGGCACCACGCAGAACACCTGGCCGCCGCGGAAGCGTTCGCGCTGCAGCGCCTCGCGGATCACCAGCGCGTCGAACGGCATGATGAAGGTGCGCACCGCCAGGCGATCGACCGGGGGCGTGGCGATGATGCTCATTTCACGCACGCCGGTCAGGGCCAGCTGCAGGGTGCGCGGGATCGGGGTGGCGGTGAGCGTGAGCACGTGCACGTCGGCCTTGATCGATTTCAGCCGTTCCTTGTGGGAAACGCCGAAATGCTGCTCCTCGTCGACGATCAGCAGGCCGAGTTCGGAAAATTCGATCGACTTGGCCAGCAGCGCATGGGTGCCGACGACGATGTTGATGGTGCCGTCGGCGACGCCGCGGCGGACCTCGGCGGCTTCCTTGGCGGTGACCATGCGCGAAAGCTGCGCCACCTTGATCGGCAGGCCCTGGAAGCGGGCGGAGAAGGTGCGGAAATGCTGGCGGGCGAGCAGGGTGGTCGGGACCACCACCGCGACCTGCGTGCCGGCCATGGCGGCGACGAAGGCGGCGCGCAACGCGACCTCGGTCTTGCCGAAGCCGACATCGCCGCAAATCAGCCGGTCCATCGGCCGGCCGGAGGCCATGTCCTCCAGCACGTCGGCGATGGCGCGGGCCTGGTCCTCGGTTTCCGCGAACGGGAAGCGGGCGCAGAATTCGTCGAACGCGCCTTCGGCCGGGGCCATGATCTCGGCGTCGCGGATCTTGCGCGCGGCGGCGATGCGGATCAGCTCGCCGGCCATGTCGCGGATGCGCTGCTTCATCCGCGCCTTGCGCGACTGCCAGCTGGCGCCGCCTAGCTTGTCCAGGCTGGCGCCTTCGTGCTCGCTGCCATAGCGCGACAGCACCTCGATGTTTTCGACCGGCAGAAACAACTTCTCGTCGCCGTCGTACAGCAGGCGCAGGCAGTCGTGCGGCGCACCGGTCACATTCAGCGTGGTCAGGCCGTCATAGCGGCCGATGCCGTATTCCTGGTGCACGACCAGGTCGCCCTCGGCGATTTCGGTGGCTTCGGCGATGAACTGGTCGGCCCGCTTGCGTCGGCGCGGCGGGCGGGAAATGCGTTCGCCCAGCAGATCCTGCTCGCCGACGATGGCGAGGCGTTCGGCACCGAAACTGGCGACGAAGCCGCGCTCCAGGCCGAGCGTGACCAACGAAACAGTGTTGACCTTGCGGCGGCGGACTTCCTGCCAGCTCTCATCCTGCTGGACGTCCTTGATGCCGTGTTCGCGCAGCAGGTGGGCGATGCGTTCGCGCGAGCCGCGGGTCCAGGCGGCTATGACCAGGCGGCGGCCTTCCTTGTTCCAGCGCTCCGCCTGGGCGCGAAGCTGGTCGAAGATGTTGGTGCCGGGGCCGGTTCCCGTGCCACCGACACTTTGGGCGAACACCGGGCCGGGGCGGCCGTTGCCGTCGACGGCGGCGGCATCCTCGGGCTTGGCGAAGGGGCTGAAGGCGAGCACCGGGCCGGCCGACAGCATGGCGTCCCAGCCGGCACGGTCCAGATACAGCAGGCCGGGCGGCAGCGGGCGGTACGGTACCTCGCCGTCGCGCGGCACGGCTTTGCGGGCGGTGAAATGGTCGGCGATCATCTCGAAGCGCGAGGTCAGCACCTCGTCGGCCTGGTGATCGAGGCTGACGGCGGCGCCCGGCAGATAGTCGAGCAGCGTGTCCATGTGGTCATGGAACAGCGGCACCCAATGCTCCATGCCGGGGTGGCGGCGGCCGTCGGAAATGGACAGGTAAATCGGATCGGAAGCCGCGTCCTGGCCGAACAGATCGCGCCAGCCGGAGCGGAAGCGGGCGATGCTGTCCTTGTCCAGCGGCACTTCGGAGACCGGGCGCAGGATAAGCCTGTCCAGTTTGCCGGCACTGCGCTGGGTAGTTGGGTCGAAGGTCTTGATGGTCTCGATGGTATCCCCGAACATATCGAGACGGATCGGATCGGATTCGCCCGCGGGGAAGATGTCGACGATGCCGCCGCGCATGGCGTACTCGCCCGGCTCCATCACGGTGCCGGCGCGGCCGTAGCCGTTGGCTTCCAGGAACAGCGCCAATGCTTCCGGCTTGACGTCGCCGCCGGTCTTCAGCTCCAGGCTGGCATTGGCGAACACGGCGCTGGGCGGCACGCGCTGGACCAGGGCATTGACCGTGGTGAGCACGATGCGCGGTTTATTCGATGCCTCCAGCAGCCGTGCCAGGGTGGCGATCCGCTCGGACACCAGGGCGGGATTGGGCGAAACGCGGTCATACGGCAGGCAGTCCCAGGCCGGGAAACGCAGCACCTCGATCTCGGGGGCGAAGAAGGCGAGCGCCTCGGCCAGGCGCGCCATGCGGGCATCGTCGCGGGTGACGTGCAGGATGGGGCCGGCGAACTCGGCCCGGCGGCGCGCGAGCAGGAAGGCGTCCCAGCCCTCCGGGGCGCCCCAGACGGGCACGGCAGTGGAGGTTATGGCGGCGGGAGCGTTCATTTGCCCGCCGCGTCCCGCATGCGGCGCAGCATCGGACTGTCCATCTCGGCCGGGATCGGCTGTCGCCCGGTCAGCCACTCGGCCAGATCGACGTCCGGCAATTCGAGCAATGCCTCGATTTCGTCCAGTTCCGCCTCCGAAAAAGCGAAAATGCGCGGGGTGATGAAGCCGCCGACCAGCAGGTCGGTTTCGTGCGTGCCGCGGTGATTGGCGCGGAAAACCAGCCTTCGCCGGCGGCTGGTCAGTTCCGGTTGCGGCTGATCGGGGACGAACGAATCCGGGTGCGCTGGTTCTGTCATGGATGCTGTCATATAGAGGCAGCCTCAAATTATGTCAGCTGTGCAAGATCCCTCCCTGCAACCGCTTTTCGCGCCTCTGACCCGGCTCCCCGGCATAGGACCGGCGTTGGCGCCGCTGTTGGCGCGCGCGGTGGGCGGGGACCGGGTGATCGATCTGCTGTTCCACTTGCCGGAATCGTATCTGGACCGCCGCGCCCGGCCGACCATCGCCCAGGCGCAGGCCGGACAAGTCGTGACCTTGGCGGTGGACGTCGTGCGCCACGAACCGCCGGCCAACAGCCGCCAGCCCTGGAAGGTGATCGTCACGGACGGCACCGCGTTCGCGGAGCTGGTGTTCTTCAAATTCACCCGCCAGGCGCAGACGCCGCCGGGGACGAAGCTGCTGGTTTCCGGCAAAGCGGAAAGATACGGCGACCGGCTGACCATCCCGCACCCCGACCACATGGTGCCGGCCGACCGGCCGGAGCGGCTGCCTTCCATCGAGCCGGTCTGGCCGCTGACCGCCGGGCTGTGGCCGCGGCAGGTGGCGATGGCGATGGGCCGCGCGCTGGCACTGGTGCCCGAATTTCCGGAATGGCACGACGCGGCGCTGCTGCGGCGGGAGAAATGGCCCGGGTTCAACGAGGCGCTGCGCGCGGTGCAGGCACCGGCCGCCCTGCCCGACCCGCGCATGCGCAACCGGCTGGCCTATGACGAATTGCTGGCCGGGCAGATCGCCCTGCGGCTGATCCGGGGGCGGGCGCGCAAGCGGGCCGGGCGGAAGCTGGTGGGCGATGGCAGCCTGCGCGTCGAGGCCCTGGCGCGATTTGGCCACCCGCCCACGCGGTCCCAGCGCCAGGCGATCGCGGAGATCGACGAGGATCTGGTTTCGCCGCGCCGGATGCTGCGGCTGCTGCAGGGCGATGTCGGTTCCGGCAAGACGCTGGTGGCCGTGATGGCGATGCTGCGGGCGGTGGAGGCCGGGGCGCAGGCGGCCTTGATGGCGCCGACCGAGGTGCTGGTGAAGCAGCACCATCGCGTGCTGTCGCGGATCTGTCCGGTGCCGGTGGCGATGCTGACCGGGTCGGTGAAGGGACGCGAAAGGACAAAACTGCTGCGCGGGCTGGCGGATGGGTCGATCCCGATCGTGGTGGGCACCCATGCGCTGTTCCAGGACGCGGTGGCCTATCACGATCTGGCGCTGGCGGTGATCGACGAGCAGCACCGCTTCGGCGTCGATCAGCGCCTGTCCCTGGGCGCCAAGGGCGAAAGCACGGATGTGCTGGTGATGACCGCGACGCCTATTCCCCGTACCCTGCTGCTGACCAACTGGGGCGAGATGGATATCAGCCGCCTGACCGAAAAGCCGGCGGGGCGGCAGGCCATCCGCACCACGCTGCACTCGCTGGCGACGATGCCGGACGTGCTGGACGCCCTGGCCCGCAAGCTGGAGGCCGGCGGACGGATCTACTGGGTGTGTCCGATGGTGAACGAGAACGAGCTGCTGGACATCGCCGCCGCCGAGGCCCGGTTCGCCGAGCTGCGTTCCCGGTTCGGCGCTGTGGTCGGACTGGCGCATGGGCAGCAGGATGCGGCGGTGCGCGATGCGGCGCTGGCGGATTTCGCGTCGGGAAAGATCCGGCTGCTGGTTGCCACAACCGTGGTGGAGGTCGGCGTGGACGTGCCGGAGGCCAGCGTGATGGTGATCGACCATGCCGAGCGGTTCGGGCTGGCGCAGCTGCACCAGTTGCGCGGGCGCGTCGGCCGGGGCGCGGAAGCCAGCTTCTGCCTGCTGCTGCATGACGACGGGCTGAACGAGACCGCCCGCAAGCGGCTGGTGATGCTGCGCGACACCGAGGACGGCTTCGTGATCGCGGACGCCGATTTCCGCCTGCGCGGCGGCGGCGATGCGCTGGGCAAGCGCCAGGCGGGCCTGCCGGGGTTCCGGCTGGCCGATCCGGTGGAACACGAGGATTTGCTGCACATGGCGCACCGGGACGCGCAATTGCTGCTGGAGAAGGACCCCAACTTGACCAGCGAGCGCGGCCAGGCGGTGCGCGTGCTGCTGCGGCTGTTCGAGACGCGGGCGGCGATGCAGACGGTGGTTTCCGGCT
>JBBIQA010000058.1:5698-9477 GCA_037442565.1 Rhodospirillales bacterium
CCGTTGAACCCGAGCCCGCTTTCGTGGACCGCGGCCGATCTGCCCGCCAATGCCGGGGTGCTGCGGATCGATGACCGGGCCATGGCCGAGATCCTGGCGTTGGGCGAGGAACTCCGCCGCAATCCGCTGCCGATCCTGGCCCTTCGGCCCGAGCCGTTCGACCTGCCGAACTGCCGCGCGCTGATGTGGCGGGCGTCTGGCCTGCTGGCCGATGGCCCCGGCTTCGTGATCCTGGACCGCGTGCCGCTGGAGCGGCTCGGCCGGGAGACCGCCATCCAGGTCTACTGGCTGTTGTGCTGCATGGTCGCCCGCCCCGTGGCGCAGAAATGGGACGGCACGATGGTCTACGACGTGACCGACAAGGGCCGCCCACCGGGCAACGGGGTGCGGCCGGACGTGACCAACGCGCAGCAGAATTTCCATTGCGACAACAGCTACAATCTCTGTCCGCCGGATTACGTGGCGCTGTTCTGCCTGCAGACGGCGATGGAGGGCGGGGTGAATGGCGTGGTCAGCCTGTATGCCGCACACGAGGAAATGCGCCGGCGCCACCCGGACCTGCTCGCGCGGCTGCACGAGGACTTCCTGTTCGACCGCCAGCGCGAGCACGCGCCCGACGACGACAAGGTGCTGGCGCATCCGATGTTCGAGCTGCACGGGGAGCGGCTGATCGGCCGGCTGTCGCGGTTTCAGGTGGTGAACGGCTACAAGCTGGCCGGGCGGGAAATGGACCCGCAAGGACGCGAGGCACTGGATGCGTTCGAGGCGATCCTGAACGACACCAGGCTGCGCCATGATTTCGTCTTCGAGCCGGGGCAGATCCAGATCATCAACAACACGGCACTTGGGCATATGCGGACCGGGTTTCGCGACTGGCCGGAACCCGAGCGCAAGCGCCATCTGATCCGGCTGTGGCTGCGCGACCGCGGCCGGCCGTTCTATAACGGCTAAACCGACGGCTCCCTCAGCCGCCCGCGAGATAGCGCGCCAGGCTGGCCGCGATCGGCTGGCCGGTATTCGCCTCGTAATAGGAATAGGCCGGCGACGGATTGACCTCGAAGCAGGTCGCCGTGCCGTCCGGCCCCAGGCGCAGGTCGATCCCGGCGAAGCTGAGCCCAAGCCCCGCGGTCAGCGCGACGCAGCGCGCCGCCAGGTCGGCGTCCAGCTCGATCGCCCGCAGCGTCGCGCTGCCGCCGGATTGGCGGGCATAGCGGTAGTCGGTCGCGTCGCTGACGATTTCCGTCGGGAATACGTCCCGGTCCACCACGTGCACCCGCACATCCACGCCGGGCACCAGTTCCTGGAACTGCACCGGGCACCAGCGGATGTCGTCCAGCCGGGCGACATCCTCGTCATCCAGCATTTTGACGATGGATCGCACGCCGCTCATGGATTTGTAGATGATCGAGCCATGGGTGGCACGAAACGCCAGCACGGCCGCCGGATCGTTGCTGATCAGCGTTTCCGGCACGCGCAAGCCATAACGGGCGATCAATTGCGCCTGATACGGCTTGGCGCCGTTCGAGCCCTGCGGGTCGCAACGATTGACCACGCGGCCCGGTGCGATCTCCATCCAGCGGTACAGCGTGTCGTGCACCGCGCGGGCATGGCGGCGCGCCGGGGAGCCTTCCGGCTCGGCCTCCAGTTCCGGCAGCAGCCGGTCGTCCATCAGCCGGAAATAGACGGCGGTGATATCGCGCAGGTCCAGGGTTTCGTTCTGCAGCCTCAGGGTTCCGCCGACACCATTCGCATCGATGAGCAGGGCGATCGCGCAATCGGCGCATCGGCGCTGATTGAACAGGCGATACTCGGCGCCCAGCGCAGCCAGCGCTTCGGCGACGCGCCGCAGCGGGGGCTCGCTGGGAATGCCGCCGAGCAGGATCATGCCGCCAGCACCCCGGCCAGCGCGTCCGCCAGTGCGTCCGCCAGTGCCGCCTGGTGCATCGCGGCGCCAATTCCGGCAAGCTCCGGCATCACCGTGGCTCCGGTCATCTGCCAGCCCTCGGTGGGATCGTGCGTGAAATCGATCCCCAGCAACGGGGCGCCGGCGGCCTGCGACAGGCGCAGGCAGGCCGCCTCGTTGCGTTCCACCAGGGCGGCCGGGCCCACCACCTGCGCGCCGACCACGACCACGCGCGCCGTCGCCTGCGTCGTCTGCCAGGGCAAGGCCGGGTCATCGTTGCTGGTCTGGCAATAGGCCCGCACCGCCAGCCCGGCCTGAACGGCAAGCGCGGTCCAGGCGGAAGGATGGCGCCAGTTGCCGGCCAGTCCTTGCGGCGTTGGGGGATTCAGCACCGGGCCGGGCAAGGCGTGCAGCCAACTCAGGTAGAACGCGTGCATTTCCTGCAAGGCGTAGTCACGATCCGGCCCGCCGTAGCGGCGGAGCCAGGCGGCCGGCAGGTACGACAGCCGATTGAGCACGCCGCGCGTGTCGCTGCCGCGCAGGCGCGAGCCGTCCGCCAGCCGTATCTCGCAGTCGGCTCCCGCCGCCCCGACGCGGTGATCCCATGTCACGGCCCCGGCGAGATCGGCGCCGGTTACCACCCTTGGCGCGAGGCCCCGCATTCGCAGGGCGTCCGCGGCCCAGAGCGCCGAGACATCCATCTCCTCGCATAGCACGAGGATCATGCGAGCGGCCGGCGGTTCAGGGCTTCTTCGTGTCCGCTTCGGACGCCAGCGCGCCCCGGCTGAGATCCGGGCGCTGACCGGTGGTGATGAAGTGTTGAAGCTCGGCCATGCCTTTTTCCAGCGCGGCCAGGCGAAGCTGGATCGGATCGCTCGGGTCGGTCGGCCCGATCTCGACGATCTCCTTGCCGTCCTTTTCCTTGCCGAGCGGTTTCTCGGCATGCTCGATCTTCACGAACTCCTTGTGTTCGATCTTCTCCTTGTGCTCGATCTTCTCGGGCTTTTCCTTGTGCTCGAACTTCTCGGGCTTCTCCTTGTGCTCGATCTTTTCGGGCTTTTCCTTGTGTTCGAACTTCTCGGGTTTTTCCTTATGTTCGAACTTCTCGATTTTCTCCTGCTTGATGAACTTTTCCGCGATCTCGAGTTTCTTCTCGAGTTTCTTGGCCGCGGCATCCTCAGCGGGAGCTCCGGGTTTGTCCGACATCGCGTCCTCCATTTTTCGGCCATTCAACCGGTCCGGGAACGGCACGGATGCATGCAAGCACAGATGGCCCCGAAATTGTAATGAGATTATCGTGAAGCGAACGGTTTTCCACTACTTGGCCAGCCGATCTTTACCTGCGGTTCAGCTATTCCTGCCAAGAGTCCGGACCCGTCAAGGACGTGTAGATGGACGCTGCTTCGATCGATTGCACCGACAGAACCCCGAAACTATCGCAGGACCTGAGCCCGCCGTGGGTGCACGGGACCGCCGTTCAGGCGCACCGCGTGTTTGCCGGTCAGGGGCTGGACGATCTGCTCCGGTTCAACCGGCGCGCCACCGCTTCGGCGGGCGAGGACGCCGCCCTGGCCTATGACACCTCCATCGCGCTGCAACTCTGCTTCCGGGCCGACGTCGCGCGGGACCTGCAGCGCGAGGCGCTGCGCCATGGCGGCCTGTTCCGCGTCGCCGATGGTTTCGGCACGCGGTCTTCCCGGCCGTTGCGGCTGCTGGCGGTGGTGGCGCCGGGCGATTTCATGGTCAACACGCCGCTCGACTTCATCACCCAGCATCTGGACGTGCGGCTGGACCTGCTGTTCGTAACGCCCGGCCAGGACCTGCCGGACCGGATACCGGACCACGACATCGCCTTCTTCGCGGTCAGCGACGGCGC
>JBBIQA010000058.1:9577-22533 GCA_037442565.1 Rhodospirillales bacterium
CGTTCCTGTGCCACATGGCCACGTCCGGGCATTGGATGGTGCATTACCTGAACGCCGGCATGAACGAGAACGCGGAACGCCGCGCCGAGGAGGCGCGGGCGATGGAAACCTTCGATGCCGGCTTCGCGGCCCGGCATGCGGCAGCCTTCGCGGCCTTGAACGACTGGATGGGGCTCGATTATTACCAGATCGACTGCGCGGAGGCGCCGGACGGCAGGTTGCTGGTGTTCGAGGTGGATACCGCGGCCATCATCCATCTTATGGATCCGCCGGAGCTGTTTCCCTACAAGCCGGCGCAGATGCGCCGCGTGTTCGCTGCGTTCGAGGCCATGTTGCGCCGGCGGGCGCGACTGTCGGGCGATTGATGACGAAAAACCCCGGAGCCGTTCGGCTCCGGGGTCGATCCGTCCTGCGTTGGTGCCGGCGGGTAGATCAGTCCGCGTAGTCGGGTTCTTTCCGGTCCAGGATCCGCTTCAGCGCATCGAAATGCCATTCGCAGTTCTTGCGTCCGCCGTAGCGGCCCGAACCCCGGAACTCGGCATAGGTCTTGTCGATGACCGGCTGCGGCAGGTGGCGCAGCTTCTGGCCGGTCCACATGGCGTAGAGCTGCACCTGTGCCACGCGCTCCACGTAGTACAGCCGGTCATACGCCTCGGCGATGGTCTGGCCGACGATGCCGACGCCGTGGTTGGCCATCATCAGCACGGTCTTGTCGCCCATCACCTTGGCCAGGCGCGCGCCCTCGGCCGGGTCGTGCGCCGGGCCGGTATAGGTCTCGTCGTAGGCGACGTGCAGCAGGGTGCCGAGCTCGGTCTGGCCGATCGGCAGGATGCGCTGGTCTTCCAGCCGGGTGAGCGCGCTGGCGAAGGGCATGTGGGTGTGGAACACCGCCATCGCCTTCTCCACGTCGCGGTGGATCGGCGCATGGATGCAGTAGCAGGATTGCTCGACGATGCCCTCGCCGGCCTTCACCTCGCCGTCGTAACCAACTTCCATGAAGCAGCTGGCGGTAACCTCCGACCAGTGCAGGCCGAACGGGATCTGGTAGTAGCGTTCGGGCTTGCCTGGGACGCGGGCGGTGAAGTGATTGAAGATGCCTTCGTGCAGCCCGTGCATGACGGCGAGCCGGTGCGCTGCCGCGAGGTCGACGCGGGCCTGCCACTCGGCTTCGGTGTAGCCCTGCGCCTGGGCCTTGGTGGAGACATAGTTCATCAGCCGCTCCTTGTGTTCGTAGAAGGTTTGGGGACGTGCCTGCGAATAAGACGGCGAGGAGCGTCCGCCTCCGTTGCATGATCCGTCAATGCCGCTGTCGTATGCCGTGCGGATGGACAATTCTTCACGCCGGAGGCGGCCGGGACCGGCTTGCAAAGATGGGGGTTTTCGCTATCTGACTGCGGCCCGGTCCGGCAAGGGCTCGCCCCTCGCACCGGCTTGAGGACGGAGGCTGGTTTGAGTGGCGCGCCGATCGAGATCGAAGGCCTGACCAAGCGTTTCGCCGGGTTCACCGCCGTTGACAACGTGTCGTTCAGCGTCGCCAAGGGCGAGGTGCTGGGCTTCCTCGGTCCAAACGGCGCCGGCAAATCCACCACCATGAGGATGCTCGCCGGTTTCGTCTCGCCGGATGGCGGCACGGCGCGGATCCTTGGGCACGATGTGCGCACAGACTCCGTCGCCGCGCGACGCATGCTGGGCTTCCTGCCGGAAGGGGCGCCGACCTATCCCGAGATGTCGGTTACCGCGTTCCTGCGCTTCGTTGCCCGCATCCGCGGCTATCGCGGGGCGGATGTGGCGTCCCGCGTGGCCCGAGCGGTGGATCTGACACAGCTGGAAGGTGTCCGCCTGCAGCCGATCGAAACCTTGTCCAAGGGCTTCAAGCGCCGTGTCGGCCTGGCGCAGGCGCTGCTGCACGATCCGCCGGTGCTGGTGCTGGACGAGCCGACGGATGGGCTGGACCCGAATCAGAAGCATGAGGTGCGCCGGCTGATCGCCCGGATGGCGCCGGAAAAGGCGATCATCATCAGCACCCATATCCTGGAGGAGGTCGAGGCGGTCTGCACCCGCGCCATCATCATCGCGCGCGGACGCGTGGTGGCGGACGCGACGCCGAAGGACCTGGCCGCGCTGCATCCGAGCGGCAAGCTGGACGACGTGTTCCGCGACCTGACCCTGAAGGCGGCGGCCTGATGCGGCCGGGCTTTACGCGCGTTGTCCGGATCATCGCCGGGCGAGAGCTCGCGGCCTATTTCGCCACCCCCGTCGCCACCGTGTTCATCGTCATCTTCCTCGCGCTGCAGGGCACGCTGACCTTCAATGTCGGCAATTTCTTCGAGCGTGGCCAGGCAGACCTCGTGGCGTTCTTCAATTTCGTGCCCTGGGTCTTTTTGCTGCTTGTGCCGGCCATCACGATGAGATTGTGGGCCGAGGAGCGTAGGCTCGGCACGATCGAGCTGCTGCTGACCTTGCCGGTGACGCAGTTCCAGGCTGTGCTCGGAAAGTTTCTCGCCGCCTGGGCGTTCTGCGCCATCGCGCTGGCGCTGACCTTTCCGTTCATCATCACCGTGAACGTGCTGGGCCGCCCGGACAACGGGGTGATCGCGGCGGGGTATCTGGGCGCGTTGCTGGTGGCGGGCAGCTTCCTGGCGGTGGGCTCGGCGATGTCGGCGCTGACCAGGAACCAGGTGATCGCCTTCGTGCTGGCGGTAAGCCTGTGCTTTCTGTTCGCGCTCGCCGCCTCCCCGGTGGTCGGCGATTTCCTGCGCCAGTCCGCCCCGACGGTCGCGGACGTGCTGCGCCGGGTCGGGGTGCTGGAGCGGTATCAGGACTTCACCCGCGGGGTGATCGGCCTGCCCGACATTGTCTATTTCGCCAGCTTCATCGGCTTCTGGTTGTTCGCGAACGCGGTGATCGTCGATCTCCGCAAGGCGGATTAGGACGATGCGGCACCGTGTCCTGCGCGCTCTGATCGCGATCCTTGCCGTTGGCGCCATCGTCATTGGCGTGAACATGTTTGCCGGCCAGCGCCTGGCCGACCGGCGGATCGATCTGACGGAGCAGCACCTCTACACTCTGTCGCCGGGCACGCGGGAGATCCTCGCCGGCCTCAAGGAACCGGTCACGCTGCGGCTGTTCTATTCGCGCAAACTCGGCGGCGCGGTGCCGGCGTACGGCACGCTGTCGGATCATGTGCGCGAGATGCTGGCGGAATACGCCGCGGCCGCCGGCGGCAAGCTGAAGCTCGAGTTCTACGATCCCGAGCCGTTCAGCGAGGTGGAGGACCGCGCGCTGGCCTACGGTCTGCAGGGCGTGCCGCTGGATCAGGGCGGCGAGCAGGTCTATTTCGGCCTGGTCGGCACCAATCTGCTGGATGACGAGCGCACGATCGGGTTCTTCCAGCCCGACCGCGAGCGCTTCCTGGAATACGACCTGACGCGGCTGATCTATGAGCTGTCCAACCCGAAGCGCCCGGTGGTCGGGGTGATCTCGGCGCTGCCGCTGGACGGCGACCCCCGGGCTATGATGATGCACGATCCGGCGGCCGGGCGGCCGTTTGCCTCCATGCTGACGCTGCGCCAGACCAACCAGGTACGGGAAATCGGGCCGGATGTGCAGGTGATCCCGGCCGATGTGGACGTGCTGCTGGTGGCCGCCGGGAAGAAGCTGCCCGACACCGCGCTCTACGCCATCGACCAGTTCGTCATGCGCGGCGGGCGGCTGATGGTGATGATCGATCCGCGCACCGACAGCCTGCCGCCCGAGCCGGGAATGCCGCCGGCCGACAGCGAGGAAACGATCGCCCGGCTGCTGGACCGCTGGGGGATCGGTTACGACCCGCACTTCGTCGTCGGCGATCCCACCGGCGCCTGGCGCGTGCGCTCGGGCAGCGGGGAGCGGATGCAGACCACGGATTATCTGCCCTGGTTCAACATCCGCGACGGCATCCAGCGCGACGATCCGGCCACCGCCGACCTGACGCAGGTGACGGTCGCCTCCGCCGGGGCGCTGACGAAGAAGCCGGGGGCGGCGATCGAGTTCATCCCGCTGCTGAAGAGCAGCCCGCGCTCCGGCCTGATCGCGGTGGACAAGCTGGCCGAGCCCAAGCCCGCCGAGATCCTGGCCGATTTCAAGCCGCAGGGCGGCGAAAGGGTGATCGCGGCACGGGTGCGCGGCCAATTGCACAGCGCGTTCGATAATCCGCCGAAGCTCGCAAAGGGACAGACCCGCCCGGCCGATTTCCCCGCGTATGTCGGCGAGACGGCCAAGCCCGCCAATCTGGTCGTGATCGCGGACGCGGATCTGCTGGCGGACCGCTTCTGGGTGCAGCAGCAGGATTTCTTCGGCCAGACCCAGGCGACACCATTCAGCGACAACGGCGCCTTCGTCGCCAATCTGGTCGATACGCTGGCCGGTGGGGATGCGTTGATCGGGCTGCGATCCCGTGGTGACAGCATTCGTCCGTTCGACGTGGTGCAGAAAATGCAGTCAGAGGCGGAAGCGAAATTCCGCCAGTCCGAGAAGGACCTGCAGAAGCATCTGGACGCCACCGAAAAGAAGCTGCGCGACCTGCGCACCGGCATGCCGGCAGCTGGACCCGCGGGAGATAGCCTGACAGGCGACACGCAGGTGCAGGCGACGATCACCGCCGAGCAGCGCGCCGCGATCGATGCCGCGCGGGGGGAAATCGCCGATACCCGCCAGAAGCTGCGGCTGGTCCATCTGGAATTGAACCGCGGCATCTCCGCCCTGAAGACCCGGCTGAAGCTGGCGGACATCGTGCTGGTCCCTGCCCTGCTGACCCTGGTGGCCATCGTGATGGGCGTGGCGCGGCGGCGCCGGCGCGCCCAGGCCAGATCATGAGGGCCAGATCGTGAGGGCGAGATCATGAGCAACCGCGGCCTCATCGTTCTGGTTCTGCTGGGTGTGCTGTCGCTTGCGGGGGGCTGGTATTTCGGCCCTGGCCAGGCGCCGGCGGAGCTGAATTCGGCGGAAATCGGCCGCCTGGCGTTTCCCGGCCTCGCGGGCCGTCTGGCGCAGGCGGCGAAAGTGGAGATTGTCCACCAGGGCAAGACGCTGGTGATCGCGCGGCGCGGCGATGGCCCCGATGCGGGCTGGGGTTTGGCGGATCGTGACCTGTATCCGGTTCAGACCAGCGTCCTGCGCGGCATCCTGACCGGGCTGACCGAGTTGCGGCTGATGGAGCCGCGCACCGGCGATCCCACCCAGTTCGCCCGGCTGGGGGTGGAGGACCCGATGGCGCCGAACGGCACGTCCAACCTGCTGCGCGTGCTGGACGGCAGCGGCAAGCCGCTCGCCGCCATCGTGCTGGGACACCGGCGGGTGCGCACCCAGGGCGATGTTCCCGAAAGCGTGTATGTGCGCCGCCCCGACCAGAACCAGTCGTGGCTGGCGGAAGGGAAGCTGGAGGTGAGCGCCGATCCGCAGACGTTGATCGATCGCGACATAGTGAGCATCGCGCCGGCGCGGATCATGAGCGTGGCGGTGACACGGGGCAGCGAGCAGCTGGAGCTGACCCGCGACGGCGAGAAGATGTTGCTCAGCGCGCCTGCCGAGCATCCGCCGCTGGAGGCCTATCGGCTGGACGATGTCAGCCGCGCGCTGGACAATTTGACCCTGCTCGATGTCCGCCGCGCGCGCGAGCCCGCCCCGGCGCCGCTCGGCACGTCGGTGTTCACCGCCATCGACGGACTGACCTTGCGCGTGACATTGTTCAAGGATGGCAAGAATTTGTGGGCGCGCATCGCCGCCTCCGGTCCCGCGGCGATCAAGGCGGATGTGCGGGCGCTGGCGGCCCGGCTGGACGGCTGGGAATTTCAGCTCAGCAGCTGGAAGGAGCGGACATTGCTGCCGACGCTGGAGGATCTGAAAGTGCCGCCGAAGGAAGAAGCCAAGCCGTCCGTCCCGACGCCCGCGAAGCCATGACCGACCGGGAGTATCCCTCACGTCCCATCGTCGGCATCGGTGTGGTGGTTTTGAAGCGGGACGCGGTGCTGCTGATCCAACGGGGCAAGCCGCCCAACATGGGGTCCTGGAGCCTGCCGGGCGGCGCCCAGGAGCTGGGCGAGACCTGCGAGGCGGCGGCGCGCCGGGAACTGGAGGAGGAGACCGGCCTGGAGGTCGGGGAATTGACCCTGGCGGCCTGTTTCGATTCCATCCGGCACGACGAGGCCGGGCAGATCCACTACCACTACACGATCATCGACTATGCCGCCCGCTGGGAGCATGGCGATCCGCGGCCGGGCGGGGATGTCACGCGCGCCCGGTTCGTGGCGCTGAACGGCCTGGAGGAATACAATCTAACCGATGCCGCGCAGGACGTTATCCGTACCGCCCGGCGGCTGTTGGGGTTTGACTGACGGGGGATCGCTTCACCCGTGAAGCGTTACCAGGGCAAGGTCTGGCCGCGATAGTCGAGGAAACCGCCGCTGTCGGCCGGCGTCAGATTGCCAATGACCCGCAACAGGCGCTCCGCCGCCACCGCCGGCGTCTGCACATCCAATCCGGCCTTGGCGAACGGCGATGACAGGTCCGTGCCGACGGTGCCCGGATGCAGCGCCACGCAGATGGCCTCCGGCTGGCGGCGGCGCAGTTCGATGGCCGCGCTGCGGACAAACTGGTTGAGCGCGGCCTTGGACGCCCGGTAGCCGTACCAGCCGCCCAGCTGGTTGTCGCCGATGCTGCCGACCTTGGCGGAGAGCGTGGCAAAGACCGACTTGCCCTCGCGGGGAAGCAGGGGCAGGAAATGCTTCATCAGCAACGCCGGCCCGATCGCGTTGATCGCGAAGGACTGAGCCAGATGGGCGGGGTCGAGCTGCCGCAGATTCTTCTCCGGGCTGAAACCACCGCCATGCAGGAACCCGGTGGCATCGATCAGCAGGCGCAGTTCCCCGTCCAGCCCGGCCACATGGCGCGCGGCCGCCGCAATGCTGTCTTCGGATGTCAGTTCCAGTGCGGGCAGGCTGCCGCGGCTCAGGCCGATCGCCTGGCCGATACCCTCGCTGGCCGTCAGCTGGGCCAGCAGCGCGCTGCCGATGCCGCCGGTGGCGCCGACAACCACCGCAAGGGCGGGGGGTTGGCGTGTTCCCGCCAGGGCAAGGTCCTGAATGTCCGGCATCCTATCGATCGAATGATTGCAGCAGGGGGAATTAGTGCAGCCGGGTGCGCCCGATCGACTTGTGCGCCGGGAAGGTCAGCGCCCCGCCCGCACAGAGCAGGCCAAGCCCCAAGGGGACAAGCCAGGCCGGGCGGACCAGCAGCGGCAACACGACCCGGTCCGCCATCCAGTCGGGCAACGCGGCCCGCAGCCTGGTGGCCAGCGCCGGGTCGATCCGGGCGAGCAGATCATCCAGCGGCGCGTCGATCTGCCCGGCGGTGGCCAGGGCGAAGGCCACAACCAGCAGCACGGCGGACAGGATGATCAGGCTGCGTTGTCCAGTCACATCACACCGTTAACTCGACATCATCACATGAACAGCTTTTCGTTCTTCAGGTTGTCGTACAGGCTGGCCACGAACGGAGCATAGCCATTATAGATCTGGGTGGGCACGGTTTTTCCAGAGCCAAGTAAGGTTTCCTCCGCCTGGCTCCAGCGGGGATGCGGCACGGCCGGATTGACGTTGGCCCAGAAGCCGTATTCGTCCGGCAGGATTTCCGACCAGAAGGTTTTCGGCCGCTTGTCGGTGAAATTAATGGAAACGATCGCCTTCGCCGACTTGAACCCGTATTTCCAGGGCAGGGTCAGGCGCAGCGGCGCGCCGTTCTGCGGCGGCAGCGGCTTGCCGAACAGGCCGGTGGACAGGAACGCCATGTCGTTGGCGGCTTCCTCCATGGTGATGCCCTCCATATAGGGCCAGGGATACCACGTCGAACTCAGCCCCGGCATCGCCTTGGTGTCCGCGTCGGTGGTGAAGACGAGGTATTTGGCCGAGCCCAGCGGTTCGGCGATCTTCAGCAGTTGGCTGACCGGGAAGCCGGTCCAGGGCACGGTCATTGCCCAACGCTCGACGCAGCGGTGGCGGTAGATGCGTTCCTCCAGGGTGACCTGCTTGAGCAGGTCGTCGATGTCGATCGTGCGGGCTTGCTTGACCATGCCCCCGATCTTCACCGTCCAGGGCCGGGTTTTCAGCGCCTGGGCCGAGCGCCACAAATTCTTGCTTTCGCTGAATTCATAATAGTTGTTGTAGGTGGTGGCGTCCTTCTCCAGCGACATCTCCCGGCCCGGCTGGTATTTCGGATTGAGCGGGCCGGCGCCACCGGGAAGCTGGGGCGCGGGCGCGGTCTCGGCGCGGGCCGGAAAGGCGAGACCGCCGATCGACAAAGCGGCGGCGCCGGCGATCAGGCCGCGGCGGTTCAGCACCAGGGCTTCCGGCGTTACCTGGCTTTCCGGGATCTCCCATCCCCGACGGCGGATTATAGGCATGTGTGTCTCCCTGCTTTGCTGACAATCTGGGGTGCCGGGGGGACGATGTCACCCCACGAAGCCCTGTGATTGTCGGACGCGCCGGGATGGAGGACATTACAGCCCCTTCCCGCCTTCAGGAGCGTTTCATGCATCTCGCCCGCTTTCCCCGCGTCCGGCTGTTCCCTGCCCCCACCCCGCTGGAGAAGCTGACCAACCTGACGCGCCACCTCGGCGGGCCGGAGATCTGGATCAAGCGCGATGATTGCACCGTGGTGGCGACAGGGGGAAACAAAGTCCGGAAACTGGAGTTCCTTGTGGGCGAGGCGCTGGCGCAGGGGGCGGACCATCTGGTGACGCAGGGCGCGGTGCAGTCCAACCATGTGCGCCAGACCGCGGCGGTGGCGGCGAAATTCGGGCTGAAATGCACCGCGCTTCTGGAGCACCGGATCGACACCAACGACCGCGACTACCTGGCCAGCGGCAATGTGCTGCTGGACCGGCTGTTCGACGCGAAGCTGGAGTACCGGCCAGGCGGCACCGACATGCAGGCGGAAATCGAGGCCACGGCGGAAAAGCTGCGGGCCGGCGGAGCGAAGCCGTATGTCATTCCCGGCGGCGGCTCCAACCGTGTCGGCGCGCTGGGCTATGTCGGCTGTGCGCAGGAACTGATGCAGCAGGCCGACGAGATGGGCCTGAAGATCGACCTGGTGGTGCATGCCACCGGCAGCGCCGGCACCCAGGCCGGGCTGGTGGTGGGGCTGGAGGGGGTCAACTCCGGCGTGCGCGTGCTGGGGATCGGCGTGCGGGCGCCGAAGGACCGGCAGGAGGCGAACGTGCACAAGCTGGCCGAGGCCACCGCCGAGTATTGCGGCGTGCGCGGCGGCATCGCCCGGTCGGCGGTGGAGGCGAATTGCAACTATGTCGGCGATGGTTACGGCATCCCGACGCCGGGCATGGCCGAAGCGGTGACGATGCTGGCGCAGATGGAAGGCGTGCTGCTGGACCCGGTCTATTCCGGCAAGGGCATGGCCGGGCTGATCGACCTGATCCGCAAGGGCGAGATCGGCAAGGACCAGACCGTGGTGTTCCTCCACACCGGCGGCGCGGTGGGGCTGTACGGTTACCAGGGGTATTTCGATACCGCCCTGGCGAGCTGACCCGCCTCCCCGGCAAGGATGGGATGCAAAGGTCATCCCATCGCTTGCTGCACCTGACATGAAGCCCAAGACCCAAGTGCCACTATATAACCAAGCCGCACTGGTCTTCCGCTCCGCCGACGCCGGGCCACCTACCGGACCGCGGCGCGATAGATTTCGTCAGTGAAACTGGGGGGAACGTCACTCACCATGCGCTTGCGCAGCACGGGCAAATCGGCCGCGAATAGATCGGCGCTGATGCGGGCGGTGATTACCGGAATGTCGCGCTTCATGCAGGGCACATCGCCGATCGGCAGCCCGAAGCTGACGAAGCCAGACGGGTTCTGGACGTGAATGTGCCGCAGCATCGGCGCGGCGCTTGGGGTCTTCTCGATCAGTTCGTGCCCCGCCCCCAGATAGGGATACGCCCCAAGCGCCTCGTCCTGCTCGCCGGCCGGCGGCGTGTAGCGGTCGCGCCAGCGAAGGATCTGGCCGTCGAAATCCCGCAATTCCGCACGCGCCGCCAGGTCACCGGCATAGCCGGTGCCGGCGATCAGGTAATCCAGCCGATAGGTCATGTCGCCGATGCTGGTTTCGGCCTGGCCGTCGCGCTCCGTTGCGTTGGTCCAGGGTGCGGCCAGATGCAGGTGAAAATTTGGGAATTTCACCGCCCGCTCGATCGCATCCGTTGTGGGCATGGAGCCGGCACGGAAGAAGCGGACCGCATGGAGCCAGCGGTCGGCGTCTGGCAGGCTATGGTAGTTGTCGATGGCGCCGGCGAAGAAGCGCGCGCCGATGACCGGGGTCGCCGCGACCGTTTCACGGCGGCAGAACAGGTGGACGGCGGCCGCGCCGTGTTCCAGCGCCACGCCGGCCGCATCGAAGGCGGAGGCCGCCGCACCGATGACGCCGATGGTCTTGCCGCGCAGGGCGGGGAAATCGATCACGTCCTCGGTATGCGCGTAGCGGCTGGGCGGCAGGTTCTTCGTCAGCACGTCCGGAATAAACTTGCCGCCGCCGCCACGGAAGCCGGTGGCCAGAATGATCTTGCGCGCCGTTTCCGTCGTAGCGCCCTCCGGTGTTTCCAGATGCACGCGGAAATGATCGCCGGCCGGCTCGATCCGGTTCACGCGCGTGCTGTAGCGCGGTGCGATCCCGAGGAAATTCTTGAACCAGCTCAAATATTCCGCCCAGTCGGTGCGCTGGATGCGCTCGATGGCGTCATAGGCGTCCTGCCCATGGCGGGCCTCGTACCAGCCCTGAAAGCTCAGTTCGGGAATGCTGAGTTCCGGCCCCGGTAGGCCCTTCGGCGTGCGCAGCATGTTCATCCGGGCGGCGTTCAGCCAGATGCCCGTGCGTTCCTGGTTCGGCGCCGCTTCCAGCACGGTGACCTTGCCGATCCCCGCCCGGCGCAGCGCAAAGGCCAGCGCGCAGCCGGTCTGGCCGCCACCGATGATGGCGATGTTTTGATCGATGCCCGGACGGTCCGGGACCCAGTTGGCCGGGTCGGGGCCGATCCGGCGAAGGGCGGTCCGGGCATCCCTGTCCGGATCGGGCGATGAATTCATTGAATACTTCCTTCCCGTTTATGGCCGGTTGTTGCTTGTCCCGGCTTGTCCAAATTCAGGCGGCGTTGCGTAGATCGCCCTTCACATGCCGGGCGAACAGGTCGAACAGGCGGCGCGTGATGGGTCCGACCTCGCCGGTGCCGACCGGCTTGCCGTCGATCCGGGTGATCGGCTTGACGAAGCTGGTGGCGCTGGTGAGGAAGGCTTCCCTGGCGTGGCGCATTTCCTGTTCGCTGAAGGCGGTCTCGGAGAACGCGATGCCGGCTTCCCGCATCAGCGCCGCCAGCGCGCCGCGGGTGCAGCCGGGGAGGATGGCGTGGTCCAGGAAGCGGGTGCGCAGGACGCCGTTGGCGTCGACGATCCAGAAGCTGGTGGCGGCGCCCTCGGTCACCATGCCCTTGTCGTCGATCAGGATCGCCTCGATCGCGCCCTGTTGTTTCGCAGCCTGGCGGGCCAGCACATTCGGCAGCAGGCCGACCGACTTGATGTCGCATCGGGCCCAGCGCAAATCCGGCTGGGTGATCGCGCTGGCCTGCCATTTGGTGATGTCCTCGGGATAAGGCGGGATGCGGCGGATGGTCACCACGACCGCGGGCGGGACCGGCTTGGCGGGGAACGCGTGATCGCGGCGGGAGACGCCCCGGGTCACCTGCATGTAGAGCAGCCCGTCACTGACACGGTTGCGGCGGGCGACCTCGTGCAGGACGTGGACCAGGGCCTGGCGGCTCATCGGCATCGGCAGGTCGATCTCGCGCAGGCTGCGTTCCAGGCGGGCCAGGTGCAGATCCTCGTCAATGAAGTGGTTCTGGTACAGGTGCACCACCTCGTAGATGCCGTCGCCGAACTGGTAGCCGCGATCCTCGATGTTCACGCTGGCTTCGCGCTGCGGCAGATAGCGTCCATTGACGTAGGCGATGCGGCTCATGGCGGTGGCACTCCGGCGGCTGGTTCCGATCCGCGCAGTGTGCGGCATTGACAGCGTCCTAGCCAGACTGAAGCATTCCCTCAACGAAGCCTCTGGGGGGAAATCATGCTGCACTCGCGCGACCGGATTCTGACGACGCATTGCGGCAGCCTGCCGCGGCCGAAGGAACTGACGCAGATGTACGCCGACCGCGCCGCCGGGAAAAAGGTGGACGAGGCGGCGCTTGCGGCGCTGGGCAAGCAGGCGCTGAACTGGGTGGTGCCGCAGCAGATCGCCTCCGGCATCGATATCGGCAACAACGGCGAGCAGCAGCGCGAGGCGTTCTTCCTGTATGTCCGCCATCGCATGAGCGGCTTCGGCGGCGCCTGGAACCGGCGCATCTTCGCCGACGTGGCGAAATACGCCGGGTTCCGCGCCCAGCAGGCCGCTTCCTATGCCTCCACCGTTTCGGTCAGCAACACCGCCACCGTGCCGCAGGCGATCGGGGAGGTGAAATACCTGGACCGCGCCCTGGTGGAGGCCGAGTGCGACGATTTCCGCGCCTGCCTGGATGCGCAACCAAACGGGTTCGTGGAACCGTTCTTCACCGCCCCCTCCCCCGGCATCATCGCCGCGGCGATGCTGAACGCGTTCTACGACAGCGAGCAGGCCTATCTGGACGCGCTGGGCGAGGCACTGCGAGTGGAATACGAGGCCATCGTGCGGCACGGCTTCCTGTTGCAGATCGACGCGCCGGATCTGGCGATGGAACGGCACATGACCTACCAGGACAAGCCGCTGCCGGAGTTCCTGGCATTCGTCGAACGCGTGGTCGGCACCATCAACCGGGCGCTGGTGAACATACCGCGCGACCGGGTGCGGCTGCATGTGTGCTGGGGCAATTACGAGGGCCCGCATGATTGCGACGTGCC
>JBBIQA010000059.1:0-22259 GCA_037442565.1 Rhodospirillales bacterium
GGGCGAGCCCTTTGGCGGGGTCCAGGGGCAGAGCCCCTGGCCTTGCTTCCTTCCTTCTACCCCCAACACTGGCCCCTCCGCATGGGGCTGATCGCGCAGCTGCTGGTGGATACGCTGCAGATCGGGGCGGTTTATGTGTTGTTCGCGCTTGGGCTGACGCTGGTCTTCGGCGTGATGAAAGTCATCAACTTCGCGCACGGCCAGTTCTTCACGCTGGCGGCGCTGATGATCGCGGTGACGATGCCGGAGTTCACCGCGCGGTTCGGCTTTCCCGCCTGGGTGGATTATTTCGTCTGCTTCGGATTGGCGTTGCTGACCGTGGCGGCCCTTGGGGTGGTGCTGTATTTCGTCGGGTTCGAGCGGTATCTGCGGGATCTGATCGGCTCCTTCATCCTGTCGGTGGGTTTGCTGCTGCTGCTGGAGGGCATCTATCTCTGGATATTCACCGGCGCGCCGAGAGTGGTGCCGAAGCTGCTGACCGGGCAGGTTTCCATCCTGGGCGGCGCATTGGAGACCCAGCGCCTGGCGATCTGCGGCATCGCGCTGGCGGCGACCTTCGGGCTGTATCAGCTGGTCAACCGCACCAGGCTCGGCCAGGCGTTGCGGGCGGTGGCGGAGGACCGGGAGGCGGCGATGCTGCAGGGCATCCGCTACCGGCGCATTTCGTTCTATGGCTTCATGATCGGCTCGGGCATGGCGGCGATCGCCGGCGGGCTGATCGCGCCATTGACGGCGATCAGTCCGTCTTTGGGCAACGATTATCTGTCCAAGGCGTTCATCATCATCATCATCGGTGGCCTGGGCAGTATTCCCGGCGCCATCCTGGGCGGCTTCCTGATCGCCGCTGTCGAGAGCTTCGCGGGATACTTCCTGGATTCTTCCTACGCGACGATCGCGATGTTCGTGCTGGTGATGGCGTTCTTGCTGGTGCGGCCGCAGGGGATCCTGGGTCATGCGGAGCGCTAGGGCAGGACAAATCATCACGGCGCTGGCAGCCGCCGGCGTGCTGGCGTTCGCGCTGCTGGGCGACGACGAGTACACCCAGCACCTGCTGATGTGGACGGCGCTGAACGCGGTGCTCGCGGTCGGGCTACGGTTCATGCTGCTGGTCGGGGAAACCAATATCGGCACCGGTGCCTTCTACGGCATGGGCGCCTATGTCGGTGCGATCTGCACGACGAAATGGGGCGTGCCGTTTCCTCTGGCGCTGCTGGCCGGCGGCGTCCTGGCGGTGGTGATCAGCACCGGGTTCGGCCTGGTGACGTTGCGCACCAAGGGGCCATATTTCATGCTGATCAGCTTCGCGTTCACCGAGGTGGTCCGCCTGATCTACACGCGGGTGGACTGGCTGGGCGGCAATTCCGGTATCATCGGCATCTTTCCGCCGCAGGTGCTGGACCCCTGGATGTCGGTCCTGACCGTCGTGCTGTGCGGCGGGCTGATCCTGATGATGTATCTGTGCGAGCAGTCCAATCTCGGCAAGGTATTCCGGGCGATCCAGAACAACGACGCGGTGGTGGAGACGGTCGGGATCGACGTGGTGCGGATCAAGCTGGTCTGCCTGGTGATCGCCTCGTTCTCGGTCGGTATCGCCGGATCGCTGCATGCGCATATCTACAACGTGATCAGTCCCGGCGATTTCAGTTATCTCGTTCCGGTGTTCGCCCTGGCCTATATCAAGATCGGCGGCGACGCGAACGTGATGGGCGCGGTGATCGGTGCGACGCTGCTGACGGTCCTGGCGCAGATGCTGCAGGGCATGGGCTCGATGGAGCACATCCTGTTCGGCGGCGCGATCGTCGCTTCCATGCTGGTGCTGCCGGACGGGTTGCTGGGCGGCGCCGGGCGGCTGCTGCGGCTGTTTTCCCGAGCGCGCACATGACCGCGCCGCTGCTCATCGCCCAGGCGATATCGCGCCGCTTCGGCGGCATCCTTGCGGTGAACGATTTCAGTTTCGAGATTTTTCCCGGTGATGTGATGGGCCTGATCGGCCCCAACGGCGCTGGCAAGAGCACCACGTTCAACGTGATCAGCGGCTTCTACAAGCCCACGACCGGGAAACTGATCTTCCTCGGCGAGGACATCACCGGCCTGTCGGCCGCCGCGATCAGCCGGCGCGGCCTGGTGCGCACCTTCCAGCACGGCAGCCTGCTGCGCGAGATGACCGTGCACGACAACATCCTGATCGGCGCCTTGCGCGCCGTGCGCGACAATGCCGGGCGGGAGAAGCGGGTACGGGAAACCGCGGAGCTGCTGGGTCTCGGCGGATTGCTGCACGCCATCGCCGGCAGCCTGCCGCACGGCTTGCAGCGCATGCTGTCCATCGCCATCGCGTTCGCGGCGCGCCCGAAGCTGCTGTGCCTGGATGAGCCGTTGACCGGCCTGAACTCCACCGAGGCGGCGGCGGCGCTGGACGTCATCGGCCGTATCCGTGGCGAATATGAAACGACCATCCTGTTGGTGGATCACAACATGCGCGCGGTGATGCGTATCTGCGACCGGATCGCCGTGCTGAATTACGGCCAGAAGCTGGCCGAGGGCACGCCGGAGGAAATCCGCAACAACCCAGACGTGATCCGCGCCTATCTGGGGGATGGGGAATGACCGGCGAACCGGTCCTGGAACTCTCGGGCGTGGGCGTCAGCTATGGCTCGGTGCGTGCGGTCAGCGGCATCGACCTGATTGTCTATCGCGGCCGGATCGCCACCCTGATCGGCTCCAACGGCGCCGGCAAGACCACGATCCTGAAGGGCATCACCGGGCTGAAGGGCGTGGATGCGGGCCGGGTTCGCTTCGGGGCGGAAGACCTCACGAATCGGCCTGTGGACCAGATCGTCGCCGCTGGAATTTCCCTGGTTCCCGAGGGGCGCCGGCTGTTCCCGACCATGAGCGTGCGCGAGAACCTCGAAATCGGTGCCTATCGCCGCACCGATCCAGCGGCGATCCGGACGGATTTCGACCGGGTGCTGGAGTATTTTCCGGCCTTGCAGGAACGCCTCGATGCCCGCGCCATGACCCTGTCCGGCGGGCAGCAGCAGATGGTGGCGATCGGCCGCGCGCTGATGTCGGGTCCGAAGCTGCTGCTGCTGGACGAACCCACGATCGGTTTGGCGCCGGCGATCGTGCAGACGATCGGCACGATCATCCGCACGATCAGCCAGAGCGGCGTGGACGTGCTGCTGGTCGAGCAGAACGCACACATGGCGCTGCGGCTGTCCGAGGACGCCTATGTGCTGGAAAATGGCGCCATCGTCATGCGCGGCTTCGCGCGGGATCTGGAAAAGAGCGACGCGGTGCGCGCCGCCTATCTGGGAATGTAGCGGGAGAAACGACCATGGATCTTGGCCTGAGAGGCAAGCGCGCGCTGATCACCGGCGCCAGCAAGGGCATCGGCTACGCGGTGGCGGAAGTGCTCGCCGAGGAGGGCTGCCACGTGGACATGGCGGCACGCGATCCGGCGGTGCTTGCAGAGGCGGCCCAGAAGATCCGCTCGGCGCACCAGGTGAACGTGCGCACCTTCCCTGCCGATCTGTCCAGGCCCGAGGACCGTGCCCGGCTGGTGGAATCCTGTGGCGACAACGACATCCTGGTGAACAATGCCGGATCCAATCCCGCCGGCGCGCTGGAGGACATCGACGACGCCACCTGGCGCGCCTCCTGGGACCTGAAGGTGTTCGGCTACATCAACATGACCCGCGCCTTCTATACGCGCATGAAGGCGCGGCGGGGCGGCGTGATCATCAACGTGATCGGCACCGGCGGCGAGAAGATGGATGCGAACTACATCCTCGGTGCCAGCGGCAACATCGCCCTGATGGGCTTTTCCCGCGCCCTGGGCGGGCGCTCGCCGGATCACAACGTGCGCGTGGTCGCGGTCAATCCCGGCCTGACGGAGACCGACCGCGCGGTCACGATGCTGCAGACCTGGAGCCGCACGCAATTCGGCACGCCGGACCGCTGGCGCGAGGCACTGGCCAGCCGCAACCTGCCGTTCGGGCGCATGGGCACCTCGCGCGAGGTGGCGGACGCCGTGGTGTTCCTGGCATCCAGCCGGTCCGCCTATACCAGCGGCACGGTCGTCACCGTGGATGGCGGCAACGTCAATCGTTAGGCAAGTGCATCCCGGTGTTCGGGATGCGCGATGGCGGTTAGCGCGCGGGCGCGCTCGGTCAGGCTCAGGCCGCGCAGGTCGGCGGCGCCGTATTCGGTGACGATCACGTCCACGTCGCTGCGCGGCGTGGTCACGGGGCCGTTCAGCGCCTTGCAGATGCGGCTGGTCCGGCCGCCGCGGGCGGTGCTGGGCAGGGCGATGATGGCGTGCCCGCCGGGGGCGCGATGCCCGGCACGTACCAGATCCGGCTGGCCGCCGACGGCGCCGAGCAGGTCGTCGCCGGCGGCTTCGGCGTTGACCTGGCCGGTGAGGTCCACTTCCAGCGCGGTGTTGATGCTGACCAGCCTGGGAATGCGCAGCACGTCGCCGGAGTGCGTATGCCAGGACGGGCGCAGCAGCAGCGCCGGATTGCGATCGGCGAAGCGGTACAGCCGCTCCGTGCCCAGCAGCACGCCGGCGACGGAGATGCCGGTGTCGATCGGCTTGGTGGCGTTCGTCAGGATCCCGCGCTCGACCAGCCCGACCAGGCTGTCGCCGACCATGCCGGAATGCAGGCCGAGATCGCGCCGGTCGGCGATCCCCTGCATCACCGCTTCCGGGATCGCGCCGACGCCCATCTGCAGCACCGAGCCGTCCTCGATATAGCGCGCGACATTGACCGCGATGGCCTGCTCGGTGGCGCCGATCCGCGTCGGCGCCAGCTGGATCGGCGGGCGGGAGGTTTCCACGATGGCGGTGATGCGGCCGAGGTCGACCGCGCCCTCGTTATGCGTCCACGGTATCTGCTCGTTCACTTCCGCGAGCACCACGCGGGCGGTGGCGATCAGGGTCTGGGTATAGTCGTTGCTGAGGCCGAAGCTGTGCCGCCCATCCGGGCCGGGCGGGCTGAGCTGCACGAAGGCGACGTCGCAACCGATCTGGCCGTCCTGGATGTAGCGGTAGATCTGGCCGAAATGCACCGGAACGATATCCAGCACGCCGGCCTTGGCCAGCATGCGGGAGGTGCCCATCGGGCCGAAGCTGCGGAAGCGGATCCTGTCGGCGTGCTCGGGGCGCAGAGTGTCGGAAAAGCAGGAGCCGAGGAACACCGATACCGGGCCGATGGCGTGGCGCTGCGCCACCAGTGCCTCGGTCAGGGTCAGCGGCTCACCGGTCGCCTGGCCCCAGACGATGCGGTCGCCAGGGCGGATGAACTCGCGGAGGTCGAGTTCGGTGGCTTGGATGCGTCTCACGGGATCAGCACGATCTTGCCGGGATAGCGCCGCGACAGCAGGGCCTCGAGCGCGGCGGGCGCCTCGGTCAGCGGAAAGGTTCGGGAGACGCGCGGGCGCAGCCTGCCGGCGGCGTGCCAGCGCAGCATCTCGCCGATGAAACTGCCGCCGATCTGCGGGTCACGTTCGTTCTGCGCGCCGAACACCACGCCGGTGACGGCGATGTTCTTCACCAGGATCAGGTTCGCCGGCACCGACTGGATGCGGCCGGCGGCGAAGCCGATCACCAGCATGCGCGCGCCCCAGGCCACCGCGCGGATCGCCTGATCGAAGGCGTCGCCGCCGACCGGGTCGTAGACCACGTCCGCGCCGGCGCCACCGGTGATCTCGCGCACCTGGTCGCGGATGCTCTCGCGGGTGTAGTCGATGGCGTGGTCGGCGCCGTATTCGAGCGTCAGAGCGCATTTCTCCGCCCCGCCCGCGGCGGCGATGACGCGGGCGCCAAGCTGCTTGCCGATCTCCACAGCCGCCAGGCCCACGCCGCCGGCCGCACCCAGCACCAGCAGGGTCTCGCCCGGCCTCAGCTTGCCGCGCCAGGTCAGCGCGTAATAGGACGTGCCATAGACGGAGGGGAACGCGCCGGCCTCGATATCCCCGAGCCCGTCATGCACCGGCAGCAGGCAGTTCGCGTTCGCCACGACCTCGTCGGCATAGCCGCCGCCGAAGCGCAGGAACCCGAGCACGCGCTGGCCGATGCGGAAGGGTTTGGCGACACCGGGGCCGATCTCCAGGACCTCGCCGCAGATCTCCAGGCCGGGGGTAAAGGGCAGCGGCGGTCTCACCTGATACTTCCCGGCGATCTGCAGCGTATCGGCGAAGTTCAGGCCGGCGGCGCGCACGCGCACGCGTACCTGGCCCGGGCCGAGCGATTGGCTCGGCAGGTCGGCAAGCACAAGGCTGCCCGGCGGGCCCCACTCGCGGCAGATCATGGCTTTCATCGGTCAGGCTCCCACGGGATCAGGCGTTCGGCAGCACGGCGGTGGCGCCGCTGGTTTCCAATGCCGCGATTTCGGCCTCGCTCAGGCCCAGCATGTCGCGCAGGATTTCGCCGGTGTGCTCGCCCAGGGCGGGCGCCGGGCGGGCAACGCTCAGCGGATTGGCACGGAACTGGAATGGGAAGCCCTTCGCCCAATCGCCGCCGGGATCGCGCGCGAACGCGTTGCCCGGCGTGGACGTGACGGCGTCGTGCATGGCGTTGCCGTCGGCGACCGCCGTCGCGCGGATGCCGCGCTCGGCCAGTCTGGCGATCACCTCCTGCGCCTTGCGCACGCCGGCCCAGGCTTCCAGCGGTTCCGGCACCCGTTCCTCGGTGCTTGCGTCGGCGCGCAGCGCGATCCAGATGCCGTCGGCGCTGCGCACACAATCCTGCATCGCGCCGGTATCGTCGCCATTGCCCAGCCTGGCTTCGTCGCCGGCCAGGATGCGTTCGCCGATCAGGAAGCTGGCGAGCTCGCGCTGCGGGATGTCCAGGTGAACGCCCCGGCCGGTGCGCCGGGTTTGCAGCACCGCGGCCGCCACCACGCCGGCGGCGAAGATGGAAACGATCTGGTCGGGATAGTTCAGCGCGATGCCGGAGATCGCCGGCATGCCATCCGCCGCGCCGCTGATGGAAGCGAGACCGGACGTTGCATCCAGCGTGGAACCATAGGATGGGGCGGCGCGGTCCGGCCCGTTCTCGCCCTGGCTGGTGATGGAAGCCAGGATGATGCGAGGATTGGCGGCGAGCAGATCCGCGAAGGTCAGGTTCAGCCGTTCCAGCACGCCGCGGCGGAAATTCTCCAGCACCACGTCGGCCTGTGCGACCAGGCGCAGGAACAGCGCGCGGCCATCGGGCGATTTCAGGTCGATCCCCAGGCCGCGCTTGTTGCGATTGGTGAAGCGGAAGAAGCGGGATCGGTTCCACCAATCGGTGCCGGGGGCGCGGCCATCCCAGGTGCGGAACAGGTCGATCGCGGAGCCAGCCTCGACCTTCATCACATCGGCTCCGAGATCGGCGAGCAAGGCCGAGGCTGACGCACCGGCGGTGATCATGCCGAGATCGAGGACGCGAATGCCGGCCAGCGGGCGAGGGGGCTCAGTCATGCGCGGCGGCGAGCGCTTGTGCCAATTCAGGCGCCGGGGCGGGGGCGAAGCGAGCGCCGTTCCAGAGCAGCGGCAGGGTGGGAAAGCGCAGCGTCCCGTGCATGGGGTGGGCGATGTCGGCGAAGAATTGCTGCGCGATGTACTGCGGATCGGCGGCCAGATCCGACAGCCGCCACACCGCCGACAGCGGCACGCCGGCGGCCTTGGCCTGTGCATAGATCTCGGCCCTTGTGCGCGCGGCGAACCAGGGGGCGATCCTGGCGTTGATCGCCGCCCCAGCCGCCTGGCGCTGCGGGCGGGTGGCGAATTCCGCCGCGTCCAGCCCGGCATCCGCGAACAGGCGCACCAGGATCGGCCAGTCCTTTTCCGTGTAGACGAAGGCGGCATGCCCGTCGGCGCAGGCCAGCACCTGGAACTCCCCGGCCGTGCCGGGCCGGGTCGGCGCCCGGCCCGAATACAGCCGGTCGGCAAACGTCTTCCAGTTGGTCCACAGCGCGACATCCAGGATGGAGACATCGACGATCTCGGCAATACCGGCGTTGGCCAGCGCCGCCACCATGCCGGTGAAGGCGGCAAGGCCGGCGGTGTAGGCGCATTGATGCCCGCCGAGCTTCATCGGCGGGCCGTCCGGTTCGCCGACGATGTCCATCAGCCCGCTCATCGCCAGGATGTCGATCTGCTCGATCGGCGGCGAGGGGAATTGCCGGTCCGCCATCGGGCTGACCAGCACGCGCACGCGCGGCGCATCGCCGATCAGCGCGGCATCGTCGGTGATCACCGCGTCGGCCGCGGCCACGAGCCGCGCCCGCAAATCGGCGCGATCCGTGGCCGCCGAGCGCTTGGAGGTGTTGAGGAACTGGAACAGCGCGCTGCGTTCGGTCGCTTCCCCGTTCGCCAGGAACGGCGGCAGGAAGCGCAACGGATCGCCGCAGGCGGGCTCGATCTTGATCACGCTGGCGCCGAGGTCGGCGGCGATCTTGCCGGCCATGGCGGTTGCCAGGCGTGTCATGACCGGCGCGTCCGGTGCATTCACCTCGACGATCCGGAACGGCTCCAACGGGCGCGGCTGCGCGGTCATGGTTGGTGGCGTCTCCCGTGTTTTTTCCACTGTCACGGTCCCAGCCCGCGGGCGGTCGCGTCAAGGGCAGGGCGGCCGATGGGGGATTCCGCTGGCCTGGGCGGGCGGAAAGCGGCACGATGGCGGCCGCGATGAGCGCACCGGAACTCCTGACCATCGGCTACGAGGGCACCACCAGCGCGGAGGTGCTGGCCCTGCTGCGCGCGTCCCGGGTGAAGCTGCTGATCGATGTCCGCGCCGTCGCTTCCTCCCGCAAGCCGGGGTTTTCCAAGACGAAGCTGGCGGCGGGGCTGCAGGATGCGGGCATCGGCTATCTGCATCTGCAGGGCCTGGGCACGCCGAAGGAAGGGCGGCAGGCGGTGCGCGCGGGCAACCCGGCGAAGATGGAGGCGATCTACGCCGAGCACCTGAAGTCCGACCGCGCCCAGGCGGAACTGGCGCACGCGATCGAACTCGCCCGGGGCGAACGATGCTGCCTGCTGTGCTTCGAGCGCGACCACCGCACCTGCCACCGGCGGCTGGTCGCGGACGCGATCGTCGCCGTGACGGGCCAACCCGTCACGCATCTGGCCGTGCCGGCAGCGGTCACCTAGCCGGCCGCAGCCCCATCGCCAGGGAGGTCTCGTCGCCGCGTGCCGCATAGGTCAGGTCGCGGCGCGTCGCCCAGGTGTTGACGGTGAAATAAACCGGAATCACGCCCATGTCGGCGACCGCGATCTCCGCTGCCCGGCCGTACAGGGCGTTGCGCTTCGTGTCGTCCAGGGTGCGCAAGGCCTCGCCCAGCGTGGCGTCGAACTCGGCGTTGGACCAGCGGCCGCGATTGGACGGCCCCATGCCGGTCTTCGGATCATAGGTCGCCATCAGCGCGGTGAAGGGCGAGGAGGCCTCGCCGGTGCCCACCCAGCCGGACAGCATCATGCTGAATTCCAGCTTGCTGCCGCGGCTGAACAGCATCCCCGCCGGCATCGGCTGCACGTCGGTCCTGATGCCGACGCGCGCCAGCATCTGCCCGACCGCCTGCGCCACCTGGGCATCCTTGGGGAAGCGGTCGTTGGAGGAGGCCAGCACCACGCTGAACCCGTCGCCCCAGCCGGCTTCCTTCAGCAGCCGGCGCGCCAGATCGGGGTCATAAGGCGGCGGCGGCAGGTTGGGGCTGGAGCCGGCGACATCGGGCGGCACGAACTGCCCCGCCGCGTGCGCCTGGCCGCCCAACAGCCGTTCCACCAGCGCCTGGCGGTTGATCGCAGCACTGATCGCCCGGCGCACCCGCGCATCCTTCAAGGGATTGCGGTCCATCTTTACGCCATTGGCGTCCGAGATGCCCGGCGAGACGTCCCGCGCGGTGTCCATGTTGATGTAGATGATGCGGAACGCGTCACACTCCGACAGCGCCAGCCTGGGATCGGCCGCGATGCGGTCGCGATCCGCGGCCGGCACGCCCTCGATCATGTCGACGTCACCCGACAGGATGGATGCCACCCGGGCCCCGTCATTGGCGATCGGGCGGATCGTTACATGCTCCCACGGCTCCACGCCGCCCCAATAGCTGGGGTTGCGCTCCAGCTTCAAATGGTTGCCCGGCACCCATTCGATGAACCGGTACGGACCGGTGCCGATGGTGGCGCGGCCGCTGTTGAAATCGGCTGTCGACCGGCCCTCGGCGGCGTGCCTGGAAAGGATCGCGATCGCCTCCAGGTCCACCAGCAGGGTCGGCGCCGGGCCCTTGGTGTGGATGCGGATCGTGAGGGGATCGATCACCTCCACCCGCGCGATCTTCTTGGTGTACTGCGCATAGGACGACGGCGAATTCGGCACGTTCGGCGCGCGGGCCAGGGTGAACGCCACGTCATCGGCGGTAAACGGCGTGCCGTCGTGGAAGCTCACGCCCGGGCGCAGGTGGAATTCCCACAGATCATCGCCGATCACGTTCCAGGATACCGCCAGCCCCGGCAGTGTCTCGCCGCGCGGGCCGGACCGGACCAGCGCGTCGAAGATGTGCCGGGCGACCGCGCGGTTCGGCACATAGACGTGGAAGTGCGGGTCGATCGAATCGGCGTCGGTGCGGACCGCGATCGTGACGTCGGCCGCGCGGGCCGGCGTGGACAGGCCCGCGGATGTCCAGCAAACCGCCAGGCCCAGAAGCGCTGCCGGCAGCCACTGGCGCAGCTTGCGTTTGCCGGCGCTCAGGCCGCTTCCAGCCGAGTATCGAACCTTGGTTCCTGCCACGTTCTTCGCTCCCTCGCCGTCCTTTTGCCGGGAGCGTAGGGCATGGGTTGGGCCGGAGGCAATTTGGCCTGCCTGCCCCGGCTAGTCGGCGGTGCCTTGCGCGAGCCGGAATGGCGCGGCCGGATAGACGCCGAGGATGCGCACCTCGGTGGAAAAGAACTGCAGTTCCTCCAGCGCCCGGCGCAGCGCCGGCTGTTCCGGGTGACCGTCGACGTCGCAAAGAAACTGGGTGGCGGAGAACTGGCCGGCCAGCATGTAGCTCTCCAGTTTCGTCATGTTCACGCCGTTGGTGGCGAAGCCGCCGAGCGCCTTGTACAGCGCGGCCGGCACGTTGCGCACGCGGAAGACGAAGGTGGTCATCAGGTTCGGCGTCTTCGGGTCGGGTGCGGCGGCCTGCCGGGCCATGACGTAGAAGCGCGTGGTGTTGTGCGCCGCGTCCTCCACGTTGGCGCGCAGGATCTCCAGCCCGTAGATCTCGGCCGCCAGGGAGGACGCGATGGCCGCCTCCTCCGGGCGGTTCCACTGCGCGACCAGTTCGGCGGAGCCGGCCGTGTCGGCCTCCACCACCGGGGTCAGATGCAGTTCCTTGAGCAGGTTGCGCACCTGGCCCAGCGCCACGGTGTGCGAATGCGCCCGCTTCAGCCCGGCGATGCTGGCGCCCTTGATGCCGAGCAGGCAGTGCTCGACGCGCTGGAAATGCTCGCCGACGACGAACAGGCCGGAGCCTGGCAGCAGATGGTGGATATCCGGCACCCGGCCCGCGAGGCTGTTCTCACACGGCAGCATCGCCAGCTCGGCGGTGCCGTCTCGCACCGCCGCCATCGCGGTCTCGAACGATTCGCAGGGCAGCGTGGTCATGCTGGGAAACGCGGCCCGGCAGGCCAGGTCCGAATAGGCGCCTTGGTAGCCCTGGAACGCGATGACGCCGCTCATGCGGATATTCCCTGTTTCACGCGTTGCGGATCGAGCAGCTCGCGCGCCCGCTCCAGGTCGGCCGGCGTGTCCACGCCGAACGGGCCGTAGTCGATCCGGGCGCAGACGATGCGCATGCCGTCTTCCAGCGCGCGCAGCTGTTCCAGCTTCTCGCGCCGTTCCAGCGGGCTTTCGGGCAGGGACACGAAGCGGGCCAGCGCGGCGCGGCGATAGGCGTAGATGCCGATATGGTGCCAGCGCGGCCCGTCCCCCCAGGGGATCGGCGCGCGGGAGAAATACAGCGCGGGCGACACGGCGCGGCCGCGCTCGAACACGCAGGCGGCCTTCACGAACGAGGGGGTATTGGCCTCCTCCTCGTCGCGGATCGGTGCCACCAGCGTGGCGATGTCCGCCCGCGGGTCCGACAGCGGCGTGACCACGGCGCGCAGCTGGTCGGGCGCCAGGGTCGGAAAATCGCCCTGCAGGTTCACCACCACGTCATGCTTGCCCTGCGGGTCCAGCGCCGACAGCGCGGCATGCACGCGATCGGACCCGGAGGGCAGGGACGGATCGGTCAGCACCGCGATGCCGCCGGCGTCGCGCACGGCGTCGGCGATTTCCGCCTCGGCGCAGGCGATCGCCACCGGCCCGATATCGGCCGCCTGCGCCAGGCGCAGCATGTGCACGATCATCGGCTGGCCGTGGATGTCGGCGAGCGGCTTGCCCGGCAGCCTTGTGGAGGCCATGCGGGAGGGGATGACGACGATGGGAGTCATGGGACGGGAGAACTCGACTGGGTTGCGGTATCCGGACGGCTTGAAGGCGCTGGGTGCTTTGCCTATGGTGCGGCGCACATTAGGTAGGCCCCGGGCCGCGTGCAACGCCGCGTATTTCCAATGCCTTCCGGACCATGTTAAAGGCGGTTAACCGTTCGTTGCCCTTCGCTCGTTAGCCCCTCGCCCATCAGTCCTTCGCTCGTCAGCCCGGAGAAGTCCCGTCCTATGGACAGCATGCAAATCAACAAGGCGATCGCCGCAATCCTGGTCGCCGGCATCGCTTTTTTCGTCACTGGCCTGATCGGCGACAAGATCGTGCGGGTTCATCCGCTCGAGCATACCGTCCTGAAGATCGAGGAAGCCGCCGCCCCGGCCGCGGGCGGGGCGCCGAAGAAGGAAGAACTGCCGCCGATCGGCCCGCTGCTCGCCGCCGCCGATCCGGCCGCGGGCGAAGGCCTGGTCAAGAAGCTGTGCAGCGCCTGCCATACCTTCGACGAAGGCGGCAAGGCCGGCGTTGGTCCGAACCTGTATGGCATCGTGGGCGCCAAGCACGGCCACATGGAAGGGTTCTCCTATTCCGACGGCATGAAGGCCAAGACCGGCCCCTGGACCTACGAGGAACTGAACACCTGGCTGGACAAGCCCGCCGCCTATGTGCCGGGCACCCGCATGGCCTTCGCCGGCATCAAGAACGACAAGCAGCGGGCCAACGTGATCGCCTATCTGCGCAGCCTGTCCAAGACGCCAGCACCGCTGCCGTAACCGCGAGGCGCGGCGGATGGAGATCGGCCAGGCGGAGATGGACCGGCTGGTCGCCGCCGCCGCCGCCGCCGCGGATGTCGCCGGCGCCGTCATCCGCCCGTTCTTCCGTGCAGGCCTCGATTCGGACCTGAAGGACGATCGCAGCCCCGTCACCATCGCCGACCGCACCGCCGAGCAGGCGATGCGCGCGGTGCTGGCCGAGCGGTTCCCCGCGCACGGCATCCTCGGCGAGGAATTCGGCCTGGACCGGCCGGACGCGCGCCTGCGCTGGGTGCTCGATCCGATCGACGGCACCCGCGCCTTCATCACCGGGCGGCCGGTATTCGGCACCCTGATCGGGCTGATGGACGGCGACACCCCGATTCTCGGGATCATCGACCAGCCGGTGACCGGCGAGCGCTGGATCGGCGCCGCAGGCCGGCCGACGCGCTTCACGGGTCCGTTCGGCGGCCAGGCCGGCACAAGGCGCTGCGCCGGCGTGGGCCAAGCGGAACTCTCGCTCACCTCGCCGGAAATGCTCGGCGCCGATTTGCCGCGCTGGCAGAAATTGTCGGCGGCGGCGCGGCGCAGTTCCTTCGGCGGCGATTGCTATGCCTACGGCCTGCTGGCGATGGGGCAGATCGACATCATCGCCGAGGCCGACCTGAAGATCTGGGACTGGGCGGCGCTGGCCCCGGTCATCGAGGGCGCGGGCGGGCGGATCACCGACTGGTCCGGGCGCAGGCTGGTCCCCGGCGGCGACGGGCGGGCGCTGGCGGTGGGCGATCCGGCGCTGCTGGAACCGGCGATCGCCTTGCTGGCGGGGTGACGGCGAGGCTTGGTACCGGCATATCCGCCCCCACATGGCAGCCTGCGCGCCGCGCGCAGGAATGCCGGCGCTCAAGGAGCCTGCCCCGCATGACACCGACCCGCCGTGACGTCCTGCAGCTTCTGGCCGCCCTGCCCCTGGTGCCGGCCGCGGGCACAACCACCGCGCGGGCCGCGGATCCGGTGGCGGGCGGGATGGCGGGCGCGCCAACCGAGTCGATCCGCCGCGCGCACGCGTTCGCCGTGCTGGGCACGCCGAAACTGCCGACGGACTTCCCCTATTTCCCCTATGTGAATCCCGCCGCGCCGAAGGGCGGTGAGATCGTGCTGTCCTCGGTCGGCACCTTCGACAGCTTCAACCCCTTCATCATTCGCGGCACCGCCGCCGACATCACGCGGGTGTACGACACGCTGCTGCGCGCCTCCGCCGACGAGACCAGCGCCGCCTATGGCCATCTGGCCGCGGTGATCGAGTTGCCGGCGGACCGCAAATGGGTGGCCTTCGAGCTGCGGCCGGAAGCGCACTTCCATGACGGCAAGCCGGTCACCGCCGAGGACGTCGCCTGGACGTTCAACACCCTGCGCGAGAAGGGCCGTCCATTCTACCGCCAATACTACGCCGATATCGCCGATGTGTCGGTCGAGGGGCCGTTGCGGGCGGTGTTCCACTTCAAGACCTCCCGCAATCGCGAACTGCCGCTGATCCTCGGCGAGATGGCGGTGCTGCCGAAACATTGGTGGGACGGGCGGGATTTCTCCAAGCCGCTGACCGACCCGCCGCTCGGCTCCGGCCCGTACCGGGTGGGCAAGTTCGAGTTCGGCCGCTCGATTTCCTACGAGCGCGTCGATGACTGGTGGGCCCGCGACCGGCCGACCGGCAAGGGCATGAGCAACTTCGCCAGCATGCGCACGGAGTATTTCCGCGACGCCACGGTGGCGCTGGAGGCGTTCAAGGCCGGACAGATCGATTTCCGCCAGGAGAACATCGCCAAGCAATGGGCCACCGCCTACGACTTCCCGGCGCTGGAGAAGGGCCTGGCGAAGAAAGAGGAGATCCGCCACCATTTGCCCACCGGCATGCAGGGCTTCGCCTTCAACATCCGCCGCCCGGTGTTCAAGGACGCCCGCGTGCGCCAGGCCCTGGCCTGGGCCTATGACTTCGAGTGGGCCAACAAGAACCTGTTCTACGGCGCCTATACCCGCACGCTATCGTATTACAGCAACAGCGATCTGGCTTCCTCCGGCCTGCCGGAGGGCAGCGAACTGGCCCTGCTGGAGCCGTTCCGCGACAAATTGCCGCCCGCATTGTTCACCGAGCCGTTTCGCCTGCCGGTCACCGACGGGTCCGGCAACAACCGCGAGGAACTGCGTTTCGCGCTCGGCCTGCTGAAGCAGGCCGGCTGCGAGGTGCGCGAGCGCAGGCTGATCGGCCCCGACGGCAAGCCGATGACCTTCGAACTGGTGCTGGACCAGCCGGCGTTCGAACGCGTGGCGCTGCCCTATGCCGAAAATCTGAAGAAACTCGGCATCGATGTGCGGGTGCGCACCGTGGATGGCGCCCAGTACCAGCGCCTGATGGACAGCTACGATTTCGACATGTCGGTGGTTGTGTTCGGCGAGAGCACCAACCCCGGCAGCGAGCAGCTGGGGTATTGGAGCTGCGCGTCCGGCCGGCAGGAAGGCAGCGACAATGTCGTCGGCATCTGCGATCCGGTGGTGGACGCGCTGGTGGCCAAGCTGATCACCGTCGACAGCAAGGAAGAGCAGCTTGCCGCCGCGCACGCGCTGGACCGGGTCCTGCTGAACGGCTGGTACGTCGTGCCGCATTGGCACACGCAATCCTTCCGCCTGGCGTACTGGGACCGGTTCGCCCGCCCGCCCGTGCAGATCCGCAGCGGTTTCGTGCTGGACGATTGGTGGGTGGATGCCGCCCGATCGGCCGTGGTGGAGGCCGCGCGCGGCGGCGGTAACTAGCGTGGGTGCCTACCTCATTCGGCGCCTTCTGCTGGTGATCCCGACGCTGATCGGCATCGTGGCGATCAATTTCGCCGTGGTGCAGTTCGCCCCCGGCGGCCCGGTGGAACAGATGATCGCCGAATTGCGCGGCAAGGGCGAAACCGCCGGGCGGCTGACCAATGCCGGGGCCGGCGAATCCTCGGCACCCAGCTCCGATTCCAGCTATCGCGGCGCCCGCGGGCTCGACCCGGCGGTGGTGGCCGACATCAAGAAGATGTTCGGCTTCGACAAGCCGCCGCTGACCCGCTTCCTCGACATGCTCGGCAGCTATGCCCGTTTCGATTTCGGCCGCAGCTTCTTTCGCGACGATACCGTGCTGCACCTGATCGAACAGAAAATGCCTGTGTCCGTCTCGATCGGATTGTGGTCGACGCTGCTGGTCTACCTCATCTCCATCCCCCTCGGCATCCGCAAGGCGGTGCATGACGGCAGCCGGTTCGACCTGATTTCCTCCGCCGTGGTGCTGATCGGCTACGCCATCCCCGGCTTCCTGTTCGCGATCCTGCTGGTGATCCTGTTTGCCGGCGGGTCCTTCGTGCAGTGGTTTCCGCTGCGTGGCCTGACCAGCTCCGGCGCCTCGGACTGGAGCTGGCCGGCGCGGATCATGGACTATGGCTGGCACATGGTGCTGCCGACGATCGCCCTGGTCGCCGGCGGCTTCGCCAGCCTGACCATGCTGACGAAGAACTGCTTCCTGGAGGAAATCCGCAAGCAATACGTCACCACCGCGCGCGCCAAGGGTGCGGGGGAAACGCGCGTGCTCTACGGCCATATCTTCCGCAATGCGATGCTGCTGGTGGTGGCGGGCTTCCCGGCGGCGTTTATCGGCATCGTGTTCAGCTCCTCCCTGCTGGTGGAGATTGTCTTCTCCCTGGATGGGCTGGGGCTGCTGGGGTTCGAGTCCGCGATCCGCCGCGACTATCCGGTGATGTTCGGCACGCTGTTCATCTTCACGCTGCTCGGCCTGGTGATGCAGATCATCGGGGACGTGATGTACACGCTGGTCGACCCGCGGATTGATTTCGAGAGCCGGCGGTGAGGAAGGTTGGGGCTTTGCCCCAAACCCCAGCAGGGGCTCTGCCCCTGCACCCCGCCAGGGAACTCGTTCCCTGGACCCTATTACATTGGTTTGTTGGGGATAGGGCCGAGCCGTCGAAGCCCATCAACGGCTACGTCATGGCCCTATCCCCAACAAACCAGTCCATGGGGTTAAGGGGACGAGTCCCCTTACGGGGGTGCAGGGGGCAGAGCCCCCTGCCGGGGTCCGCGTCGGAGCCCCGCCCTTGACCCTCTCGCCCATCACCCGCCGCCGGCTGGCCATCTTCCGGCAGAACCGCCGCGGCTTCGTGTCGCTGTGGATTTTCGCCGTGCTGTTTTTTGTGTCGCTGTTCGCCGAGTTCATCGCCAACGACCGCCCGTTGCTGATCCGCTACGATGGCCACTGGTTCGTTCCGGTGCTGCAGGACTACAGCGAGGATGCGTTCGGGCCGGATTTTTTGCCGACCGAGGCCGACTACACCGACCCCGATCTGGCGCGCACGATCAACGCGAAGGGCTGGATGGTCTGGCCGCTGGTGCCCTATTCGTACGATACGATTGTCAAGAACCTGCCGGTGCCCGCGCCGGCGCCGCCTTCGTGGCGCAATCCGCTGGGCACCGACGACCAGGCACGAGACGTGCTGGCGCGGGTGATCTACGGCTTCCGGCTGTCGGTGCTGTTCGGTTTCACGCTGACGATCATTTCGTCTGTTATCGGTGTCGCCGCCGGGGCGGTGCAGGGCTATTACGGCGGCGCGACCGATCTGCTGTTCCAGCGCTTCATCGAGATCTGGTCGGGCATGCCCGAGCTCTATCTGCTGATCATCCTGGGCAGCGTGCTGACGCCCAGCTTCTGGGTGCTGCTGATCTTCCTGCTGCTGTTCCGCTGGATGGGCCTGACCGGCGTGGTGCGCGCCGAATTCCTGCGCGGGCGCAACCTGGACTATGTGCGCGCGGCGAAGGCGCTGGGGGTTTCCGACCTGACGGTGATGTGGCGCCACGTGCTGCCGAACGCGATGGTGGCGACGCTGACATTTCTGCCCTTCATACTCTCGGGGTCGGTGACGGTGCTGAGCACGCTGGATTTCCTGGGTTTCGGCCTGCCGCCCGGCTCGCCGTCGCTGGGCGAACTGATCGCGCAGGGCAAGAACAATCTACAGGCACCGTGGCTGGGGATCACCGCGTTCTTCGCGCTGGGCTCGGTGCTGACGCTGCTGATCTTTGTCGGCGAGGCGGTGCGCGATGCGTTCGACGTGCGGCGGATGGTGAAATGAGACGATCCGCATGAGCCTTGTCGAGGTCGAGAACCTTGCCGTCGCGTTCGGATCCAGGCGCGTCGTGGAAGGCGTATCCTTCACGCTCGATCGTGGGGAAACGCTGGCGCTGGTGGGCGAAAGCGGCTCGGGCAAGTCGCTGACCGCGCTGTCGCTGCTGCAACTGTTGCCGCCCGGGGGCAGCAATCCGGGCGGGCGGATCACCCTCGATGGCCAGTCGATGATCGGCGCGCCGGAGCGGTCCCTGCGCCAGGCGCGCGGCGGCAAGGCGGGCATGATCTTCCAGGAGCCGATGACCAGCCTCAATCCGCTGCACCGCATCGGCCGGCAGGTTGCCGAGGCGATCTCGCTGCACCGCCCGCTGTCCGGCGCGGCATTGCGCGCGGCGGCGATCGCGGCACTGGCGCGAGCCGGGTTCGCCGATGCCGAAACCCGGCTGGACGCGTTTCCGCACCAATTATCGGGCGGGCAGCGCCAGCGGGTGATGATCGCGATGGCGCTGGCCAACGATCCCGCGCTGCTGATCGCGGACGAGCCGACCACTGCGCTGGATGTCAGTATCCAGGGCCAGATCCTGGCCGAGCTGGCGGCGCTGAAGCAGGCGCAGGGCCTGGCGCTGCTCCTGATCAGCCATGATCTGCGCATTGTCCGCCGCTACGCCGACAAGCTGTGCGTGATGAAGGACGGCGCGGTGGTGGAGGCCGGCCGCGTGGCCGACGTGTTCGCCGCCCCCGCGCATCCCTACACGCGCATGCTGCTGGACGCCGTGCCGAAGGGCGCGCCAGCGCCGGTTCCGCCGGATGCCGGCGAGGTGCTGCGGGCCGAGGACATCAAGGTGTATTTTCCCATCCGCCGCGGCGTGCTGCGCCGGCCGATCGGGGAGGTGAGGGCGGTGGACGGCGTGTCGCTGACCCTGCGGGAAGGCGAGACGCTGGGCCTGGTGGGCGAGTCCGGCTCCGGCAAGACCACGATCGGCCTGGCCTGCCTGCGGCTGGCGCCGGTGGACGGGAAAATCATCGTCGCCGGGCAGGACATCGCCCGGCTGAACGGGCGTGACCTGCGCCGCCTGCGCGCCAAGATGCAGATGGTTTTCCAGGATCCGTATGGCAGCCTGTCGCCGCGCATGACCGTGGGCGACATCGTGGCCGAGGGCCTGACGGTGCATGCGTCCGGCCTGACCAAGGCCGAGCGCGACGGACGGGTGGCGGCGCAGTTGGAGGAAGTCGGCCTGCCCGCCGACAGCGCCCTGCGCTATCCGCACGAATTCAGCGGCGGGCAGCGCCAGCGCATCTCCATCGCCCGCGCGCTGATCCTGTCGCCGCGCTTCGTGGTGCTGGACGAGCCGACCTCCGCGCTGGACATGTCCGTGCAGTCGCAGATCGTCGACCTGTTGCGCGGCCTGCAGCAGCGCCACGGCTTCGGCTACCTGTTCATCAGCCACGATCTGAAGGTGGTGCGCGCGCTGTCGCACCGCGTTGCGGTGCTGCGCCAGGGCCGTGTGGTGGAGGCCGGGACGGCCGGCCAGATATTCGACCGTCCCGAGCAGGAATACACCCGCAGCCTGATGCGGGCAGCGTTCGCGCTGGATAACTGAGCGGTTATCTGCCAACCGTCATTCGTGGCGGAAGGCTACGCCGCCTGCGCCATGTTCGGACGCTTGGGCGAGCCGCCGGCGGTGCGGATTTCGATCATGTGTGCGCCTGCCAGGGCGGGCAGGGCGGAATTGCCGTCCGTCCAGCGCCACAGCCGCGCGGCGTCGCGCTCGGCCTGCCACCAGCCCGCGGCCAGGGCGGGGTGGTCCAGCGGGATTTCGGTTACCTCGGCCTCGTGGTGCAACAGGATGCGTTCGACCGCGATGCCGAGGCGGCGGCGGTCGTTCAGCCAGGGTGTGCGGTCCGACGGGCGGGCTGCCTCCGATCGCAGGGCGAGCGGATGGTGGCGCAGATGCGCGGGAAGGGCGAACACATGATGGCCCGGACGGATTGTGGTGGCGCGCAGGATTTGGCCGTTGACCTCCAGCCAGGGTGCCGCTTCGGCCGGGAGCGGGGCGGCCTCAGGGGCGGGGAAGCCGAGCGCCGTGGCGCGCTCGGCCAGGCGGCGCCAGATCGGTTCGACGGCGGAGGGTCCGACCGCCAGTTCGGCGCAGGCATCCCGCGACCAGGTCAGGGTGGCGGTGTTGGCCGCGAAGTCCGGGTGCAAAACGAGGGGGGTGCCGGCGTTTTCGAATGACGCGCGGTTGCCGGTGTCGAGATAGCTTTCGGCCGGCATTCCCTCGGCGAGCAGGATGGCGTGGTTGTCCAGTTCGATATGGAAATACTGCACGGCGGGCAGATCGGTTTCCTGCGCGATGGTGGCGCCGTTGACCAGCAGGCGGGCGGGGATCAGCACGCCGTCGAGGAAGATGGCGTGGTCGGGGGAAACCAGCAGGTCGCGCCGGGGCAGGCCATCGGCGCAGGCGCCGCGGCGGATGCGGACGGGGCTGGCCAGTTCCGGCTGGCGGTGGCGGCGCAAATTGATGCGGCGGCGGCCGATCCAGCGAATGGGCCGGGAATGTTCCGTGGCGGTGGCGGGATCGCGGATGGTGACGAGATCGCCTGCGCGCAGGGCCTCGATGGCGATTTCACCGGCGGGCGTCTGGATACGGGTGCCTTCGGCGAAGCAGGTGACGATGTCGAGGCCCGAGGTCGCGCCTGGCGCCAGCGAGAAGCTGCTGAGCGAGGCGAGGCCGGGGATCAGCAGGTCGGCTGCCTTTACGCCGCCGCTCAGAATGGTCAGGTGGCCGGAGGTGTATGTGCCAAGGCTGGCACCGCTGAAGGCGATATTGGACAGGTTGATGATGTCGCCGGCCTGGAAGCCGGTGAACTGGCCCAAGGCCGCCGTGGGAAGCGCGGTGCTGACGCCGTCGAGGATGACCTTGTCGTTGCTGCCATCGTTGAAGTTGACGGTTATACCAGCGTCGACCGTTGTGCCGATCTCCAGCGATGCCGAGGAACCGAGGGTGATCTTGCCGCCACCGGTGGCGCTTTGTAAGCCAACGGGACTCGGGAAGGTGTAGGTGAAGTTGTCGACAATCGAGCCGCTGATAACGAGCGATCCGCCATGAGTGCCGTCGATATTGATGACCGGCTGTGTCGCAACGTACCCCAGGAAATCGAATGGCTGGTACATCGCCATCCCCAAGCTTCCGACGGTTTGGGCGGTATCGATGGTCAAGCCGACATTGTACGGGGGACGGGGATACTGCGAGGGGATGGCGCTTGATGGCACATTGGCGGCCAGTATGTAGGCTGTGTCACTCGCGCCAGGTACTGTTCCGTGGGCAGGGGGAAAGGCCGCGCTGCCTCCGGCCGCCCAGTAGGCGCCATCGGTCCAGTTCCCCGCAGAGTCCCAGGTATAGCTGCCCGTAGTGCCGCCGAGGGGAAACCAAGCATATTTTGCCATCGACCAACTTCCTCGATTTAACGCTCAGGAAGGAAGTCTGGCATAAAAATGCTTCAGTGCAACAGATTAAATACGAAAATGGTCACGACAGGTCATGGGTACTCCGCAAGGAGACCAATGGTCAGGAAATACGACGGTGCATCGTTCCGGTCCGCTACGCCTGCCCCAGGTCGCTGCGGATGTCGCCGAGGCCGCGCAGCGCATTGCCGTTCGGGGCGAAATTGGCTGGGTCCAGCCAGGCGCGTAGCGCGTCCCGGCAAATCGGCCATTCTTCTTCCAGAATGGAAAAATACGCCGTGTCGCGCTGCCGTCCCTTGATGATCCGGTCGGAGCGCAGCGTACCTTCGTATGTAAATCCCAGCCGCTCCGCGGCCCGGCGCGACGGGGCGTTCAGCGCATGGCATTTCCACAGCAGCCGGCGATAGCCGAGATCGTCGGCGGCCAGGCGCAGCAGCAGGAACATCG